>JAJYXI010000016.1:8942-15040 GCA_021791055.1 Nitrospirota bacterium | reverse complement strand
TCTTAGCCCACCAGAAACTTCCATAATCCGTAATGTTATGCAGGACAGGCATGCTCCAAAAGCCTTTATAAGCACCGCTCATGTGCATACGAAGGATTATAAATGCTCACTCATGAGGTGAGCAATGTAGTAGATGACGAGAACAAGATGATGTGGATTAATCTCCTGTGGATAAAGGCTTTTTACGCATACCTGCCCTGCATAATCGATATGCTATAAGAAGGAGTCGGCAGGCAGTATTCAAAGACTTTGCACATAAGGTTTGGCAATAGCCTCGTCTTGTATCTGTCATCTACTGCTATGGCATCTATAAGATGAAGCGGTTATAATCTTTCGATTGCACATGAATGAAGACTTTGCAAAGGCTTTGAATACTGTTTGCCGACTCCTTGACTACGGATTATGGAAACATTAGGAACGAAAATTTTAGGGAAAACATGGTATATTATATTTATTTGCAATTCCTACTTTTAAGGAGATCCTTTGTTAGACTTATTGAGACAGATCAGATGGCAGGACTTGCTCGATATAGTCATTGTGTCAATAATCCTCTATAGAGTCCTTCTTATCATCAAGGGCACAAAGGCTGCCCAGATGCTTGCAGGCCTCGGCATTCTTCTCATCGCCTCTTTTTTCTCAAGATACCTCCAGCTTTACACCATAGACTGGATTATCCAGAGCTTCTGGGCTCAGGTTGTTATAGTGCTTATTATCCTTTTCCAGCCCGAGATAAGGAGGGCGCTTGCACATATGGGAGAGACATCATTCCTTCAGGGCTTTACATCCGCTGAAGAACTGAGGTCTCTGGAGGAGATAGTCAGGGCAGCAGTAGCACTGGCAAACAGAAAAATAGGCGCATTAATCGTCGTCGAAAGAGATGTCAGCCTCAAGGATTACATCGAAATCGGCACATCACTCGATGCAAAGGTCTCGAAGGAATTGCTCCTGAGCATATTCCATCCCACATCGCCGATTCATGACGGTGCAGTTGTAATCCGGGGCAATAGGGTTGTTGCTGCCGGATGTTTTCTGCCTATCACACTCGGCACCGATGTGAGCAAGACACTCGGCACCCGCCACAGGGCTGGTATTGGCATTACAGAGGAGACGGATGCAGTTGCAATTATAGTTTCTGAAGAAACAGGGACTATCTCTGTGGCAATTCATGGGAAGTTAGAGACACATATCGATATGGGGACATTGAGGGACATGCTTACCGACCTGTTTACGGAATCCAAGAAAGAGAAGGGGTCTAAAGTTAGGCAATGAAGAAAAGAAGGATATTCAGCGATATGGGCTTAAAGATATTGTCAGTAGCGCTCGCCATGTCTCTCTGGTTCTTTGTCACATACCGGGGGCAGTCCGAGATGGCTATTGATGTTCCCCTTGAATTTAAGGATGTGCCGAAGGGGTTGGAAATCCTGAGACAGAACATTAAAAAAGTGAGTCTCAATATAAGCGGACACGAGAGGCTTTTGAAGGCATTAAGGCCTATGGATGCAAGAGTTGTTATTGACATGTCCAATGCAAAGAAAGGTGAAGCAGCATACTATTTTGATAAGGACGATGTAATAATACCGAGGACAATAAAGGTCCAGAGGATCGAACCTGTCAGTGTGAAGGTGACCATGGATGAATCCACTTCAAAGACAGTGCCTGTGAAGGCGTATGTTGTAGGCACGCCTGAAAAAGGATATAGAATAAAATCCATAGATGTAAAGCCTTCTGTTATGGAAATAGAGGGTGCAAAAACAGAAATAGCAAGGATTTCTTTGCTGCGGACAGAGACTATAGATGTTACAGGTATGGATTCGGATATGACACAAAATGCAAGGATTAATACAAACGGCAGGAATATAAGGACAAAGGCATCGGAGGTGACCGTGAAAATCACCATCGGGAGAGTTGGTAAATGAAATTATTCGGCACTGACGGCATAAGGGGCAAGGTTAACAGGTCTCCCATGACGCCTGAAAATGTTCTGAGAGTAGGCATGGCTGTTGCCCATATTTTGAAGAATAGCATGATAAATGACCACGGAAGGCATATGATTCTGATCGGCAAGGACACACGGCTTTCAGGCTACATGATAGAGAGCGCCCTTACTTCAGGCATATGTTCGATGGGAATGGATGTGACCCTTGTAGGGCCGATTCCAACACCGGGTGTTGCCTTCCTTGCGCGAACCCTGAGACTCGATGCAGGGATAGTAATCTCAGCCTCTCACAATCCCTTTGGAGACAACGGCATAAAGATATTCTCGTCCTATGGTTTTAAGTTGTCTGGTGAGATCGAAAAGGAGATCGAGAGACTTGTGGCGGATGAAAAATTTCCAGCAAAAAAACCTGTGGATGATAAGATCGGCAGGGCATACAGACTCGATGATGCTGCCGGCAGATACATAGAATACATAAAATCGACAATACCAAAAGGCATAGACCTCGAAGGCTTAAGGGTAGTTGTTGATACGGCCAATGGAGCTGCTTATAAGGTTACCCCATGGCTTTTGCGGGAACTCGGGGCAGAGGTTATATCAATAAATGACAAGCCGACAGGCACAAATATAAATGACAAATGCGGCTCTCTGCATTTAGAATGCCTTGCTAAAGCCGTAAAGGAACACAATGCCCATATCGGTATAGCACATGACGGAGATGCGGATAGGACGCTCTTTGTGGATGAGAGGGGCAACATGGTTGATGGCGATATGATACTCGGCATATGGGCATCAGAGCTTAAACGGGAAGATAAACTCAGCGGCAGCGGTGTTGTTGCTACAGTTATGACAAATCTTGGGATTGAGAAGTATCTGGCAGGGCAGGGGATAAAACTTGTAAGGACAAAGGTCGGCGACAGATATGTTGTCGAGGAGATGAAAAAGGGCGGGTACAATCTCGGCGGAGAGCAATCAGGACATATAATATTCTTTGATTACAATACTACCGGCGATGGCCCTATTACTGCACTTCAGGTGTTATATCTGATGAGGAAGAAGAACATGCTTGTCTCCGAACTGACTGCGGATATAGATCTCTATCCACAGGTGCTTCTGAATGTTGTTGCCTCAGGGAAAAAGGATTTTAAAGAGGTCCCTGAAATCACCAAGAGTATTGATAAGGCAATAAACAAACTTGGTGACAGAGGAAGGATACTTGTCAGGCCATCCGGCACAGAGCCGAAGATAAGGGTTATGGTCGAGGCGGAAGATGGCGCTATGGCGAAGGCAATAGCTGAGGATATAGCAGAAGTTATACAAAAGGCAATAGGGTGAATGAGTAAATGGGTGAATGAGCATATGAGTTGCCCATTAGCCCATTAACCCATTTTCCCATTCACTCATATGAGCTATTTTCTCTCATTCATATACGGCACATCTCTTTTTTATGTCCATAGATTCTTCCCTTTCATTAGCATTTTCTTGTCTTTGGCAGCCCTTTTGTTGTTCTTTAGGCGTACAGCTTTTTGCTATTCATTATTAGTTGTCATTATTGCCGCTTCTGGCTTTTATTGCGCAAAGCTTTCGTATATACAAGCATCTTCATTTTCGGACATTGCAGGCAAAACATTGGAAATTGAAGGCAGAGCTAAAACAGAAGCCGTTTCATTAAACCGGCAAGCACACACATTTGCACAGGTCGTAGATATAAAAAAGGCAGTTGACGAAAACGATAAACAGCTAAATCTGAAGGGACTACGTCTTGTCAGTAACAGTATTTTAGGGCATGACAGGCTATATCTAATCAAAGCACGCATCCCGAAAGATTCTTATTTTTTGAATCCGGGCGGCAATAAAAACCTCATTTCAGGATATGCAGATTCAATAGAGGATATCGGCAGTACAAATACAGGGTTTTTTGAAAAATCCAGACTAAGGCTGAATGGTTTTATCAAACATAATTTTTCCTCTGAATCAGCTCCTTTTCTCATGTCAATAATAACGGGGGAGCGGAGTTTATTGAAAAAGGAGACGAGAGATGCATTTAATGCGACAGGGCTCGCTCACATACTGAGCATATCAGGCGCACATTTCGGATTGCTGCTTTTTATCTTATTCAGACTATTCAGGTATTTAATCAAAATGCTTCCATACAACTTGCTTGTTAGATTAACCCTTTATCTTACTCCTTCACAGATTGCTGCAATCCTATGCGTCCCTTTTATGATCGGCTATCTCGGGATATCCGATATGAGCATACCTTCCATAAGGTCTTTTATTATGATAATCCTCTTCCTATTCGGTCTTTTAATTCACCGAAAGGGATTCTGGCTGAATACATTGCTCTTTGCAGCAGTCGTTATTATTTTGGTACAACCCGATTCCATCCTCGACCTCTCGTTCCAGCTTTCATTTATTGCTGTCCTGTGCATAGGGATTGCTGCGGAGCATAGACACGGGGAGACGGAGACACGGGGAAACGGAGTCTCCCCCCTTCTCCGTTTCATAATGTCTTCCGGAAAAATCTCCCTCGCTGCAACCATCGGCACTGCTCCTCTTGTGGCCTATTATTTCCATTACTCTTCTCTCGTGTCGCCTCTCACTAATCTCGTTATCACGCCTTTTATCGGATTCGTTATTTTGCCCCTATCGCTTGTGTCATCGTTTATTTATCTGGCTTTAGGTGTTTTCCCGCTGCAATCTTTCATTGATGCGATTACCATTTTCGTTCTTGATGTAATAAAACATATCGCCGGATGGAGCCTTGTGGATATAAAGATTCCGGATTTTCCTCCTATACTGCTCATCATGTTTTATGCAGGGATTCCTGTTTATGTTTTTTTAATGAGCAAAAGGCAAAAGGCAAAAGGTAAAGAACAAAGTGCCTTTAGCCCCGAGCCTTTAGCCATTAGCCATCCTTCAGCCTATCGCCTGTCGCCTATCGCCCTTTCAGTGTCTATTGCCATAATCCCTGTTCTCATTTACACAAGTTTCAGGCTGATTGAACCAAAGGGGATACAAATCACATATCTCGATGTTGGGCAGGGAGATTCTGCAGTGGTTGAGCTCCCTGATAAGAGGACTCTGGTAATCGATACAGGCAGAAAAGGTCTTCAGACGGCCGAGTTTTTGAAATACAGAGGGATTGAGAAAATTGATGCAGTTATTTTATCTCACGGCCAATCCGACCATGCAGGCGGAATCTTCCATCTTGTAAGGAATTTTAATGTTCATGAGATATGGGACAACGGCAGACTGATTTACCCTCAAGGGTTCCCTGCCAATATATCTGGAAATATTAGACAGAGAAAACTGCAGAGAGGAGATGTTATTGAAGGCAGTGGATATAAGATTACTGTCCTTCATCCCTATGATGGGTTTTACACAATGCATTCAGGAGACAGCGATGAGAATAATGATTCCCTCGTGTTGAAGATTCAGGGAAATAAGAATTCATTTCTTTTTGCGGGAGATATAGAAGAAGAGCCACAGGAAGATTTATCACATCTACAGACATATATTAAAAGCACGGTTTTGAAATTTCCACACCATGGAAGCCGCTCATCGGCATCTGAGGCATTTCTAAATACTGTCTCTCCTGAGATAGCTGTGATAAGCGTTGGTCGGAAAAATAGTTACGGACATCCGCATAGTGAAACTCTGGATATGCTTAGTCGTGTAAAGATATTCAGGACAGACATTGACGGTGCAGTAGGCATCCGTGAGTTGTCCGGCGGAAGGCTTGATGTAAAGACATGGAAAGATATGCAGCTCGTAGAAGCATTAAGCGTCAAGGAGGAATTAATGAATTTAAAAAAACTTTTTCTTGTATGGTAAAATCAAAGACTATGATTGCTATCGTTGACTATGGAATGGGGAACATAAGGAGCGTTGAGAAGGGCTTTATAAAGGCCGGGGCTGATGTCAGGATAACAGCAGACCCGAAGGTCATTGCCGATGCAAAAGGCATTGTGCTTCCGGGGGTCGGGGCATTCAAGGATTGTATGAAAAACCTTGATAACCTTAATCTTCTCGACTCTATCGTGAAGGAAATTAGAAAGGGCAAGCCTTATCTCGGAATATGTCTTGGTTTGCAGATACTGTTTACAGAGTCTGAAGAGTTTGGCATCTGCAAAGGGCTGGATGTGTTCAAGGGGAAGGT
>JAJYXI010000016.1:0-8842 GCA_021791055.1 Nitrospirota bacterium | reverse complement strand
TTAAAGATTCCCCACATGGGATGGAATACGGTGAAGCTGCTCAAAAGGCCGCCCATATTTGACGGAATACAGGACAATTCCTATTTCTACTTTGTCCACTCCTATTATGTTGTCCCGGAAGATAAAGATATTGTCGCGGGGACAACGGATTATGGGATTGAATTTACATCCATGGTCTGGAAGGACAATGTATTTGCAACACAGTTTCATCCGGAAAAGAGCCAGGAACTGGGCCTGAAAATCCTCAGAGGCTTTAAAGAATTTGTGATGAACAATGAGCATTAAAAGTATAATCCTCGGCACTGCAGGTCATATAGACCACGGCAAAAGCTCCCTCGTAAAAGCGCTTACAGGCATAGACCCCGACAGGTTAAAGGAAGAGAAGGAGAGGGGAATTACCATAGACCTCGGCTTTGCCAACCTCTCCTATCCTGACGGCCTGACAGTGGGCATTGTTGATGTTCCCGGTCATGAAAAGCTCATAAAAAACATGCTTGCAGGCGCTGGCGGGATAGATATTGTCCTGATGGTCATTGCCGCAGATGAAGGCGTTATGCCGCAGAGCAGGGAGCATCTTGCCATATGCGAATTGCTGAAGATTAAGGCCGGGATTATTGCAATTACAAAGGCAGACCTTGTTGATGATGATTGGCTACAACTCGTAATAGGCGATGTCAGGGGATTCGTAAAAGGGACATTCCTTGAGAACGCCGATATTATTCCGGTATCAGCCAAGACCGGTCTTAATATAGAAGCACTGAAGGAGAAGATAAGGGATATTGCCGTTAATGTAAAACCAAAATTGATAAATGGACTGTTCAGACTTCCCATAGACAGGGTGTTTACACTAAAGGGATTTGGCACTGTTGTTACAGGAACAGCAATATCCGGAACCATATCCATTGACAGTCCTGTGGAGATACTCCCTTCAAAGATTACGAGCAAGGTGCGAGGCTTGCAAAGCCATGGAAAGAACGTTGAGAAGGCCTATGCAGGACAGAGAATAGGGATTAACCTTCAGGGTGTTGACAAGGAGTCTCTTAAGAGAGGTGATGTCGTTGTCTCTTCCGACCGATTTGTTCCAACAAGAGCAGTAGATGCGAAGCTCGATATGCTGTCTGTTGCGCCGATTGTCAAGAGCAGAAGCCTTGTCCATTTTTATTCAGGCACCGCCGAAACCATTGCAAGGATTATAATCTACAACAGGGATGAGATAAAGGCAGGCGAATCCTGCTACTGCCGGTTCAGACTTGAAGAGCCTGTTATATTACTCTCAGGAGACAGGTATATCATCAGGAGGTTTTCTCCATTAGAAACAATAGGCGGAGGAGAGATACTCGACCCATATCCTTCTAAAAGAAAAAAGAAAGAAGGCATAGAAGATCTCGTAATCCTTGAAAAAGGAAGCCTGAAGGATAAGGTTGAATCAAAGATTAAAAAGTCTCATTTTAACGGATGCATTATCTCGGAAATAGAAGGCTGGATACAGACGGATGTCCCGGAGATAAGGTCTGCAATAGATGAGCTTTTGAAAGAAGGCAGGCTGATCAAGAGTCAGGATATGTTGTTTGATCGCAGCAGTTTCGATTCTTTTAAGGAGACGGCAATATCAAACCTTAGCCGTTTTCACAGGGAGAATCCTTTAAAGTCCGGCATCTCCAGGGAAGAATTAAGGGCAAAAATGCCTCATACTCCTCACTTTCCATCTCTCATGTCTTTGGTAAATGATATTGTTGCAGATAAGGATATATTCAGACTTAAAGATTTTAAGACATCTCTCTCGCAGGTTGATGAAGGCGTCAAGGGCAGGATTATTGCTGTCCTTAACAAGGAAGCTTTCCAGCCTCCAATGAAATCTGAGCTTGCCCGGAATTTATCCATAAATGAAAAAGAGATCAATGACCTTTTGAAGCTCCTTGCAAAAGAGGGAGCGGTTGTTAGGATTAATGACTCCATGTATATAACAAAAGAGCAGTATAATAAAATGATCGACCTGCTAAAGGATTTCTATTCAAAGAAGAAAGAGATGACCGTGGCTGAGTTCAGGGATATTTTAGGCACATCCCGCAAATATGCCCTTCCATTCCTTGAATACCTCGATTCAAACAGGATTACGCTGAGAGTTGGGGATATTAGAAAATTCATGTTAAAATAAAAATTATGAAGAGACGATTACTCTGGATACCGGCAGTCCTGCTTATTGGATTTTTACTTGGCGGAATTACATATTATCTTTTGAGCAAGACAACATCATCTTATATGTCTTTTGCTCCCCGTGTGCCCAAGCAGATGGAGGAGACGAGCCGCGCATTTTCCGAGATTGTAAGGGCAGTGTCCCCTGCCGTTGTAAATATCTCAAGCACAAAGGTGATAAAAAAACAGCCTACGCCGTTTGACGAATTCTTTGATTTCTTATATCCGTTCCCTGACGGAAGGGGGAAGAGATGGAAGGAGCAGAGCCTCGGCTCAGGCGTTATCGTATCCCCTGACGGATATATAGTTACGAACAATCATGTGGTGGAGCAGGCGGATGAGATTAAGGTAATCCTTATAGATAAAAAGAGCTTCAAGGCAAAAATTGTGGGCTCTGACCCAAAGACCGATATCGCCATCATAAAGATAGATGCAAAGGGGCTTCCTGTGCTTCCTTGGGGAGACTCTGAGAGGCTTCAGGTCGGAGAATTTGTCCTCGCCATAGGCAATCCCTTTGGTTTGAGCCACACAGTTACAATGGGTATTATCAGTGCTGTGGGAAGGGCAGATGTAGGGATTACCGATTATGAGAATTTTATCCAGACAGATGCCGCTATAAATCCTGGCAATTCCGGAGGGCCGCTTGTAAATATCAAAGGCGAGCTGATCGGGATAAACACAGCCATATTCTCAAAGACAGGCGGGTATCAGGGTATAGGCTTCACTGTCCCGACTAATATGGTCCGCATTGTTATGGATCAATTGATAAAACAGGGCAAGGTAACAAGGGGATGGCTCGGAATTACAATCCAAGAGCTTACTCCGGAGATCGCCCAGAAGTTCGGACTTAAACAATCAGAGGGCGCACTTGTAAGCGATGTTGCAAAGGGCAGCCCGGCCCACAGGGCCGGCATGGCAAGAGGAGATATAATCCTTGAGTTTAACGGTAAAAAGGTCAGGGATGTGGCCACATTGAGGAACATGGTTGCCCAGAGTAAGGTTGGCTCTCAGGTTGAGATAAAAGTATTAAGACGGGACAGGGAGATAACTTTAAAGGCAAATATAATGGAGCTGCCTACAGAGATGGGAGATGTGGTCCCAAGCTCTTCCAATAGCATGGATATGAGCGACAGTGCGCTTTCCGGAATAACTGTGATGGATATTAACGCGGCTGTTGCAAAACAACTCGGAATAGACAGGGATGAAAAGGGTGTTGTTATTGTAAAGGTCGAACACGGCTCATCTGCCGAGGATGCGGGTTTGCGGAAGGGCGATGTTGTGCAGGAGATAGACAGGCAGAGGATTAATGGCCTTAATGATTTTAATAAAGCAACATCCAAGATAAGGACTGAGGATACCGTTTTATTGTTTGTAAATCGTAGCGGCAGGAAGTTTTATGTTGCTTTGCCGCCGGGATGAGCAAATGAGCATATAAGATAAAAGTTTTTCCACTCATTCACTCATCTACTCATCCACCCATTTACCTATAAGGGAGGTGAAAGTTTTGAATATCTTTGCAAGGATCGCAATAGTTGCAGTTTTTATATTTGCAGGTTATTTGTACGGCCTTAAATACGGCTTTGTAGCCGAAGGCCTGATGACAGGCGTCTTCTTCGGAGTAATCGCAATAGTCATAGAATCAAGGCTCAGAAAAGTATCTTTTGGCTCCATACTCGGAGGCCTGCTTGGACTGAGCATTGGACTCATATTTGCCAATCTCATCTTATTGCCTCTCAGATATGTCATCACCGATGAGAGCCGTGTATTGTCCTCATTCACCCTTAATGCAATCTTAGGATATGGCGGCCTTTTTGTCGGCTTACACAGGGGCAAAAATCTCACCATTCCCGCAATAATGCGTTTATTCAAGGGGCAGGAGCTTGAAGAGGATCTGAAAATTCTGGACACGAGCGTGATAATCGACGGCCGGATAGCTGATATCATCGAGGCGGGATTTCTTGAAGGCACATTTATTATCCCTCAGTTTATTCTTCAGGAACTCCAGTACATCGCTGATTCTCCGGACCCTATGAGAAGGACAAAGGGTAGACGGGGCCTTGATATACTTCACAGAGTACAGAAGATGGCGGATATAAATGTGAAGATTGTTGAAGAAGACTTTCCGAAGATAAAAGAGGTTGATGCAAAACTCATAGCCCTTGCAAGACTTTTGAATGCAAAGGTAATTACCAATGACTTCAATCTGAATAAAGTAGCGCAGCTTCAGGGAGTATCTGTTCTGAATATTAACGAGCTCTCCAATGTCCTTAAGCCTGTTGTATTGCCGGGAGAGGCTTTAAGCCTGTTTATAGTCAAAGAGGGCAAAGAGCACAATCAGGGAGTGGCATATCTTGATGACGGAACCATGGTTGTCATAGAAAATGCACGGAGACTCATAGGCAAGAACGTGGAAGTTGTTGTCACCAGTGTTTTGCAGACAACGGCAGGAAGGATGATATTCGCCAAGCCAAAGGAAGAGGAGTAGAGTTGAAATAGGGAATAAAAATGAAAGGCAAGAAGGATAGAGTTGTTGCCATAGTTCCTGCTGCCGGGATCGGAAAGAGGTTTGGAGAAGAAAAGAACAAGCCTTTTTATCTTCTTCTCGATAAACCACTCATTATCCGGACACTCGAAGCATTGCAAAGCGTCGAAGAGATTACAGAAATAATCCCTGTGCTGAAAGAAGACGACTTAATATCTTGTGGAGACCTGATAGAGAAGTATAACATCACAAAGGTCAAGCGCATTGTGCCCGGCGGAAAAGAGCGGCAGGACTCTGTTTACAACGGAATCAAGATACTGGACGACAATACATCTATTGTGTTGGTGCATGATGGAGCAAGACCTCTGGCTGAGAGAGATTTGATAAAAAGAACCATAGCAGGGCTAAAGGACTGCGACGGTGTTGTTGCCGGCGTTCCTGTGAAGGATACTATTAAAGAAGTCAGTAGGCAGAAGTCGGAAGAAAATGAAGAAATTATTGTTCAAAAGACTTTAAACCGCAATGTCCTGTGGGCAATTCAAACACCACAGGTGTTTTTCTTTGAAAAGATCAGAGACGCATACGGGAAGGCAACTGCTGACAAATATTACGCCACTGACGATGCTGCATTGATGGAGTGGTACGGAGGAAAGATTAAGGTTGTGATGGGCTCATACAGGAATATAAAAATTACAACTCTGGAGGATATATTAATAGCAGAGGCATTTATTAAAAACTTATAAAATGTCATTGCGAGGAACGTTAGCGACGAAGCAATCTCGTAGAGTATATACAAAAGATTGCTTCGCTTTGCTCGCAATGACGAAAGAGGTTGTTTAAATTAAATGCGTATTGGTATCGGCTACGATTCTCACAGGCTCGTTGAAGGAAGAAAGCTGATTCTCGGAGGAGTCGATATCCCTTTCGAAAAGGGACTTCTCGGCCATTCAGACGGCGATGTCCTCTGTCATGCAATTATCGATGCGATTATAGGTTCAATGGGAGAGGGCGATATTGGAAGGCATTTTCCTGATACTGACAATAGATGGAAAGACGCATCGAGCATTATGCTTTTAAAACACGTTGTTGATCTCGCAAAATCAAAGGGCTTTGAGATCGAATGGATAGATTCTATTGTCATAACAGAAAAACCTAAATTAGCGCCTCATATAGACGCAATAAAAGATGCTATTTCTAAGGCAGGGATTTCTCCCCTGATTCTAAATATAAAGGCAAAGACAAATGAGGGTATGGGATTTATCGGTCATGGAGAAGGAATTGCAGCGCAGGCGGTATGTCTATTAAAAGAGATTAGGAGCTGAGTGAGCGCGTACTGACCTTAGCGTTTAATGTCGTGTTGTCCCCATTATTTATTCCTCGACTATTTTTGCTTTTTTAGTATCAAGTTATGGGTAAATGCCAGAACAAATAATATTAACAATATCCCTACGATTATTGAGCCAATTATCTCAAACATTTGAAACCTCCTTTAATCTGATTAATAACCCTTCAATTAAATTATCTAATTTCCAATTATTAATATTGTTACAGTAGCAGCTATTTTAAATTTTTCCAAATTTACCTTAAGCTCCTCTTTTAGCGATTCCCTGTTTAAACTGTCCATGATGTTTAAAATATAGCAGATTCAAGACTATTTTTCAAACAAAAAAGGCGGGGCACCATTTATATGGTAACCCCGCCTTTGAGTCTTTCGCATCACGCTTCTTTAGAAGCTGAGTTCGATTCCGTGCCTTACTGCATAGGCATCGTCTACATTCTTTGTTGCTGAAGTTGTTAAGTTTTTATAGAAATTGCCGGCAAAAAGGTAACCGCCCTCTACCCAGTAGACAAGATTCTTGTCAATCTTGTAGGTGAGCTTTGCATCAACTTCTGTGCCGATCTTCTTGCTGTCATATGTGGTTGAATACTTCTTTGCAGCCCTTAAATAGTAAATATTTAAGTCAGCATTCAGGTCCTTTGTAATATCAGCATTGCCGCCGAGTTTTACATACCATGTGTTTGCAAGACCGGTGCCAGAGGTGCCCATTGCTGTTCTTGCACGATAATCGTATGCATAGGTATAGTTCTGAACGGAGCTCAGGATTGTCTGGAAGGTCTTATTCTTGTTGTCAGTAGCATTGTCATCACCGCTTCCATAAGCATAGTCGAGGCTGAGTTTTACAGGGTCAAGCTTGTAGCTTAGACCTACCAAATAGGCATAGCCGCGGTATTTTATATCGGCAGTCGGTGCAGCAAAGGTGCCGTTGTCGGTGGTCTTTCCTGACTGGAGTTCGATATCTGCCTTGATGCCAAGACCATTAACTGTTGTCTCACCCCTCAGACCGAAGTTCCAGAGATGGGAATCTTGGAGCAAAGCTGCAGCGCCAAGATTTAAAACGTTTGCGTTCTGGTTGTCAATGTAGGTTGTATCAAAGCTGATTTTTGTATCCTTGGTAGGTGCGTATGCAAGAACTAATGAATACATATTTCCATCGCCATTGGTTCCAAAAGGAGTTGTTGTCTTAGTGTTGAGATTCTCTCTAAGTTTAGAGTGGAACAATTCAATATGGAATTCCTTTGTCGGGTCAATAAAGAGATTGATTGAGTCATCGCCGAATTTGCTGTGGTCAAAGAAGAGACCGTAGCCGAGCTTTACTGGCATATGTCCAATCTTGAATCCTGCAGGTGTTCCAAAAAGGCCGGAGCCTTTGTGCTGGATCCATGCCTCGAGGATGTAAAGTCCGTTTTGCTTGAGGTTGCCGTTGCCTTTGTAGGCGTATGAGCCTTTGTCCTCACCTGTCGCATTACCCCATGTAACATCACTTTTAGCGGGGTTATCACCGCTCTCAAGATGGATTACGCCCATTGTGTTCTTTGTTACATCAGCCTGTAAGCGGAGCCTGACCCTCTGGTCGTAGTATGACTTCCGGTCCTGAGTATCATCATTGAAATCTGAGGTGTTCTGCTGCATTTCACCCCTTACCCTGATTGCACCGCCCAGTGTTATCTGGGTTGTGCCCTTTGCCACTGCTGCCTGAGTCTCTGATGGGATCTCGGCTTGGATGGCAAATGCGCTTGCTGCAAATCCGAATACCAACAGCATTGCTGAAACGATTGATATAAACTTTTTCACTTCCTACCTCCAAGGTAGTTCAGTTTCTCCGCCAAAGGCGGATTTTTGCTACTTGAACGACTTGAACTGCTTAAACCTCTTGAACTTTTTGTCTCTTAATTCCCGGCATCACCCCCCTTTTTAAAACAGCAAATCCTAAACTCCAAACTCTAAACTCCAAACTCTTTTTTTAACCCTTGCCTTTTGAACATGAACTTCTGTATTGTCCCTGTGGGCTATTAATTCATCTCTTAACGAATCAATCTTATTGCTTAATTTTTTATCTGTAAATTCAATCTTACCTGTCAGTTCTTTTCTTAACCCGGTTGCAGTGGATTCAATCTTATCGGTTAATTTTCTCTCTAAATCTTTCTGCCCGTCAATAACAAAGCCGAGACTGCGCTGGAAATCCTCTTTCAGGATACCCATGTAGCGTCTGAATTCTTCTGAAATCTCCTTTTTGAACCCTTCTGCGTCTTTTTTTGTAAAGTAATCAGTCATGGAAATCCCCGAATCAATTGCTAACATAGCATGGTAAGACATACATGTCAAGGAAAAACTAAAGCCAGAATTATAAAAGAACAAAATACCAATTCAAAATAAGCAACAAATATGCCAGACCCTTTAAGCAGTAAGGGGTTTAAGTAGCTGGCAGTTAAGGGTTTGAAGAATAAGACATTCTTGATTCTATGCCATTAATTTCTTAACTACTTAACCCTTTAACTACTGATTAATTTCTGTGTCTATTTTACAACAGGGCGTGAACACAGGACACAAAACAACCTCCCCTATCCCCTCCTTGGTAAGGAGGGGATATAATAAAGTTCCTCCCCTTTGCAAGGGAGTCTCCACCTATCTTCCTCCCCTTTACAAGGGAGGTTAGGTGGGGTAATGGAGATGTAATAAACCTCCCCTAACCCCTCCTTGGTAAGCTTACTATAAGGAAGTGAGCTGAAAGGAGAGCACGGCAATTACAATCTGTTAAGGTAATTCAACCAAGAAAAAACCTAACAGAGGAGGTAATTGCCATGCATGGGAAAGATTATAACAAGCAG
>JAJYXI010000087.1 GCA_021791055.1 Nitrospirota bacterium | reverse complement strand
AAATCAACGCTTTTAAATCTCATAGGATGCCTTGACAGACCTACATCCGGGAAATACCTTCTGGACGGGATTGATATAAACACCCTTTCTGACAATGAACTGGCAGAGATAAGGAATAGAAAGATAGGCTTTGTATTTCAGAATTTCAATCTCATACCAAGGCTCTCAGCCATTAAAAATGTGACTCTGCCTTTACTTTACAGCGGATTGCCCCCGGAAG
Organism: Nitrospirota bacterium; assembly: GCA_021791055.1. Lineage (GTDB taxonomy): Bacteria > Nitrospirota > Thermodesulfovibrionia > Thermodesulfovibrionales > Dissulfurispiraceae > Dissulfurispira. Next base: position 19,960 of record JAJYXI010000087.1, on the reverse strand, counting down.
AAAGAAATAGGATGGCTTTGGAATTTTTACAAAAGGTCGGCTTGTCCCATCGCGCAAACCATCTGCCCAACGAACTCTCTGGAGGAGAGCAGCAAAGGGTCTCGATAGCAAGGGCAATTATCAATAATCCATCCATAATTTTAGCTGATGAACCTACGGGAAACCTTGATTCAAAAACAGGACAGGAGATAATGGATTTATTTAGGTCCATACGCAAAGAAGGAGCTACCATAATTATGGTGACGCACGAGAAATCCATTGCAGAGCAGGCAGAAAAGATAATCACGATAAAAGACGGGGTATGTTTCAGTGGATGTTATTAGGGATAATATTTTATGGAAATTATCGAAATAATAAATGTCGCGAAGGATTCATTGTTTGTGAACAAGATACGCTCTGTCCTCACAATGATAGGGATAATAATCGGCGTCAGCGCTGTCATCCTGCTCGTATCCATCGGAGAGGGCGCAAGGAGAGAGATATACAAGGAACTGGGAGAGCTCGGCTCCAATATACTCATAGTTGTCCCGGGGAAAACCTCGAAAGAGGGCGGGATGCATATGGGAACATCCGTTGTCAGAAAGATTACCTATGATGAGGCCCGGTTTGTGGAAAAGAGGGCAAAGAATATAATTCATGCAGTCCCTGTCATTGTGGGGACATCGTGGATAAAATACAAGGGGAAAAGCAGGGATACCTATATTGTTGGCGTTACAGATCCTTATTTTGGAATCAGAAACCTGAATATAGAGATTGGGAGGAGTATCAACACATCGGATGTTGACTCGGGACAGAAGGTATGCGTCCTTGGGAAAACAGTGAAAAAAGAGATAATAGGAGATGCAAATCCTCTGGGTGCAGTAGTATCCATAGGCGATACAAAATACCGCGTCATCGGGATAATGGCTCCAAAGGGCATGGCCCTTGGTTTTGATATAGACGATGTGGTATTCATCCCGACAACCGCAGCCATGGAATTGTTCGATACCGACAGGCTCTTCAATATAACCGTAAAAGTCAGAAAGGCCGAGCTTGTTGATGAGGCAAAAAAGGAGATCAGAGAGATATTGGTAAGGAGACATGCAAATAAAGAGGACTTTACCATCCTCAGTCAGGATGAGATGATAGCTGTCATGGGAAAGATACTGAATATAATGACCGCAGTCCTTGCAGGAATAGCAACTATATCCCTTATTGTTGGCGGAATCGGGATTATGAACATAATGCTCGTATCGGTTAAGGAAAGGACCAGGGAGATAGGAATAAGAAAGGCGGTGGGGGCAAAGAACAGGGATGTATTACTGCAGTTTCTTGCAGAATCGGTAATCCTCAGCGTCATTGGAGGCATTGGAGGGATCATCCTCGGAATCGCATTATCTGTGGGCCTCCATTACTTCTTCGATTTTCTGCCCACGCACATAACATGGTGGTCTATTGTAGTGGCATTTCTATTTTCAGGCATTATAGGCATATTCTTCGGAGTTTATCCTGCAAGGAAGGCATCTCTTTATGACCCCATTGTTGCATTGAGGTATGAATGAGGCAGAACATCAGCGAGCTTCTATGCAGTAGGGCTGAAGAGCTTATTAAACTCGACTTGAATGGAATAGCAATAACACATCAATTAACAGACATCATAGATAATCCTCTCATTTCATCATATAACTCTGAACTCAGAGCTCTGAACTCCTCGCTCGATTTAGCTCTGATTGCCATCGGCGGCTATGGACGGAGAGAGGTTGCGCCTTTTTCGGATATTGATATCATGCTCCTTGCAAAAAACAGGGATAATATCAGCATGGAGACAGCACAGTCTGTCCTTTATCGGTTTTGGGACATGGGGATGAATATCAGCCATTGTTTCAGGACTCTAAGTGAATGCGTTGAAGATGCTATGAATGACCTGCAGACACGGACATCCCTTATTGAGGCAAGATTCCTTGCAGGAAGCCAAAACCTTTTTGATGAATTCAAACAGGATGTATATCAAAAGCTCTTATTCAAGGGCAAAAAAGAATTTGCAGGAAATATGCTGAGGGAAATAGACAGGAGGCATAAGGAATACGGCGACTCTGTATATCTGCTCGAACCGAATGTGAAGGAGGGGAGGGGAGGATTAAGGGATATTCACTCAATATCATGGCTTTTAAAAACAGGGCTGAGGATAAGCGATATCGAAGGCTTGAGAAAAATATTATCTATAAGCGATTACAGCCACTTCATGAAGGCATACGATTTCCTTTTAAAGACAAGAGTGTGTCTCCATTTTATCTCAAAAAGGAGGAATGATGTTTTATCCTTTGAGCTTCAGGCTGAGACGGCAAGGAGTCTCGGATTTAATGATACAAAGCGGTTTCTTTCCTCTGAAATATTGATGAGGCTGTATTACAGAAAGGCAAAAAGCATAATGGATGTCCTGTCAAAAATAATGAATATCTGCAGCCGCCAGTATATATTTTTTACTGTCCCTATCAGCACAAGAAAAATAACCGGTGATTTTTATCTGTCCAAGAATGAAATCATCGTTAAAGACAGAGATTTATTTAAAAACACGGACAAGATATTAGAGGCATTCCATATTTATTCCATCACAGGCAAGAAGTTCAGCTATCAGGTCAGGGAAAACATCAGGAGCAGATTCCTTTTCATAAATAAAAAGACGCGGTCTTCGAGAAAGGCGATAATGTATTTTATGGAAATACTGAGAGGCAACAGGGTATACGAGACACTCCGAGAAATGCATGATACAGGGATACTCGACAGATTCATTCCTGAATTCGGGAGACTGAGGCATCTCGTTATACAGGAGCCCTATCACAGATATACGGTGGATGAGCATACCCTTAATGCAATAAGGAATCTCGAAATACTGAAAAGTACAAGGCATAAAAAACTTCACTATCTCTTTGATATCTTAAAGGGAGTGAAGCAGGAAATTTTATTTCTATCCATACTCCTGCATGATATAGGCAAAGGCGTAAACAGTTCGGAGTTCGGAGTTCAGAGTTCGGAGTTATATGTAAAAAGACATGAAGATATTGGATATAGAATGCTTAAAGATATAATGGAGAGATTTAATATAGAGCACGATGACAGGCAGCGGATAGAATTCCTCGTGAGAAATCATATTATGCTGTCAAAACTTGCACTGACAAGGGATTCTGATGCCGCCGAGACCATCACGCAGCTTGCAGAGGTGGTTGGAAGCGAAGAGAACCTCAATGCATTGTATCTTATGACCTATGCAGATATGACAGCCGTAAATCCTAACTTCTGGACAGAATGGAAGGCATACCTCTTTCACGATGTATATATCAGGACAAGGGGACATCTCATAGGGATTACAGAACAATACCTCGATATACCGGACAGGAAGATTAAAGAGTTTGTTAAGAATATGCCCGATAGATATTTGATTTCCAATACCCTTGACGCAATAAATATCGACTATCAGATGGCAGTAATGCCAGAGGATAAAAGACCGGTGGTCGCCATTTCAGAAAGAGAAGACGGGACAGCGGAATTCACCATAGTAGCCGACGATATGCCCGGCCTTTTTTCGAGGATAGTCGGCGTGCTGGGATTCAGGGGATTGAATATAATCCGCGCAAGACTCTATACAGGAAAGAGCGGTCTTGTGATTGATAAAATTATGGTGGCCAACTGGAAGGATATGTGGTGGCAGGGGATGGAAGATCAGATAAAGGGGGATTTGAAGAAGGCAATCCTTTTAGAAGAGGGTTCGCCCCCGTCCCCTCGAACCCTTAAACCCTTTTTCAGATTCGAGAGCTTTATCGAGATTGACAATGAAACATCCAGGGAATATACAATACTCGAATTGCTCTCACCAGACAGGCTTGGATTATTGTATGATATATCAACACAGTTTTATGCGCATAATGTTGACATCATATCAGCAGTTATTAATACAGAGGACAGGGTTGCACAGGATGTATTTTATCTCCAATATAATGGGGGTAAACTTAATGCAGAGATTATGATGAAGGTTTTGAATTCTGTAATCTTTATATTATAGGCAGTTATTTTATGAAGAAGAGAATTATTTACATAACAGCTTTAGCACTCCTTTTAGGCTTGTTTTTTTACGCCCTGAGGGGGCCTAATGTCTCCAATGCCCTCAAAAAGCTGATATTGCCTGAGCTGGAACTGATAACAGGCAAAAAGTTTATCGCCCAGAAGATGTATATCAACATCCTCCCATTCTTTATAGAGATGAAAGATGTTAAGGCATTTGATGACAGCGGCAACAGAATCCTTGTTGCTGAAAGGGCTAAAGGCTATATAGGAATCTCCGGACTGCTCAGAAAAGAGATAATTATCAGAAGGCTCGTCGTAAAAGGGCCTGATATTCGCTCGGACAGGCAGCAGGTCGAAGAGATAATACAGAATGTAAAGAAATACCTCTCAGAAGAGTCAAAGCTGCCGTTTAAGGTGATCATAAAATCTGTCGATATCGGCAATGCAGCCATATCATTTCAGGATGCCATATCTTTTCAAGATGGAAGTTTAGCTGTAAAGGCCGAAGGGGTGAATGCCGAGATAATTCTGTCTCATGCGCCGAGGTTCAGAATATCTTCAAAGGGCATTAAGGTCACTAAAGAGGGGTTTCCGGAATTCTCATCCATGCTTGAGACTTATTTTATTTTAAAAGAGAAAGAAATAGAGATGAAGAGCTTAAAGATAATGTCTCACGGCTCTGAGGTGAAGACATCAGGGATATTCAGGATGGAAAAATTAAGCGGAGAGTTTGGCACAGAAATAAACCTGTTTGCAGAATCAATAAAAAGGATATTCGGTCTTAAGAATAAAGGGGACGGGAAAGTAGCAGCCAAGGGTTCTGTAAAAATCGAAGACCTGAAATCAGGCATAAACAAGATCTTTGTGGATTTAAAACTGAAAGGCGATATGTATCTTGAAACGCTCATGGAATTGCTGAATGTGAAAGAGCCATTAAAGGGATACCTGAGCTTTGAAGGTAAACTGAACGGGTACTTGAATAATCTGCAGGGCAATGCAAAGGCAAAACTCGAAAGCGGCAATCTCTTTGATGTGAAGGTGGACAGCCTAAACTGCGATGTATCTTATAAAAACGGAATAATGCGGTTTGTCAATGGCAGTGCCCGTCTTTACAACGGCACCGCTCATGCCGAAGCGATGATAAGACTGCCTGTCGTTGATTATTACAGTCTTAAAATTAAGGCAATGGATGTCAGCAGTAAAGGCTTATTTAAATTAATACGATGGGACCCCGGTATACCTGAGGGCAGGGTCTCTGGCGAAATAGAATCATCGGGCAGCGAGTTCAATCCATATGGAAATTTCTCTTACACTACCCCTCCTTCTCCCCCCCTTACTAAGGGGGAGCCAAGGGGGGGTGACATACTTGACAAGATAAAAAAGGTTGAGAGCGAATTCAGCATGAGAGGCGATGAGATACATTTCCCGGATATGTTCATCTCGACCGATAAGTCGAGTATTTTAGCAACAGGAAATGTTGACCTCAAAAATAACACGCTAAGTTTTACTGGCAATGGAACAACCACTGATATGAAGGATTTTTCTTCTCCTTATTTTACTGCATTGTCAGGCCATGGAAAGTTTAACTGTTCTGTATCAGGCACATTCAAAGACCCCGTAATAGACCTGAAATTCGCATCAAGCAATACAAAATTTTCAACAGGCGAAATAAGAATCCCTGATGTATTGAAAAACAGGGTAATAAACTTTGATACAGCAGAAGTCGCCATAACATACAGGAAAAATCTCTTGATTGTTAAAAATTTCTCGGCTCGCTCTGCAAAAGAGGAATACAGGGCTTCAGGAAATATTTATTTCAAAAAAGCACGCGAATTGTTTGAAATAAAAGAGCCTGATTATGACCTTAATATAGCAGTTAAGAATATTGATATTAAGACACTTTCCGACACATTTCAAGGAGTCCCGCCGTTTAACGGAATCATGGATACAGAATTCAGGCTTTACGGTAAGCCCGATGACATAAGGGCATCTGGAGAAGCCCGTGCCAAAGGCCTGTTATTATACGATAAATATTCTGTGGACAGTGTAGGCGGAAAGGTCTCTTATGCAAAGAGGGAATTTTCATTCGAATCTCTGCGCATAAAAAGAGGCGCCTCGGCCATGAATGCAAACGGAACTGTTAATCTGGACAAGCGGTTTGCCTTCACAGCCGAAGGACATAATATAAAGGTTATTGATTTTATGCCGGAAGAAATCAAAGCTTCTGACTCAATGCCCAAAATCCTCGATACCGCTTTATTGACAGATACAACGATCAGGGGAGAAGGGACATTCGAAAATCCAAGCATAGAAATAAGAAGCAGCATAAATGGAGGAAGCTATAAAGGCCATTCCATCGGGAAGGGGATGATCAGGGCAACATTGATCAATAAGCGCGCTGATGTCAATGCCAATATCCTTGACGGCAAGATGAGCATAAAAGGGAGTGCTGACATTACCGGGACATTGCCGTGGTCTGCCATAATCGAGCTCCAGCCTGCAAGGTATGACTTTATAATCACAAGCTTTTTAAAAGATATTCCTGAAGACCTGCTGCTTAATCTTACAGGCAGCGTAAAGGCATACGGCGACAAAAATCATATAAATGCGGTTACAACAATAAACAGGGCTCATCTTTATCTTTACGGGATTGGCTTTACCAACAGCTCGGATATTGTTGCACGGCTTGAGGATAGAAAGCTCTCCATAGGAACATTATCCATGAAGGGCGATACTACAGAGTTTAAGTTAAGCGGAAGCATGAATATAGGCAAAAACTATGACCTTCTTCTTGAAGGCTCGTCATCCCTTGCGCCTTTAAAGGCAATATCAAAGACCATAGATGTTGTAAAGGGGAATGCGTCTTTTGTCTTTTCGGTATCGGGCGATTGGGACAAACCGAAGATAAACGGCGGTATGGATGTAAGCGGTGGAACTCTTGGTTTTAAAGACATCAACTACCGCCTTACTTCTATCTCTGCATATATATATGTTGACGAAGACAGGATTACTATTGAAAAGGCCAACGGAAAACTCTCCGGCGGCGATGTAACCATTTCAGGAGCCGCATATCTGCAGAAGTTTTCGATGAAAAGATTTTTCTTAGAGTCGAGACTAAACAACATAACAGCCTCTGTGTCGAAAGATTTCTGGGTAAATTTTGACGGGAACCTATACTACAGGGGCAACATGGAATCACAAACCCTGTTAGGAGATATTGCTCTAAAAAGAGCAAAATACAGTGAGAGGATAGAATGGAAAAGCTGGCTGTTAAAGGCGCGTCCAAAGGAAAGACCAAAGGTAGAAATTACTAAGGTTGATAGGACAAATCTGAACATAAGGGTATCAGGAGCCAATCTCTTGATTGACAATAATGTTGCAAGGGCATCGATGAAAATGGATATTCTTCTGAGGGGTACTGTAGGCCAGCCTGTAATATTAGGAAAAGTCGAGACAAAAGAAGGAATTGTCTACTTCAGAAACAATGAATTTAAGGTATTAAAGACGAGCGTGGACTTTTCGAATCCTAACCGGATAAATCCTTATTTCGATATCGTTGCCGAAACGAGGGTAAAGAATTACAATATACGGCTCAGCCTGAACGGCTATGTAGAGCAATTCAACCTCTCTCTCTCGTCCGATCCTATATTGAACGAAACGGATATTTTCAGTCTCCTCACAGTAGGACAGATCGGAAAACACTTAAAAGGACTGGAAGGCGGCATTGGCGCGGGAGAGGCAACGTCTTTTATTACAGGCAAGCTGCAGGACGTGTTTGAAGAGAGACTCAAAACTATTACTGGATTTGACAGGGTGCAGGTAGACCCCTATATCTCGAAATCCACAGGCACCGTAATACCGAGGGTGACGATAGCAAAGAGATTATTAGGAGACAAGCTTTATGTGACCTACAGCACTGCTGTAGGCACAGGAGAAGAACAGGTATTGAAATTGGAATATATGATGGGGAAAAATACATCTCTTGTCGGATTGAGGGATGAAAGAGGCGGTATAGGTGGAGATATTAAATTCAGGTTTGAGTTTAAATAGACAAGCAATAGGCAAAAGGCAAAAGCCTATAGGCTTTAGTTTAATGGTATTTTCATTTTGTCTTTTAGCCCTGAGTCTTGAACCTTTAGTCTTTAGCCTTGAGCCTTTTGCCTCTACTCTTGAGCCTTCAGCCTTCAGCCTTCAGCCTATAGAAAAAATAGAGGTTACAGGGCTTTATTCTATTTCTGAGGATGAGCTTCTGTATTTGCTGGATATTCGTAAAGGAGAACCTCTGAACAGGTCTAATTTAAAGGCAGGCATCAAAAGGGCATTTTTAAAAGGGATATTCGATGATATTGCAGTGGAAAGCCTTAATGATGAAGGCACAGCAATAAAGATAACAGTCAGGGAGAAAAGCGTAATAGATTCAGTAAAGGTCATTGGCAATAATTATTTTTCCGGCAAATTTATAAAGCGACATTTCGGTATAGATGAAGGGGAAAGATTAGGCGACTTTAAAATAAAAAGGGCAGCAGAATCTCTGAAAAGCGAATTGAGGAAAAAAGGATTTGTAAACTCAAATGTCATCTGCAATATAATCCCTAAAAAGGGTAACAAGGTTGATATAGTAATTGCCATTGAAGAGGGGCAGCCAGAAATCATAAAAAAGATAACAATTTTCGGGCCTGAGGATATTGTCAGGTCATATCTAAGATTGTCAGAAAGAGATATATTTGACCGGACAGAAATTGAGCGTTTAACAAAAAAGGTAATACAGCACTATAAAGAGCAGGGATATGTGAGGACATCACTCGCCCATTCATATGACAACGGTATTCTCGATATAAAGCTTACTGCCGGCAAAAGGCTTAACATTTCGTTTGACGGCAATACTGCCGTACCTTCAAAGATATTAATGAAAGAGATGCCCTTTTTTGAGATAAACGAGTTCAGCGATGATTTGGTGGAAGAGACAACAGCGAGGATAATAGCGCTATACCATCAATACGGATATCCCTTTGCTCAAGTTGCACCGGTAATATCCGATTCTGAGGATAGCATCTCTCTGGAATTTTTTATATTCGAGGGCAACAGGCATGTGGTGGATTCCATTATATTTGAAGGTATTCGGGAGAGTCTTACCATGCCGCAGGAGAGACTGAAAGACATTCTAACATTGAGGGCAGGGGGCTATTATAATCCCGATGTGCTGGAATCGGATATGGAGACTATAACAGAGTTTTACCATGCCCTCGGCTACCTTTATGTTGAGATTCAGGAGCCTGAGATAAAAATTACTCACAACAGGGTTGAAATAAAAATCTTCATAAAAGAGGGTCCTCAGGTCAAATTGTCTCAAATCTCCATAAAGAACAACAGGCATATAAAAGAGGAAGATATATTAAAGGAGATACCTTTAAAGCAAGGGAATCCGTACAATGAGGTGGATATATCCGATGCGAGGAGAAAGATACTGGAATTCTACAACAAGCAGGGCTTTCTCGACACCGTGGTTGCAGTAGAAAGGGAAATAGACGGCACATCTGCGCACATAATCTTTAATATTCAGGAAGGCGAAGTCACATTATTCGGCAAGGCCATTATCATAGGCAATGAATATACAAAGCATCCTGTCATAAAAAGGGAGTTTTTGCATAAAGAAGACACGCCGTTAAATTACAGCATTGTCCTGCAGGAAAGACACCGGCTTTACAGGCTTGGCTTGTTCACCGATGTAGAGGCGAAGTTTTTAGACAGGGAAGGTAATAAGCGGGATGTGCTGTATAAATTTAGAGAAGCTAATGCCGGAGCAGTGGAGTTTGGTTTTGGTTACGGCGAATATGAAAGACTCAGAGGATTTTTCAATATAAGTTACAAAAATTTGTGGGGAATGAACAAACAGGCATCATTCAGGACAGAATTGAGCACACTCGAGAGACGGTTCATTCTTTCGTATTATGAACCATGGTTTATGGAGAAGGACACGGCATTCAAGGCTTTACTCCTACACGAAGACAGGAAGGAAAAAGGCATAGATACAAAGGATATCCGCTATAGAATTAGAAGAGATACGGCAAGTGCCGGCATCGAAAAAAAACTCAGCGAAACCGTTAAGGCTGAACTTTACTACGACTTTTCTGTTGTAAAAATCCGCGATATAAAACCGGATATAGTAATGAGCAAGGAAGACACCGGTACCCTTATAATAAGCGGACTGCGTCCTGGCCTCATATACGATACCAGAGACAATCCGTTTGAACCTAAAAAGGGACTCCTTGCAGGATTGTCGTTTAAAGTGGCGTCCGGGGCCCTTTTCTCAGAAACAGACTTTGCCAAACTGCTGCTTTATGTAAACAAATATCAAAGCTTAAGCAAAAGAATAGTCCTTGCGGTGTCATTAAGGGGAGGCGCTGCAAAGGGTTTTGGAAGCACAAGGGAATTGCCTATCGTAGAAAGATTTTTCCTTGGCGGAAGGACAACAGTCAGAGGGTATGAGCAGGATACCCTTGGACCTAAAGGAGTTGACGGAACTCCAACAGGCGGAAATGCCTTTGCCATGGGCAATATCGAGTTCAGAACAGATGTTGGCAGAGGGTTTGGCATTGTCGCTTTTCTTGATGGCGGAAATGTATGGAGAAAGGTTGAAAATACAGATATAACAAATCTTAGATACACAACAGGAATGGGATTGAGATACAATACGCCTGTTGGGCCATTCAGATTAGATTATGGGCATAAGTTAAATAGAGAACCGGGGGAGAGCAGGAGTGAGATACATTTCAGCATCGGGCATGCATTCTAAAGACAGGGGCAAAGGGCTAAAAATTTCAAGTTATTCTGGTATTTGCCTTCTGTTACCAATTGCCAATCGCCTATTGCCTATTGCCTGCTTTTTACTACTTCTTACTTCTTACTTCTTACTTCCTACTTGCGGATATGCCGAGCTAATAGACAGGGTCGTTGCATATGTGGATGATACGGCAATTACCCTTTCCGAATTTCAGGAAAATTACATAAAAATGGAAAAAACCGTAGCCGGCACAACAGAAGAGGAAGTCATAAATTCTATTATAAACCGCCTGCTGCTAATTAAGGAGGCAAAGAGGATGAAGCTCGAAGCTCCCACGGATGACGAGCTTTTGGAAGACTATATTGACATTAAAATCGGGTCATTAATCCTTATAAAGGAAGATGCTATCAACCAATTCTATACGGAGCACATCGATGAATTCAAAGGGAGGGATTACTTATCTGTAAGGGATGAAATAGAAAAGTATTTATTTGAGATGGAGACAAACAAACAGTTAAAAAGGCATCTTGAAGAATTAAGGGCGAAGGCAGAAGTTAAGATACAGCTTACAAATAAATGATTACTGCATGCTCATCGCATTCGGGAAACTTTGGGCATTTCAGACAATCTCCCCATATTTTGTGAGGGAGTTTGGCCTTATCAATTTCAATGAAGCCAAGCTTTTTGAAAAACTCAGGCTGGTATGTAAGTGCAAAGACCTTTTTTATTCCAAGGTCCTTTGCATCCTTTAAGCACCGCTTAATGAGACTTTTACCGATACCGAGTCTCTGGTATTCCTTTCTTACTGCAAGGGATCTAATTTCAGCGAGGTCTTCCCATAAAATCCTCAGGGCACAGACGCCCTTGATTATTCCATCTTCTTCGTAGACAAAAAAATCCCTTATTCCTTCATAGAGCTCATTTAGTGCCCTTGGGAGCATCTCCTCTTTTTTCGCAAATTCATTTACGAACTTGTGGATTTGCTTTATATCAGTTATCTTTGCCTTTCTTATCCTCAAACAGATTATATCCTTTCATTACCAAGTCTTTGTTTATGCCTGCTGAATCTTTTCTGCGAGCAGGCGTTATCTCATCAATTGCCTGAATTACAGAATTAATGCTTAAGGCATGAGCAAGCCCGACAAGTGCTCCCACCATAACCATATTTGCAGATTTGGTATTCTTTAAAGATGCGGACAGCTCAGTTGCAGGCACTCCTATGGCCTTAATATCATTCCTGTGATTCTTGATATTAATCAGAGAAGAATCATAAATTAAGATACCGCCTGATAAAAGTCTTTCTGAAAAACGATTGTATGATGCCTCATTCATTGCTATCAGAATGTCAGGGTTTCTTATAACCGGAGAGCCTACCATTTCGTCAGAAACAATAACAGTGCAGTTTGCAGTGCCTCCCCTCATCTCTGCGCCGTATGACGGAAACCATGTAACCTCTCTGCCCTCGATCATTCCTGAATATGCTATCAGTTTCCCGAGAAACAATATGCCTTGGCCGCCTGAGCCTGCAATGATTATTCTGCTTTCCATTTGTCTTTAAGAACTCCGAGTTTATAGACATTCATCATCTTATCCCTCATCCATTCGACAGCCTTTTCAGGAGACATCCACCAGTCGGTAGGGCAGGGGGATAAAATCTCGATCATGCTGAATCCCTTGCCTTCCATCTGGTATCTGAATGCCTTTTCTATCAGACTCTTAGTATCGACAAGATTCCTGAAAGAATCAACAGCAGTCCTTGCAATAAAAGAAACACCATCGATTGTAGCGAGCATTTCTGACACATGCAGGGGATAGCCTGTTATCTCAATATTTCTGCCTTTTGGGGTTGTGGTGGTTTTTTGTTCGGGCAGAGTGGTTGGAGCCATCTGTCCGCCTGTCATTCCATAGGTTGCATTATTAACAAAAAAAACCGTGATATTTTCTCCTCTATTCGCTGCATGGATGATCTCAGCGGTTCCAATTGCAGCAAGGTCTCCATCTCCCTGATAAGAAAAGATAATCCTGTCAGGCAGTGTGCGTTTCATGCCTGTTGCAGCAGCAGGCGGCCTGCCATGGGCAACCTCTATCATATCAATATCAAAATAGTCGTAGGCAAAGACTGCACATCCTACAGGAGCAATGCCAATGGTTCGTTCTCTTATTCCAAGTTTATCTATGACCTCTGCTATCAATCTGTGTATTAAACTGTGTCCACAGCCCGGGCAGTAGCGAAATGGCGTTCCCTTAAGGCTTTCCGGTCTTTCAAATACCTTTTTCATAGCTACGATTATAACACATGATAACTTATCAGCGCCCCTTCCAATAACCCGTAGTCGCTTATAATTATTTCTTTTACACCTAATACTTCCAATAGTGTTAATAAAATAATAGTTCCGGGTATTATTATGTCTGTTCTTTCTATCTCTAATCCCTTTATCTTACATCTTTTATCAGCAGACACCGCGGTTAATTTCTCATAAATCGTCTTAAGGGTAGGGAGGGATATTTTATGTCGATGAATTTTGTTGGTATCATATCCATCAATCCCCATGTCGATAGCTGCTATTGTTGTGGCAGTGCCTCCGGTGGCGATTAAAAACAGGTAATCTTTTAAGCTATTTTTTTCAAATGCCTGAGAAAATTCGTCAAAAATATAGTTTCTCATATCCTGCAGTTCTTCCGGGGCAGGGGGATCATGCTTTATAAAAGTTTCAAAAAGCTTTACAGCCCCTATCGGAATGCTGCCCATCTTTAGTTCTGAGTTTTTTTGTCTATTTACCCTTTGCCCTTCGCCTCTTGCCTTTTTATAAATTATCCATTCAGTGCTGCCTCCGCCAATATCCACTATCATTGATGCCCTTAAATAGGCGCTTCCGAATAGGGCATCGTCCCCTATTATTCCTCTAAAGGTCAATTCTGCCTCTTTTTCGCCTGAGATGATTTCGATGTTTAACCCTGTAGTCTTCTTTACATCTTCTAAAAACTCATTGCTATTTTTTGCCTCTCGCAAGGCACTTGTCCCAATAGCAATTATTTTTTGCACATTATATTTCTCACATAATCCTTTAAACTTTGCAATAGATGATATTGATTTCTCTATGCTATTTGGGTCAAGCCTGTCTGTCTTGAGGATATCCTTGCCAAGTCTCGTAACAACCCTGTCTGAAGCAACTCGAATTATGCCTCCGTCACTTATGCAACCGATTAAGAGCCTGATAGTGTTCGTTCCAATATCTATAACTGCGATAGGGGCAGGGCAGCATGTCTTTAGTGGGCTATGGCTATTCTGTTTCTTGGGAAAAAGCGATGGCTTCTTTGACCGCATTCTCTATGAAAACCTTTCTTATCTCTTTAGTGCGTCGTCTTTTAATCTCTACTTGATCGTCTTTTAATGATTTTTCTCCAAGAATAATCTGAATCGGAATGCCGACAAGGTCTGCGTCCTTAAATTTGACACCAGGCCTCTCGTCCCTATCATCAATTAGCACCGCAATGCCACTGTCTGTAAGGCCTTTATAGAGCATTTCCAGAACTTCCATTGTTTTATTATCATTAATGCTTAAAGGGATTATTTCTACATCAAACGGCGCAATGTTTCTGGGCCATATTATCCCATCCTTGTCATTATTTTGCTCTATAGCAGCAGCCGCAATTCTTGCAGGTCCGATACCATAACTGCCCATTATCATAGGTCTTTCTTGCCCCTCTTTATCGAGAAAAACAGCCTTTAATGGCATAGAATACTTTGTTCCAAGCTTAAAAATATTCCCTATTTCAATGGCTTTTTCTATCTTAATTAAAGTATTACATTCAGGACAGTGATCTCCTGCCTTGGAAATATGGAGGTCATGCCATTCGGCCTTAAAGTGTGTATCGGGTTTTGCGCCTTTTATGTGAAAGTCAACCTTATTGGCGCCTGTTACATAAGTCCCTTCTTTGAGAGAAGAATCTGCCAGTATCCGCATTTTGTGTCCCATAGGCCCTATGAAGCCAGCTTCTACGCCGAGTATGGATAATACTTCATCTTTTAGCGCTGTCCTGAATGGACCGACTATCCTTGTAAGCTTCTTTTCATGCAGCTCCTGATCGCCGCGGATGAGGACAAGAACAGGGCCTTCAGATGCCATAACTAATAAACTCTTAATAAAATAGGCTGGTTCAATGTTCAGGAAATCAGAAACCTCTTTCACTGTTCTCTTCTGGGGGGTATGAACCTCTTCGTATTCCCAAGCAAGGTCTTCAATTGCCGGCGAAACAGAATGTGCCACTTCAACATTGGCGGTATAACCGCATTTATCACAAAGGACAATCTCATCCTCACCGGCAGGACTTGGGGCCATAAATTCGTGAGCGGTAGCGCCTCCCATCATCCCCGGATCTGATTCAACCTGATAGAATCTAAGCCCGCATCTTTTAAATATCCTGTGATAAGCATCGGCGTGTAGCTTGTAGTTTTTTTCGAGTCCTTCTTCATCAATATCAAAGCTATAACTATCTTTCATAATAAATTCCCTTGTCCTCAAAACACCACTTTTAGGTCTTGCCTCATCCCTCAATTTGGTCTGTATCTGGTACCATATCTGGGGCAGATGCCTGTATGAACGGATTTCTTTGGATGCAAGCCATGTCATTATCTCTTCATGGGTCATGCCAAGACACATATCTCTTTCTGTTCGGTCTTTCAAGCGAAACATCTCATCCTTTATCTCATACCACCGTCCAGTTTTCTGCCAGACCTCTGCAGGGTGAAGTATGGGCATAGATATCTCCTGTGCGCCGATCGATTCCATTTCTTCTTTAAGTATCCTATTTATTTTGTTTAAGACACGCCATCCAAGGGGTAGAAATATATACAGCCCGGCAGCAAGTTGACGGACATAGCCAGCCCTGAGCATAAGCTTGTGACTTACAGCCTCGGCCTCAGATGGAACCTCACGCATAGTAGGGATTAACATCCTTGAAAATCTCATACAATATCCTCCAGAAATAAAATATAGCACACTTCGTGTTATACTTTACATAATATATCTTATCAGTCACTCAGAATAAACATAATTTGTTGATAACTTGTTATAAACTCGTTGGATAATTCACAGACAAAAGCACCGTAGTTAGTTCTTATCGAAACTGTACAACTTATAAGCATATAAAAAATGATTGTTTGTTAAGGAGTTCTAAATTTTTTGCAGGGATTCCTATGGCAATGCCATCTTTATGCCCTAAAACATGAACATTGACAAGCATTCCTTCTTTTATATTATTTTCATCTGTAACAAGAACCTTGATATAATTTCCTGCTGTGCCTATCACCCCATCTTCGCACCTGTCTTCCACTATAATATCAAGGCTCTTGCCGATATTCTTCTCTATGTAGTCCTCTTTTTTAGCCATTCCAATCTCTCTTAATATCGTTACACGCTCTTTTTTTATTGCTCCTGCAACCTGTCCTGAAAATGTTACGGCCTTTGTCCTTGGTCTTGGGGAGTACGGGAAGACATGAAGGTAAGAGAACGGAATGGATTCAATAAGTTTTTTAGTATTCTCAAATTCAAGTTCCCCCTCGCATGGGAAGCCGACTATTACATCGGTTCCTATAGATATTTCCGGCACTTTTTTTATTATTCTCTCGATACCCGAGAGAAAATCCTTAGTAGAATATGTTCTATTCATAAGCTTCAAAATATTATCATCTCCGCTCTGAAGCGGTATATGAAGGTGTTTACATATCCGCTCTTCTGTCAGCAATTCAAGAAATTTGTCATCTATCTCTTTAATCTCTAACGAACTGATTCTTATTCTTGGAATATTTGTATTTTTCAATATGTTATCCAACAACATTGAAAGTGATTTCTTTGGTTTTAGGTCCAAGCCGTATGTCCCCAGATGAATGCCGGTAAGGACAATCTCTTTATATCCTAATGACTCATAGAACTTAATTTCACTAATTACCCTATCAATAGGAATGCTCCTTGACCTTCCCCTTGCCATGGGAATAGCACAATAACTGCATGAATAATTGCAACCATCCTGCACCTTGACAGCAGGCCTATGTCGTGCATACTTGCTAAAATTTATATTACCACTTGAATATTCATTTGGAATCATATTGATGATATTAGATTTATTATTATTTCTGATTACTTCGATGTTGTTGTCGATATTCTTAATCTGCTCATTATTAAGTTCTGCATAACATCCTGTAACTATTACCTTAGCATTATTTTTTAATGCCCTGTTAATCAGTTGTCTCGATTGATAATCCGCCTTCGATGTTACAGTGCATGTGTTAATAATACAGATATCAGGCTTCTCTAACATCTCAACTATCTGATGTCCTGCATTATTTAAAGCATGTTCCATATTCATGCTTTCTGCCTGATTTGTTTTACATCCAAGGGTTAAAACGGCTATCTTCATGTGATGATTAAACAATCTCTCCTTCGAGGGAATGTCTGCGGGCATTTATGATTTTCACTGTAACAATATCGCCGGGTTTAATGTTATTTTTTGAAGTAATATTCACTATTTTGTTTGTCCTTGTCCTGCCCGTGAGTCTACCTGTGTTTTTTTCGTCTTCACCTTCTATAAGTATCTCCAGCAGTTTTCCCTTCAACTCTTTGTTTTTCCTTTCTGTTATTTTACTTTGTAGCTCGAGTATTTCAGATAGCCTATCTGACTTTATGCCATCCGGAAGTTGACCATCTATGTTTGATGCCTTTGTACCGGGTCTTGGTGAAAACTTGAAGGCAAATATTCCGTCAAACTCTATATTTTTCAAGGCACTGATTGTATAATTATGGTCTTCATCTGTCTCTTGAGAAAAGCCTGCAATAATATCTGATGTAATTGCTATTTCAGGTATTTCTCTTCTCAATTTTTCGACCTTTTTAAGATAATCTTTATAGGTATATTTTCTGTTCATCGAAGCAAGAATTTTTGAAGATCCTGACTGTAAAGGGAGATGGATATGTTCGCAAACCCTTTCCATATCTCTAATCGCATATATAAGTTTATCAGAGAGGTCTTTGGGATGTGATGTTACAAAGCGAATCCTCTTAATTCCTTCTATCTTGTTGATTTCCTTAAGAAGCCCGGGAAAATCCACATTGCTCTTGTACGAGTTGACATTCTGACCAAGAAGGGTAACTTCTTTATAGCCTTTCTCTGCCAAATCCTTTATTTCATTTATTATGCTCTGGCTCGCCCTACTCCTCTCCCTACCCCTTGTATAAGGGACTATGCAGTAGCTGCAGAAATTATTGCATCCATACATTATATTCACCCATGCCCTGACATTATCCCTTCTGTCAACAGGAAGTTCTATCTCGGTTATGAATGGATTGTCATCGGTAAAAATTGAATCGGATTTGGATGTTATTATATCTTTTAAGACATTAATATTTTGCGGGCCTATCACATAGTCCACATGAGGAGCCCTTTCAATGATTTTACCCCCCTCCTGCTGAGCAATGCATCCTGCAACTGCTATTTTTAGATCAGGCCTTCTTTTTTTGAGAGACTTTATTCTTCCCAGCTCGCTGAAAAACTTCTGCTCTGCCTTCTGCCTTATGCTGCAGGTATTAAATATTATGACATCTGCGTCCTTTGCGTTCTCGGCCTCGGCATAGCCCTCTGACCTCAGAACCCCGGCCATCTTTTCCGAGTCATGCACATTCATCTGGCAGCCGAAGGTCTCTATATAGTAACGTTTCATTTTTTCTCCATTAAAAACAATGCGTTAAATACTATTATCACAGATGGATTGATTTTAAATCAAGGTTTAAACTCTTCTCTTTTCCAGCGCATATGATAGTCTTTATATAGAAAGTCAACCGGCAAAGTGTTTAACATACTTCTTTAGGAAGTCTCTTATCTTATTTTTTTCTATTACTGAAGACTCTTTTATAACAGTTTCAAGTTCTTTTAGGATTTGTTCAATCTCGTCTTTTGAGTATTTGTCATTACCTTTTGCAATAAAAAGTTTTTTATGTTTACTTGCAATTGTGCCTTCTTCTGCTGTAAGTATCTCTTCAAAGAGCTTTTCCCCTGGCCTTAGCCCTATAAATTCTATATCAATATCTTTATAAGGCTTTAACCCATGAATCATTATTAATTCCTCTGCCAATGATACAATCTTTACAGGATCCCCCATATCAAGAACCATAACCTCTCCTCCCTTACCTATAGCAGATGCTTGCAGTACAAGAGATACTGCCTCCGGTATGGTCATAAAAAATCGCTGCATATCTCTGTGCGTTACAGTAAGAGGTCCCCCGTGCCGAAGCTGCTCAAGAAATAAAGGCAGGACGCTTCCTCTGCTTCCAAGGACATTTCCAAACCTTACAGATATAAACTCTGTATCTCCTGTCCCGTTAAATGCCTTGCAAATGTATTCAGCTATTCTTTTTGTAGCTCCCATAATACTAGTAGGCATTACTGCCTTGTCGGTAGAAATCATTATAAATTTTTTAACATTGTATCTATTTGAAGTCTCTGCAATACAATGAGTTCCAAAAATATTTACTTTTACAGCCTCCTTTGGATTATATTCCATCATCGGCACATGCTTGTAAGCAGCCGCATGAAATACAATATAGGGATGAATTTCTCTAAAAACCTCTTCAATCCTATCTTTATCCCTTATGTCTCCTGTAATAAAAGATAACCTGTCCCATAAATGCGGATATATCCTTTTTAATCTCAGGCTTATGTTATGAAGTTCAGTTTCATCAATATCAAAAAGGATGACCCTCTCAGGGTGAAAGGCGCATGCCTGTATAGCTATTTCAGAACCTATAGAGCCTCCTGCGCCTGTTATAAGGATAACTCTGTTTCTAATAAAAGCCTCTATCTCCTTATAATCTACATCAACGGTCTGACGGCCTATTAAATCTTCAATGCTTATATCTTCAAGGTTCTTCATGTTTATATCCGGCTTCTGAAAATCATAAATTCGCGGCACAATCTTTATGGTTTCAATGCCTACATCCCTTGCAGAGCTATAAATTGACCGAAGAGTCTTATAATTTAACGACGGGATGGCTATAATAACCGCTTCTGCCCTGTTTTTTAGGATAATATCCTTCAATTTATCAGTAGTATTAAGCACTTTCACGCCATGAACATATGTCCCAACTTTCC
>JAJYXI010000074.1 GCA_021791055.1 Nitrospirota bacterium | reverse complement strand
GTCGAATTGCTTACTGTGAGATTGAAAGTTGATATTTCACTGCTGTTCTGTGCCGTGTCCTGTATGACGAATCGATTAGTTGTCAGATTTATCGTGCCTGTTATGGAAGCCGCAGTATAATTCTGATTGCCGCTTGTGTTGAAGACTATCACATTATTTCCAAGCGTGGAGAAGCTGTAAATTATTGTCTGCGGGCTTGTACCGAGAAGCTTGCCGTTGTCATAGAAATCTACGGTTAGAGGATTTAATGCAGATATATTTCCCGAAAGCGAAAGATTGGCGTCCCTGATTGTGTAGCTTCCGAGTGCTTTGCCATTGACCGTTGCTGAAGGGGTTCGTGTAGCTTTGCTTATCTTGAACACTTTTGTTAGACTTGCGCTCGTGTAGTTTTGATTTCCGGCAGTAAAGATTGTGGCGGTGTATGTGTTTGCAGTCGCATTTGAATAGCTTAAAGAAGTCGTTGTCGTGCCGATTGTATTTGAATTTACCGAAAACGTTGCGGATAGCTGATTACCTAATGTGGATATGCTTCCTGTTATTGTCATCTTTGTGCCGTTAAAGGTGAAATTAGCTGGTAATGAAGTTAGTGAAAGAGAAGAAGCACCAGAAACAGGATTGATTTTCTCATAGTATGTCTGATTACTTACGCCGCTTGTGTTTGTCGCTGCTGTTATCTTGTATAGACCTGCTGCCAGTGTCTTCAGATATGTGGCTTTGCCCTGCGTCAGTGAGACTACTTTCGTGCCATTCACATAGAGAGAAATGTAACTTGATGCTCTTTCTGCAGTGAAGTTGCTCTCTGTCCCGTATGTTATCGTTGCGTTCGCATTCGATACGCCGTTAAGATAAAGGGTTATTGCTACTGTTGATTGGACGCTGCCGAAAGTCACGGAAGGCATCACACCGTTTGGCGGATAGGCACGAGTGCGGAGCCAGTACATAATTCCAGTTCCTCCATTATCACCAACAGATCCATTATCACCAACATATAAATTACCGTTTGAATTTGCAATATAACCAGAAGAGGATGATACGAGAGTTTGATAGTTAACCGCAAGGTAAGCATATCCGGAACCAGGAGTAATAGCACTCATAATGTAATAAGTGTTTTCAGCATCATCCCCTGTATAATATAATTCGTTTCCATTATAAACTGTCCAACCGTTTTGACCTGGGAAATAATAAAACAGTGCACCGCCGGAAGAGTATGTTCCAAATTGAGAGAACCCTATCCAGCCTGAATTAGTAGGATAGACATACGCTTCTGTAATTATTCCTTGTGAAAATGTAGATGTGCTTTCGATATAATTATTGTCCGAGGCTGTTCCAGGACTTTGAAACTCAAACCCATTATTTATAGAATATCCAGTTCCAACCTGTGTCCACCCTGTTGGCAAGCTTGTTCCTTTGAAGTTCCAATAATTATTAAACACATTAGCCCCATCATCGTATTCTGCATAAGTGCTTGAAAGCTGTGGTGCTTCTCCTGTTGTCTTGTTGTTGAAAAGATTTGTAGTCTTGTTGGCAAAGCCCATATAAATCGTTAGGGTTGAAGAAGCAGGAATAGAACCAATCTTTACCCACCAGATTGCGTATCCAGAATGATATTGCTCTAACCAGGATGGTATTATTGTTCCATTAGCATAGAAGAACTCAACGTTCTCGCCGAATGCCGTTGTCTGATTTGTGTTGATGTATGTCCAACCACTACTTGTTGAGGTTACGTTAATCATCTGCTGAAAGGGGTTTGGGGTAGCGGTTGACTGCGAGTTGGAAATGTTAAGGGCGACGTAATTGGTTATGCCTGTTGGAGCGGAAAAGGCGTGAGAAACTCCGGGGAGGAAAAAGAAAATAGCAAATAATGTAAGAACAAAAATCAGTGTTTTTTCCCAATTTTGCTTGTTTCTGAATAATTGATTAAACATAACATATTGCTTTCCTTCAGTCACCGAAGTTCCCTCCATTATTCCCAAAGTTAGGCCTTTGATATATCAACTGCAGTATTATGTATCCCAATACCATCACGATGGGTATCAAAGCAAAGAGGGCTGAAATCATCGCATTCGTTGCCGATGGCAGGCCGTCATTTGTAAGGCCGCTTATGCCTGTTGAAACCATTGAAGTTATGACGGGAAATATCCCGACAAGAATGATAAGTGTAATAACAAGCATAATGAGATTTACAACGGTCATCTGTCCCCTGCGGTTGCTGTTAAGCTTTAGCAGCTCAAATAGTGTTTTCATATCCCCCCGAATCCCCCACCTATTATAGGTACTGAATCGATTATGCCACCAGGGTTCTTCGGCTTTTTGGATCTCTTGGATTTTTTTTGAGGTGCAGGTGCAAACAATGAAGGCATCGAGCCGCCAATTCCGCCGATTTGAAACGGGGCAGATTTCTTCTTTTTAGGCTGCTCGTTGAAAAGAGAGAAACCCCCCATGAATTGCGGTCTTGGCTGTGATGATGTGTTGTTTTTAGATTGTGATTTCCTGGCAAATTCTACTTTTCTCTGTAATCGGGCTCTCCTTTTTTCCTCCTTTATCTTTTGATATTCAGGGCTTGAAATGTATGCTTTTCTTTCGGCGCTCTTCTTCACTGCAGTATGAGCAGAAGAAAGCATCTTTCCACTGGCTTTCCTAACTGCGCCTTTAAAACGTTCTTTTGGTGACTGAAGATGCGTCTTGAAATCAGGATGCTGTGTCCTTTCAGGATGCTTATTATATTGGTGATTGTATTGGTCTTGCGCCCTTTCCTCGAGCCTTTGCTGCTCCTGATTATTATATTTAGAATTCATCTTGGCGGCGAAAGCTTCAGCTTCTTCCTCTTTCTTTTTTTTCTCTTCGGCAGCCCCTACTTCAGGAGATAACATTTAGCACCTGCACTTCCTGTCACATCTCGGGCATCTGTGCCTGCTGTGGTGTTTATCTATATGAAAATGCCTGTGATGGCAGTGATAGCATTTGTGGTGTTCGTGTTCCATTATAATCTAAAATCTCCCCCGAACAAACCCATCGAGTAAGAATTGCTTCTCTTCCTCGCAGAATGTGTTCTTCTTTTGCGTGGTATCTCTCTTGTGGTATCCACATGTACATGATCGTCCGCTTTAGTGTGTTTGTTGTAAGCTCTTTCCCAGCTTTTTGCTTCTCTGGTACTTTTAAAGTTGTATGTGTAGAAATGCCTTTTTCCGTCGTCGTCATAAAAATATACTTTATACCTTGCCATATTTTACCTCCTCCTCGCAATCTCCCAGTAGACTTTTCCCGCTGTCCTGAGAGCATAATCTTTGGCTTTTTTATCGGAGTAGCCTCTCCGCTTATATTCATCATAGACTTTTCTTTCCAATGCTGTAAAACCCACGTGCTCATGCCTTCTGTCCTGCCTTC
>JAJYXI010000046.1 GCA_021791055.1 Nitrospirota bacterium | reverse complement strand
TTTACAATCGGCAGAGGAAACAGGCAAAGCTGGGGTATTTAGCGCCAGTTGCTTATGAGAAAAAGTTCTATCAAACGAGGATTGCGGCATGAGTGAATTGGTGTCCACTATTGACATCCGACCTCAATAAATACCTAAATGGTATGATTGGTTTTGTTGTTGAATCCATGGATATTTCCAGCAATATTAAGAATATAAACAATCTGTTGGAAAATAATTTTACCCACTCTAATACATCAATAAAATTGACTGTAACAGATTTTATTCAAAAGTTTCCTTATCAATATTATTCAGAACATACAACGAATAACAGCAAAAAGACTATAAAATTATATCACCTTATGTTTGACTTTTCGAAAAATATGAAGACTTCATGAAACTACATTTTTATTACAAACTATGAACATGGCAAGATATTTATGACGCTTCCTGAGTTTTTTTACTACATCGGCTATTCTCTCGACAAGCGCTACAAGCTTAAACGACAGAAGCGCCTTTCTCATCCTGTTATCAGCGTTGGAAATATAACAGTTGGCGGTACAGGCAAGACACCAGCAACTATTGCCATTGCAGAGGAGGCAAAAAGGAGGGGCTTCAGTCCAATAATATTGACAAGGGGATATAAGGGAAGGGCAAAAGGGCCGTGTTTTGTTACTCCATCACTCCATCACTCCATCACTCCATCACTGCTTTTTGGCGACGAGCCGGTATTAATGGCAGAGAGGCTGAAGGATGTGCCTGTAGTAAAATGTTCTGATAGATATGAGGGAGGAATGTTTGCACTTCAGCACTTATCTACCCATTCACCCATTCACCCATTCACCCATTCACCCATTCTTTTCATCCTCGATGACGGGTTCCAGCACCGGAGGCTTTACAGGGATATGGATATTGTTTTAATAGACGGCTTGAAGCCCTTCGGGAACAGGAGAATGCTTCCAATAGGTCCGCTGAGAGAGCCGTTAAAGGAATTAAAAAGGGCTGACATATTTGTCGTGACAAAAGCAAAAAACAAGGCATTGTCAGACGAGCTTAGAGATATTAATCCCGAAGCGCCTATTTATTTTTCCGAATACAGGATACATAAGGTCAGAGATATGGATGGCAATGAATATCCGATTGAAATGCTAAAGGACAAAAAGGTTTACGCCTTCTGCGGCATAGCAAATCCGGAGTCTTTCAGACAGACGGTTTTGTCAATTACAGGTGATATAGCTGGATTCAAGATATATGGAGACCATTATAAATATACAGAGACGGACATTCTTTATCTCGGAAAACAGTGTAAGGCTCTAAATTGCGATTTTTTGATTACAACAGAAAAAGATATGGTGAAGCTCAGGGAATTAAACACCCCAGATAATCTTTTATGCGTGGAGATTGGGTTTTATGTGGATGAGGGGTTTTTTGATTATCTTTTTGGCGGAACATACCACAATGGAGGAGGATAATAATCCCTCCACCATGGGTCATACCAGTAGGGGTAAGGGGATGGATAGGGATACTGATAAGGGTAATAATAAGGCGGATATGGCGGGGTCAAATAATAGGCCTTTTTCTCTTCCCATAAGTAAATATCTTTAATCTCAAAAACCGGATAGGTGTATTCCATTTCGCCTATCTTGCCGGTTTGTGTTTCTAAAAATTCTCCTGCAATGGTTATCTCCCTGCCCTCCTTGTAAATAAGGGGATCTAAGATTCCTCTATCCTTTGGATAGATTGCCATGAACCTGCCATTTGTGGGCTTGACATCCTTTAAGTAGCCTCTTGTATCTGCAGAGATGTAAACTGCCTCAATAAGAGAGCCTCTTTCTGTGAGTTTTGTGCTAACAATTAAGCCGCCGAGAATGAAAACCTTCCCCCTGTAAAGGTCTGGGTGTTGCCTGATGCTGGAGAATTGTACATCCACGATGGCTTTCTCAATGATTTCCTGCCTCAGGACAGGAGCGCAGGAGCTAAATGTTGTCAAAATGATAAGAATTATTAAGGAAAACCACTTCATAGATAAATTTTGACACCGCATAACAAACTTGTCAAGTTTAATAATATTCTTTTAAGTACTGTCCGGTGTATGAACTTTCTGCTCTCTTCAATTCTTCAGGGGTGCCCTCAAATATTATATTCCCGCCTTTATCGCCACCCTCGGGTCCAAGGTCTATAACCCAGTCAGCCTGACTTATCACATCAAGATTGTGCTCAATGATGACCACCGTGTTCCCCGATTCAATTAGCTTTCTTATAATCTCCATGAACTTCAGAACATCATTGTGATGTAGTCCTACTGTAGGCTCATCGAGGATGTAGAGCATGCTTTTACCCCTCTTTTGTCCACCCTTACTAAGGGGGGAATAGGGGGGCAGGCTGAGCTCTGCGCATATCTTCAGCCTCTGTGACTCTCCGCCTGAGAGGGTTGTGGCAGGCTGTCCGAGCCTGAGATAACCAAGTCCTATATCCTTCATCAGTCTCAGTTTCGGGTTTATCTCTGAAACTCCGGAAAAGAACTCAAATGCTTCATCCACGGTCATATAGAGGACATCGCTGATATTTTTCCCTTTATAGGTAATCCTCAATGCCTCTTCTCTATATCTTCTGCCTTTGCAGTCCTCGCACCTCACAAATATATCCTCGAAGAAATACATCTCCATCTTCTGATAACCTTCTCCCTTGCATGTCTCGCACCTTCCTCCCGGCACATTGAATGAGAAAAAGCCAGGGGTATAGCCATGTGCCTTTGACTCCATCTGCTGCGCAAAGAGCTTTCTTATGGAGTCGAATATCTTTAGATATGTCAACGGATTCGACCTCGGCGTCTTCCCGATGGGTGTCTGGTCGATGAGCCTCACTCCCTTAATCTTTTCAAGTCCGCTAATTTCTTTGTATGGGAGTGGATGCTCAGGCTCAATCCTGAAATGCCTTGCCAAAGCAAGGTATAATGTCTCAACAATGAGACTGCTTTTGCCAGAGCCTGATACGCCTGTAATAACTGTTAATGTTTCGAGTGGGATTTTCAGGCTTACATTCTTCAGATTGTTTCCTGATGCGCCGTATAATATCAGCGATGGCTTTACGGCTAAAGGCTCACGGCTAAAGGCTGAAATCCTTTTGCCTTTTGCCTCTTGCACTTCGCCTTTAATATATTTTGCAGTGAGGGTATCGGTCTCTAAAAATTCATCCATCGGCCCTGAAAATACAATCTCGCCGCCCAAATGTCCGCCTCCTGGCCCCATCTCCACAACCCAATCGCTTGAAGATATAATGTCTTTGTCGTGTTCCACAACGATAATGGTGTTACCGAGGGAAGAAAGCTCACGCATTATCTCTGCGATCCGTCTTGTGTCCCGTGGGTGCAGTCCGATTGTGGGCTCATCAAGCACATAGAGAGTTCCTGTGAGCGCCGATGATAGTTGGTTTGATAGATTCACCCTCTGGTATTCTCCGCCGGATAGGGTTTTTGCCTGTCTGCTCGGTGCAAGATAATCAAGCCCGACCCGGTCAAGGAACCGGAGCTTTAATATAATCTGCCTAAAGGCCTCTTTTGAAATCTCCCTTTGCATCGGGGACAGTTGCAGTGTTTTAAACCATTGTAAAATCTGCGATACAGGCATATTGGACAATCCAGCTATGTCAATGCCGTCTATTTTGTATGACAGGGCATTTTCGCAGAGCCTTTTCCCTTTGCATCTTGGACATACTACCGGGCTTCTATACCTGCTCAATAACACCCTCACATGCAACTTATATCTTTTGCTTTCCAGTTCTTCAAAGAAGTCATTTATGCCGTAAAAGTGCTGATTGCCCCTGAAGATTGTGTCCTTTTCTGCCTTTGTCAGTTCATTGTATGGCCTGTTTACATCAATGCCGCTTTTCTTTGCCCCTTTTATCATCTGTTCTTTCCACCAGATGTATCCGGGTTTTTCCCAGAGTGATATTGCACCCTCTGAGAGGGATAGGTATCTATCAGATACTATAATGTCCTCGTCGTATATAAGGATATTCCCGAACCCCTTACACTCAGGGCATGCGCATATAGGATGGTTAAAGGAAAATAGGATTGGAGCGGGTTCAGGAAGCTCTATGTTGCAGTCGTCGCATGAATTTTTAGAAGAAAACCGTAATACTGTCTGTATTCTGTGTTCTGTATCCTGTGCTCTGATTATAATTATCTTCAGTCTCTCTTTGCCTTCTTTCCATGCCATCTCTATGGAGTCGGACAAACGCGGCTCATCCCTTATTACAAGCCTGTCGAGGACAACTTCAAACGGAGGAATAATGGAGTGATGGAGTGGTGGGGTTCTGTCGATTTCGCTTATATCCACTGTTTCGCCATCAATCCATACCCTATAAAATCCCCTCTGCTTAAGGCTTTCTAACGATTCCCCTGTCTCGAATACAATAACCGCCCTTTCGTCTCCATATTTTTCCAGAAGCTCAGATACTATCTGGGATGTGTCCCATTTTCTTATCTCCTTGCCGCAATTTGGGCAATATGGAGTGGCAATTCTGGAGTATAGAACCCTGAATAAGTCATAAAGCTCTGTGAGTGTTCCGACAGTGGAGCGTGAGCCCTTGACAGGATTTTTCTGTTCCAGCGCAATTGCAGGCCTGATATTATGAATTGCATCAACATCGGGCCTGTCGAGCTTTTCGAGGAATAGTCTTGCATAGGTTGACAGCGATTCTATGAATCTCCACTGGCCTTCTGCAAAAATGGTATCAAAGGCCAATGAAGACTTGCCTGAGCCGGATACACCTGTGATTGCTATAACCTTGTTGTGGGGGAGTCTGAGGTTAATGTTTTTGAGGTTGTTCTGTCTTGCGCCTTCAATTATTAACTCACGGTTTGACATCTAAATATTTTAACATTTTAATGACTTATCTGAAGTATCCCTCAAAAAGTAGGATTTTCTTGAGTGAAGAAAATATTCAAGGCTAAATTTGGATAAAATTCAAGGTTTTTGTATCCGGATATCTTTTTTTGAAACAGCAACCTCGACGGCCTCTGGTTTTGGCAAACCTAATCTTTTTGCAAAGGAACCGGGGTATGGCAGATATTTCATGGCAGCAGTGAGGGATAATGTCCCTTCAAAGCCTTCCGGGATTTTAAAGCGGAAGGTCTCTTTTCTGATTTCGGCAGCGTTTAATCTGTTATCAAATATAATTTTTGTGGCATTGTAAGAAGAGAGGGTCTGTTTGTCTGCATTATCCACAAAAATTGCACGGATTGGTCTTGAAAGGTCCTAATTTTATATCGCTCGGTTTTGATATAAAGTTGCCGTTTCCATGCCTTTTACCGGTATATCCTGTTATGGTATGACAGATATCGCATGTAACGCCAGACATGCGAGGATTAACCTGCTCTTTTGATGTTATATGCTTCCGGAGTTTAAGGTAAGCAATAGGTGAATGACATGCTGTGCATGCTTCGGCCTCAATGCGCAGATCCGGTTCTCTTTCTATTTGCGGCAAAAGTTCGTTGAAGTATTGTGATTGAAAGACCGGGTTTGTAAAGGATTTCTCATGCATAGACTCCGAGTGTTGTTTATAGATATCAGTATGGCAGCCACGACACAGTGAAGATGACGAGTACTCAGCAGACCTGGCAAGGGAAGGATTTATGTATACCATAAGGCATACAACAGCCATTGCCAGGGTATATGCTGTTCCTTTTTCATAGGTGTTTTTCATAAATGGGCGAATGGAATTTTTCACCGACTTCATCTCATATTCAATTTGAGCAGAATGTGTCATAATCCATTTTACAATGTCAGACTGAGAAAATGAAAATGAAGAAAAAATTCACGGTATCAATATTGGCAATAGCTTTATTTGCAGATGCGGCACTTGCAGGCATCGAAAAATCAAAACACGATCTTTCTTATGACCGCAAAGAAGAGATCTGCATCTGGTGCCATACTCCTCAGCGGGTTTATACCGGCCCTGCTGATGTTACCCTCTGGAATAAGGCAATCCCTTCAGTAGTCTACAGCATATATGTCATAGCAAATAAAGCGCTATTTTGCTAAGCAGCAAACTTAAAACAATAGCAAAAACTTGCATCAGGGCGTTCCAGCCGATTATACACAAATCTTTTGGAAGAAATGGAGATACGGTTTGTTTTATAATTAAAGATGCTCGAAGACAAGGTATTTTCAGGCGAAAGATTGACCAGAGAAGATGCTATTAAATTATTTCAGAGCGATGACCTTTTCACAATCGGTAGGCTTGCATCCTATGTAGCAGAAAAGAAAAACGGCAGGAATGCATATTTTATAGTCAACAGGCATATAAATCCTACAAATATCTGCGTAAACAGGTGTAAATTCTGCGCCTTCAGCCGCTCAAAGGGAGAAGAAGGCGCATATGAATTGACGATTGAGGAAATTATTAAAAAACTAAAAGACGGTCACGGGTCACGGGTCACGGGTCACGGTTTTTCAGAGGTTCACATCGTCGGAGGCCTTCATCCAGACTGGCCTTTTGAATATTATCTCAATATGCTTTCAGCCATAAAGAAGGAATTTCCATCCATTGCCATCAAGGCATTCACTGCAGTGGAGATTGATTATATGTCAAAGATAAGCGGCCTTAATCTTGAAGACACATTGAAGACACTTAAAAAAAGCGGTCTTGATCTTATGCCCGGAGGCGGCGCAGAGATATTCGCAGAGGGCATAAGGAGCAAGCTCTGCCCTGAGAAAATATCAGGAGACAGATGGCTTGAGGTAATGGAGATTGCACACAATGCCGGAATAAAAACAAATGCAACAATGCTTTACGGCCATCTCGAAAGCATCGAAGACAGAGTTGACCATCTTTTCAAACTCAGGGACTTGCAGGACAGGACAGGCGGTTTTCAGGCGTTTATTCCCCTTTCGTATCATCCCAAAAATACAGAAATCGGCGGCTTCTACTCATCAGGAGTTGATGATCTAAAAACCATTGCCATAAGCAGACTCGTCCTCGATAATTTTGAACATATAAAGGCTTACTGGATAATGCTTGGAGAAAAAATCTCTCAGGTCGCCCTGCTATTTGGCGCGGATGATATTGACGGCACGATTATCGAGGAGAAGATAACCCATTCGGCAGGAGCAATGACTGAAGAGGGGATGACAAAGGAAGAGTTGGCATACCTCATAAAGAAGGCCGGAAAGACGCCGGTGGAGAGGGATGCGTTTTATAATGAGCTATGGAAAGGATAGATAAACAGACAGCATTAAACCTTTTAAAAAACGCTGACCTTCTTGAGATTGGAGAATTGGCTGACACCATCAGGAAAAATCTCCACTCGGAAGGTATTGTCACATTCATTGTTGACCGCAATATCAATTACACCAATGTCTGCATCAATAAGTGCAAGTTCTGCGCATTTTATCGCGATGTGGAAAGTCCTGATGCCTATCTCCTCAGCAATGATGAGATATTCAAAAAGATAGATGAGACCATCGCCCTCGGAGGCACGCAGATACTCCTTCAGGGAGGGATCCATCCCGAGCTTGGTTTGGATTACTATACCGACCTTCTTAAATCCATTAAGGACAGATATTCCATAAACATCCACGGTTTTTCGCCGCCTGAGGTTAATTATCTTGCTGAAAGGCATGTCCTTACAATAAGGGAGACCCTGATAATATTGAGACAGGCAGGATTGGATTCGATACCGGGAGGCGGGGCAGAGATACTTTCAGACAGAGTGAGAGAAGTCTTAAGTCCTAAGAAGATAAAGTCTTCTCAATGGCTGAATGTTATGGAAGAAGCCCATAAAATAGGGATGCGGACAACAGCAACCATGATGTTCGGAAGTGTTGAGGAGCCGGAAGACATTATAGAGCATCTTGATGCAATTAGAAGCCTTCAGGACAGGGCAGGCGGCTTTACCGCATTTATTCCGTGGTCTTTTCAGCCCAAGAATACGGAATTAGCTCAGAACTCACCCCCCCATCCCCCCCTTGCTAAGGGGGGGCGCAGGGGGGGTATTAACTCTAAACTCTATCCTGCTACTGCTGTGGATTACCTGAGAGTCCTTGCCCTGTCAAGGATTTATCTCGACAATGTCAAAAATATTCAGGCATCATGGGTTACACAGGGATTGAAGCTTGCACAGGTTGCCTTGAGATTTGGAGCTAATGATTTCGGCTCTACGATGATTGAGGAAAATGTTGTGAAAGCAGCAGGCGTGAGTTTCAGGGTATCAAGAGAGGATATAATACAGGCAATAAAGAGTGCTGGATTTAAAGCAGCACAGAGGGATACTTATTATAAGATTTTACGGTCTTTCTGAATAGAAACAAACCGTCAGCATGTCTGCGCAGGAGATAGTAGATTCCCTTAATGAAAAATTCGTAGAGCCGATGTCGGACGATGAGGAGAAGGAGCAGTTATGGCAAAGTACACAGCGACAATTGACGAAGATACACGTCAGAGGATACTTGCATTACCGGGGAAAGTGAAATTCTCAGCCTTCATGCGAAAGGCGATCGCTATTTTTGTTGAGGAGCTTGAGAATAACCCTGACCTGCAGCCCGAGAATTTCATTATCACACGCACAGACCGGAAAGATGCATCAGATAGAAAAAGAAAATAAAGGTATGGAAAAAAGCAGGATCCTGATTACCTGTGCAAAGGGGATACCGCCTTTTTTGAGGGAAGAGCTCCTTATGCTGGGATTCCCGGTGCTGTCTGAAACCATTGCAGGCGTAATGACCGAGGGGACTCTTGACGATACCCTCCGGTTTAATCTACTGCTCCGCACAGGACATCGCGTCCTCTTTCTCCTCAAGGAATTCACCGCGGAAGATGCCGATGACCTCTATCGCTCAATGTCGGAAATACCGTGGGAAGAATATATTGCCGAGGATGAATATGTCTGTGTAACATCCAGTGTGGATAATCCGACCATCAGGGACTCACGCTATGCGAATGTAAAGTGCAAGGATGCCATTGTGGACAGGATCAAGGAAAAGCGCGGGCTACGTCCTGATTCAGGGCCTGATCGAGACAGAGTCGTGGTAAATCTTTACTGGAAGGGCGAGGAATGCTCTCTGTATCTTGATACCTCGGGTGAACCCCTCTCCCGGCGCGGGTACAGGAAGATGCCCATGAAGGCGCCCATGCAGGAGACCCTTGCGGCTGCAGTTATTATGGCAACCGGCCGGACATCTGGATATAGCAGCAGCGGCCATTTCGTCAATCCCATGTGCGGCAGCGGCACCCTTTTGCCATAGAGGCTGCACTGATAGGCCTGAACAGGGCTTCAGGGATATTAAGGGATAACTTCGGGTTCATGCATCTAAAGGGATTTAATAAATCGCTCTGGGATGATCTGCGCGCACAGGCAAAAAAAGAGGCAAAAAAGACCCTGAATTGCAGGATTATCGCCACCGATATAAGGAGAGAGGCTGTCGAGGCAGCAAGAAAGAATGCCGCTACTGCCGGTGTGGAGCATCTGATCGAATTCGGTGTATGTGATTATTCCGGCACCCCAATTCCAGAGGGTGGAGGGATAGTAATCCTAAACCCAGAATATGGAGAAAGGATGGGTAAGCTCAAAGAGCTTGAGAGTGTGTACAAGGGGATTGGCGATTTCTTCAAGCAGAAGTGCAGGGGATATACAGGATACATCTTCACTGGAAACCTTGACCTCGCAAAGAAGGTGGGGCTGAGGGCGAAACGAAGGATTCAGTTTTTCAACGGCAGTATAGAATGCAGGCTCCTTGAGTATGAGCTGTATTGAGCGATAAGGTATAATATACCTATGTTTGACGGGCTGGCAAAGAGGATAGAATAGGAGGGCTTATGTCTGATTCGGTATACGATGTAGTTATTATTGGAGGCGGCCCTGGTGGTTTAAGCGCAGCGCAGTATGCATCACGGGCAAAATTGAAAACAGTTGTCATCGATAAATCAGCCACTGCTGGCGCCCTTGCCTTTGCGAGTTTGATTGAGAATTATCCCGGGCTTGAGAGACCTGTAACAGGCAAAGAGCTGCTCGATATATTTCGCAAGCAGGCTATTGATTTCGGAGCAGAGTACGCGGAGGCGCAGGTTATCGGCGTGTCCCTTGAAGGAGAGGTAAAACAGGTTTTTACAATGGACAAAACCTATGAAGGAAAGACCATAATCATTGCAACAGGCTCTATGGGAAGGAAGCCCACAATTAAAGGCGAGGCAGAACTTTTAGGTAGAGGTGTGAGCTACTGTGCAGTGTGCGATGCAGCCTTCTTCAAAGGAAAGGATGTGTGTGTTATCGGTGATTCTGAAGAGGCGGCAAAAGAGGCAGGATATTTAACGAAGTTTGCTGATACCGTCTATCTCATATCTCCTTCCAGGAAACTGAAGGTTGATGATGACCATCCTGCATTAAAGATTCCGAATTTGAAGGCCGTTCTTGGCAATACGGTAACCTCCATCGAAGGCAGCGAGCTTGTGGAAAGGATATGGCTCAAAGATACACAGGGCAGTGAAAGCATTCTCGAACTCTCAGGCGTGTTCGTGTACCTCCACGGAAGCAAGCCTGTCATTGATTTTCTTCAGGGAGCAGTGGAGGTTTCTGAGGATGAATGTGTATCTACAAACAAAATGATGGAGACGAATATTCCGGGTGTGTTCAGTGCAGGTGATGTAACATGTACTGAGGTAAGGCAGGTTGTGGTAGCCGCGGCTCACGGGTGCGTGGCTGCGCTTTCGGCTGAGAAGTATATTTTCCACAGGAAGAGGAGAAAATACGATTGGCATGGATAATGAATTGAAGACGATGGTTTTGGATTATATGGAGAAGGGGTTCCTTGAGAATATCATCGACATGTTCAAACACGACGAGAGCCTTTTCCCATTGATGATCGATATGATAAGGGACGAGAGGGTGCGCGTAAGGCTTGGGGCTACGGCACTTGTTGAAGAATTGATAAGGCATAAGCCTGAGCCGCTTATAAGGCTTATACCGGATATTGCAGCCCTTCTAAAAGACGAAAATCCGACTGTTCGGGGCGATGGGGCAAATCTCCTCGATATTATAAAACATAAAGACGCACTGCCTTTTCTCTTGAACGCTGAGAACGATGTGGATAAAGATGTCAGAGAGATTGTGAGAGAGGCGATTAAGAATATACAGTTGTTCATAAAGACGAATTTGACCGAGAGGAGGACCATTGGCAAGAGCTGGAGCATATAAGAGCGAGAAGAGAAAAAAGGAATTATTGAGACAGAAAAAACAGGAAGAGAAGAGGCATCGGCGTATAAAAAAGGACTCGGCAACAGACGAGAAAGATGAACCGAAGATAACCGAAGAAAAAGAGTAGCAGCCAAGCACATGGAGTAATCCTTTTTTCTTTTAAATCCGCGCTTTTGCTGATTTGACGGTATTTTCAAGAAGCATTGCTATTGTCACCGGCCCTACACCTCCGGGCACAGGCGTAATCAGGGATGCTTTTTTTGAAACGCTCTCAAAGTCTATATCTCCAACCACACGGCCGTTTTCGAGGACATTTATTCCTATATCGACAACAATAACCCCTTTTTTTACCATATCCCCATTAACAAGATTGGGTCTTCCGGCAGCAACGCATAAAATATCAGCCTGTCGTGTAATATCTACGAGATTCCTTGTCTCTCTATGGCATATGGTAACTGTTGCCTCCTTTGTAAGGAGCATTAGGGAAAGGGGTTTACCCACCGCAAGGCTTTTGCCTATTACTACTGCGTGCTTCCCCTTTATTTCCACATTGTAGTATTCGAGCAGTCTTATCACTCCAAAAGGCGTGCATGGAAGGAAGCCCATGTGTTGTGTTATTGCCGGGTCGTATTGTTTTGAGTAAAGCTGGAGCGTGGATTCCTCAGCAGCAAACTTGCCTATGGGTATAGAGCCGAGACCGTCAACATCCTTTTCAGGCAATATGGAATTTACAACCTTTCTGCTGTTAATCCGTTTTGGAAGCGGGAAAAATACAAGAAGCCCGTGAATGCGCTCGTCATCATTTATCGTATGCACGGCGTTTAATAACTCGTTCATTGTTACAGAATCGGGGAATCTGTATTCGTAAGGAGTTATGCCTGTGCTTTCGCATGCCTTAAGCGTAGCTGAAAGATACTGCTTTGATGATAAGTTGTCTCCGACAAGCATCAAGGCGAGCCCTACATCTATGCCCATGCCATTCAACATATCAACCTTCTGCTTCACATTGTTTCTAATCTCCTCTGCAAGCCCTTTCCCTTCCATTATATTTGCCATATTCATACCCCTTTTATTGCCTTTAAAAAGGCATCCGTATCCGACAGGTCTTCCATTACGACATCTGCACCGGCCTCTATAAGACTATCAGTAGAATAAAGTCCGGTTGCGACTGCAATGCATGATGCTCCGTATGGCTTTGCACAATAGACATCCCTCGGCGTGTCACCGACTATTATGCAGTTCTTGAAATTTATTTCTTTGCCGGAAATACTTTTAAACCTTTTCACTGCAATGGGAAGCAGCTTATTCCTGTCCTCATCATCATTGCCGAATGCTCCTGAAGGGAAGTAACGGTTTAAATCAAAAGGCTCAAGCTTTATCCGCGCACCCTGTTCAATGTTTCCCGTAAGAAGTCCGAGTTGATAATTGCCATTTCCGGATATAAGCATTTTAAAAGCTTCTTTGATGCCGGGTTTGATATGCTTTTTGTCGTTATTTATCTCAATAATAAGATTTTTGATGTACGCATTGACGATTGCGGGCAGTATTCCGTTTTCTGACGGCAGATTGTGTTTGGCAATGCCTTCTTTCATTATCTGGATGTCTGTCTTTCCTGCCATGCTTATGCCCTTAAAGGCATTGTCAATGGAAAAAAGTTCTTTGAATGCGAGGTCGAGGGAGCGTGTCCCTGCTCCTCCTGAATCGATGAGGGTTCCGTCAATGTCGAAGAGTATAAGTTTCATTGTTTAAAATAATCGGTTTTCTTTCTGTAAGTCAACGGATATGCCTTAATCCGTAATGATATATGCATATATTTTATCATTATTCCTTGCGGATTTAGATATTTGAAATATACGGGTTAACAGTGATACAATTTAATAAAATCTGTTAATCACGGAGGTAAAAATGTTTATAAGAGGCAAAGCAATAGCGATCTTAATGATACTTGTTCTATTAACGGTAAGTGGTTGCGCCACATATCACTATGAGGGAGCTGGAGCAGGCGGCGTGGTGGGCGGCATTGCAGGGGCTCTCCTTGACCGCAAGAACCCCTGGCGAGGCGGTGTTATAGGCGCAGGGCTTGGCGCTATACTTGGGGCAACCATTGCTGACGTCTCTGTCCGAGGGGCAAGGGAAGCGGCCCATAGCGGAAAGCCTGTGGAGTATAAAACAGAGGATGGCCGCGGCGTATATCGGGCTGAACCAGTAAGCGATACTTATCGTCCCGATGAGCATACTAAGTGCAGAAAGGTTCGCGAAAGGACCTGGGAGAATGACCGCCTTGTAAAAGACGAAGTCAAAGAGGTCTGCGAGAGCGAAAAATACGAGAGGAGATACTAAAGAGTCATGAGTCATAAGTCATAAGTAAAAAGTCAAAAAGCCTCGCTATCGTGATTGGATGGTGAGGCTTTTTCATGAAAGGAGATTTATGAGGAAAAGGCTGATTCAATTGATTTACGAAAAGGCATTTAAATACAGCGAAGATCCCATCTTTAAGCTGGTCTCAGGGCGCATGAGTAACTATTATTTTAACTGCAAGGCTGTAACCCTTGACCCTGAAGGAAAGTATCTGATAGGAAATATTATTTTTGAGATGATAAAGGACCTGCCAGTTAATGCCATTGGCGGACTTACCCTGGGTGCTGACCCAATAGCTGATGCAGTAGCATACACGTCTTATCTTAAAGGCAAGCCTATCCAGGCTTTTGTTGTGAGGAAGACTGCTAAGACCCATGGAACAATGCAATGGATTGAAGGCAATGTAAAGGCAGGTGATAAAGTGGTCATTGTGGATGATGTCATCACCACAGGCAAGTCCACTATTGAGGCAATAACAAGGGCAAAGGAGGCAGGACTTGATATTGTCAAGGTTATAGCCCTTGTTGACAGACAGGAAGGCGGATACGAAAACATAATGGAGCAATTGAAGGACATCAAGGGTGACTATAAGCTGGTGGAAGCTGTTGTAACACGGGACGATGTAATGAGGCTATACAAGCCGCTCTAAAAAAAACTTTTGTACATTCTCTGCGGCTTTAATAATGTCAGATTTATTAAGCGGCGCAGCTGTCCTATCCTCGATAATATTGCTTATACCTCTTATCTCTGCCACCGGAACTCCTGACAATGAACACACATGGGCAATGGCAGCGCCCTCCATATTCTCGCAGATTGCATTAAATCTTTTCTCTATTTCTTTTCCCCTTTCCATGGTGCCTGTGCATGTTGACACGGTAACGAAGTTGCCCTTTGCCATGAAACTCCTCAATTTTTCTGGAACGAACATGGGAAAATCGTTTTCAGGATATCCCAGAACCTCTTTAATGGTGAAAAAGCCATTCTTCACCATTAATCCATCATCGCCATATAACTCCTTTTCTGCAACTGCAATATCTCCGATGTCCAATCCTGAAGATGGATACGCGCCCCCGATACCGATGACATATACTAAATCAGGACTGAATTTTTCTAAGAGAAGGGTTGTCCCATGTGCAGCGTTGGCCTTGCCTATGCCGCATATACAGATAACTGCATGGATATTTTTGCCTAACGAACCTTTGTAGAAGGACTTTCCCTGTATAGAAATCTCTTCTTTTTCTGAAAGCTGTTTCATGATTAAATCAGCTTCTATTTGTGTTGATGCGATGATTCCTGAGAGCATCAATCGCTTATCTCTTTTGTCGGCTCTTTTTCTTCGAGGATGTATTTCACCTTTACATCCATATCCTTCCTCAAGGAGTTGTAAACAGAACAGTACTTTTCATGGGATAGGGCTATTGCACGGTCAATCTTTTTAGGATCTAAGTTCTTTCCAGCAATATTTAAAATCATCTCGACTGCCTTGAAATACTGGGGAGGGGTAGGATTCCTCTCTCCGATAATGTCCATCTTGAAATTTGTTATCTCTGTCCTCATTTTCTGCAGGAACATCACTACATCTATTCCCATACACCCTGCAAGGCTCAAAAGCAATGCATCTGTGGGCTTGCATCCCCACTGCACATGGGCATCAAACTCTATCTCATATCCCTCATTAGTCCTGCCCACAAATATAAGGTCCCTGTCCCACGACAGTGTTGCTTTGACAACGGGGCTGATTTTTTCTTTATAGCCTTTCAGGGATTCTTCGAGTTTTTCTTCCGCCTTTTCAGCCATAATGTCCTCCTTGGATATAATGTATTCATGGATTTTATTTAAACCTGCGATGTGTAGTCAACCCCGTTAGAAAATTGAACATGGGATCAAACCTATCCCAAATGATATAGATTGTTTTCTAACGGGGTCAAGATGAACTTTGCCATTTAATTCCTGATAGTTCTATGATAAATTATCATATTATTAAGAAATCAGATGAATTTTATAATACAGCATCAGGAGGGGATCATAAGATGAAGGTATCTGCTATTCGAGTTTTAGCGGCAGTGTTGATTACATTCTTTCTCGCCGGTATCGCTACGGCAGTTCCAATCGGAAGGGTTCTGGAATGGAAAACCGGGATAAGCACTGTTGTTTTTGATGGCGGAGTTCATGCAGAAAAGGGTTTTAAATGCAGCGACTGCCATCCAAAGCCATTTATGATGAAGAAGGATTATGCCAACATGAAGATGGTGGAGATTATTGCAGGAAAATACTGCGGTGAATGCCACAACGGCACAAGGGCATTTGCCACGAATAAACCAGAGGCATGTGCGAGGTGTCATAAAAAATTATAAATGAGCGGTGTATATGTCAAATAGCATGCAGAATATAACTACAGACTTCCTTGTTATCGGCAGCGGTGTTGCAGGGCTGAGGGCAGCCATAGAACTTGCTCCTCACGGCAGTGTAATTGTTGTCACAAAGGACATTCCCACAGAAAGCAGCACGGAATATGCCCAGGGGGGAGTTGCAGTGGCCCTGAGTGATGAAGACGAGGTGGGCATTCATTTTGAGGATACCATAAAGGCAGGGGATGGCCTCTGCAGAGAAGATGCTGTAAAAATCCTTGTGGAAGAGGGACCAGCAAGGATCTTTGAGCTTATAGAGTGGGGCGCAGAGTTTGATAAGGAAGGCACAAAATTAGCATTCACAATGGAGGCAGCACATACAAAGCGGAGGATACTGCACGCTCACGGCGACTCTACTGGCAGGGAATTATTAAGGGTTTTAGTGAATAAGGTTAGGTCTTTCACAACAATCCAGAGGATGCAATTCTATACAGTTGTTGACCTTATTGTTGAAGATGAAAGATGCAAAGGAGCGTATGTTTTAAAAAGTTCGGAGTTTGGAGTTCCGGGTTCGGAGTTGATTGCCATTCATGCAAAGGCAACCCTGCTCGCAACAGGAGGCGCAGGGCAGATATTTTCAAGAACAACAAACCCTGCTGTTGCGACCGGAGACGGCATGGCCATTGCATACAGGGCAGGAGCTATTCTTGAGGACATGGAGTTTGTGCAGTTTCATCCCACAGTTCTTTTTGCTCCGTCTGCCCCACAATTTCTATTGAGCGAGGCTATGAGGGGAGAAGGCGCAATTTTAAAGAATATCTTTAAAGAACCGTTTATGAAAAATTACCATCCTGATGCAGAGCTTGCACCGAGGGATGTGGTCTCGAGGGCAATAATATCGGAGATGGTGAGGACAAACAGCAGCCATGTCTATCTTGATCTTACGCATCGGGATTCGGAATTTGTTAAGAAAAGATTTCCGAGGATTTATTCCACATGCCTTCAGTACGATTTGAACATAACAAGGGATTTAATACCTGTATCGCCTGCAGCGCACTATATGATGGGAGGCGTAAAAACAGATATAAATGGTGCTACAAGCATAGAGGGATTGTATGCAGCAGGGGAGGTTGCATGCACAGGCGTTCACGGCGCCAACAGGCTTGCAAGCAACAGCCTCCTTGAAGGGCTTGTGTATGGCTACCGGGCAGGAGTTGCTGCTTCGCAGCAAGAGGGTCAAGGGTCAAAGGTCAAGGGTCAAGAAAGAAAAACCTCTGATATATCCGCGCCTGATTTTGATCTGGAAGAAGTGAGGACATCGCTCAGAAGGCTCATGTGGGAAAAGGTCGGAATAATAAGGTGCGGTGTCTCTCTTAATGAGGCAATGGAAAATCTTTCAATGTGGAGATCTATATTAGACATGGATTTTAATACGAGGAGAGGACTTGAGTTAAAGAATATGCTTACAGTGGCATTCATGATTACAGAGGCCGCATTGGAGAGGAAGGGGAGTGTCGGCGCCCACTACCGGTCGGATTACAAGGAAAGAGGAGAAAACTGGCAGAGGCATATAATTGTAGTAAGAACGCCTGAAGGAACGAAGGTGACATAACATGCGTAAAGCAAAGATAGTCTGCACAATAGGCCCTGCGTCTGACAGCAGAAAGATAATCAGCGCTTTGATTAGAAGCGGGATGGATGTTGCCCGCCTGAATTTTTCCCACGGAGATTATGAGACACATCAAAAGGTCGCAGCTCTTGTCAGAGAAGAATCTTCAAGACAGAAGAAAGTGGTCTCTATTCTTCAGGACTTGCAGGGGATAAAGATAAGGATAGGGAATGTTGAAGGGGATTCTGTGATGTTAAAGACAGGGGATGAAATTTTTCTCTATCCCGGCACCGATATAAGTAATAACAAATCACTGTACATATCTTATCCAGCCTTATTAAGGGATGTCAGAGAAGGCGAAAAGATTCTCATTGATGATGGTCTTGTAAAATTTAATGTAATCGGCAAAACAAGCAAGGCATTAAAGGCAAAGGTCGTTGAAGGCGGGCTTTTAAAATCAAAAAAGGGCGTTAATCTGCCTTTTTCAAAGACCTCTCTTCCTGCATTTACAGAGAAAGACAGGAAAGACCTCGAATTCGGCCTTAAGATGGGTGTTGATTATGTCGCCATATCATTTGTGAGGACGGCAGAGGATATCGAGCTTGTATTGAATTGGGCAAAAACAAAGAGGGTAAAACTGCCTCCTTTGATAGCCAAGATAGAAAAACCGGAGGCGCTGGATAATATCGATGAGATTATGGACATTGTTGATGGGATTATGGTTGCGAGGGGAGATCTTGGAGTGGAAATGCCCACAGAGAAGGTGCCGGTGATCCAAAAAATGCTCATTGACCTTGCAAACAAAAAAGGTAAACTTGTGATAACAGCCACGCAGATGCTTGAGTCCATGACACAGCATACAAGGCCCACAAGGGCTGAGGCTACGGATGTTGCAAATGCCGTGCTGGACGGGACAGATGCATTGATGCTTTCAGCGGAAACAACAGTTGGCAAATATCCGGTTGAGTCTGTGAAAATGATGGACATGATAATAAAATATACAGAGGCGAGTTCCGCCCAAAGGACTGTATCCGCATACCATATAGGAAACACATTTCCAGAGGCCGTTGCTGACGGTGCATGCAAGGCTGCCCACGACATAGGTGCAAAGGCCATTGTGGTCTTTACCCGCTCTGGATTCACAGCAGGGCTTTTGTCTAAACTCAGGCCTGATGTGCCTGTAATCGCCTTTACCCCTGATGAGCATGTCTTGAGGAGGACTCCGCTTTATTGGGGGACCTCTGCCAAATTGATAAGGCGCAGGGATATGGAAATCCTCGATGCTAAGTTTATGTCAGAGATAGAAAAATCTCTGATTAAAGAAAGACTGGCTGAAAAAGGTGACAGCATTGTCTTTGTTGCAAGCTCGCCGTTTCTTGGAAAACCTAATATCATAAGACTCCACAGGCTCTAACCATTGAAAAAATAAGGAATATTGCTGTATCATTAAAAACTATGTCCGAAAACAAAGAGATAATCGCCGGCCTCGAAAAACTCAGGGAAGAGATAGATGGAATCGATGCGGAGATGCTTGGGCTTTTAAACAAAAGGGCGAACACAGCCATAGAAATAGCCAATATAAAGAGGAAGGCCAATCTAAAGTTTCACCAGCCCGAACGTGAGAGGGCAATCCTTGAGCGCATCACTGCATTAAATAAGGGGCCTTTCCCCAATGATGCATTGAGGGTTATTTTCAGGGAAATAATGTCAGCATCCCTTTCCCTCGAAGAACCCCTAAAAGTGGCATACCTCGGGCCTGAAGGGACATTTACCAACCTTGCTGCCATGAGACATTTTGGTTTTTCCGCAAGGTATATTCCTGTTGACAGTATAAAGGCTGTGTTTGATGAGACAGAGAGCGGGATGGTGAATTATGGAGTCGTTCCCATCGAGAACTCCAATGAAGGCGTTGTCAGCTATACCCTTGATATGTTCATGGATTATGACCTGAAGATATCAGCAGAAGTGCTTTTAGAGGTTTCGCACAACCTCCTGTCAAAAAGCGGGGAAAGGGAAAAGGTGAAAAAGATATATTCCCATCCACAGGCTACTGCCCAGTGCAGGGTTTGGCTTGAGGCAAATATGCCCAATATCCCGATACTTGAATCCACGAGCACTGCGAGGGCAGCAGAGATTGCTTCGCAGGACGAAGAAGCCGCTGCTATTGCCAGCGAGCTTGCTGCGAGGGTCTATGACCTGCAGTTTGTGGAGAGGCATATAGAGGATAATAAAAACAACTATACAAGGTTTCTGGTGATATCCAAGGATTACCCGTCAAAATCCGGTAAAGACAAGACATCCATACTGTTTTCTGTGAAGGATAGGCCGGGAGCCCTTTATGATGTACTGCTTCCATTCAGAAAATCAAAGATAAATCTGACGAAGATAGAATCGAGGCCATCAAAGAGGAGGGCGTGGGAGTATATCTTCTTTGTTGACATGGAAGGTCATATAGAAGACAAAAAGGTTAGAAAGGCAGTAGAAGGAATAAAAGAGACATGCCTCTATTTAAAACATCTTGGCTCATATCCTATCGATGAAAGAACTGAAAGGGAATAGCGCTGTGCCAAAAAATAAGATAATACCTCTGGAGTATGTATCCAAGATAAAGCCGTATGTGCCCGGAAAGCCCGTTAAGGAGCTTGAGCGGGAATTGGGCATAAAGGGGAGCATAAAACTGGCATCCAATGAAAATCCGCTCGGCCCGTCTAAAAAGGCAGTGGAGGCATTAAGGAAATTCTTCCAAAACGGGCATGAGCTGAGCCGTTA
The DNA here is from genome assembly GCA_021791055.1 of Nitrospirota bacterium. GTDB lineage: Bacteria > Nitrospirota > Thermodesulfovibrionia > Thermodesulfovibrionales > Dissulfurispiraceae > Dissulfurispira. The sequence goes on along the minus strand of JAJYXI010000046.1, from coordinate 59,933 downwards.
TCCGGATAGCAACGGCTACTATCTAAAGAGCGCTATCTCTGAAAGGCTGAATGTAGATAGCGATGAGATTATCCTCGGCAATGGCTCGAATGAGCTGATAGATATTGCTGTCAGGACATTCGTGGGGCCCGGTGATGAGGCTGTAATGGCAACACCGTCATTTGTTGCTTATTCCATAGCAGTAAAATCTGTCGGAGGAATAATCAAAGAGGTGCCGCTTCTGGATTACAGGCATGATTTGGCTGGGATAGCAGATACCACTACCGATAGGACAAAGATAATCTTTATTGCAAATCCAAATAATCCCACAGGAACTATTAATAATAGGGATGAATTTGAGAGATTCATGAATAGAGTTCCTGATGGCGTGCTTGTGATAGTGGACGAGGCATATTACGAGTATGTAATGGATTCCGAGTATCCTGATATTCTCAACTATTTTGCTGGCGGCAGGGATATCCTTATTCTCAGGACATTCTCAAAGGCTTACGGACTTGCAGGGCTGAGAATAGGCTATGGTATAGCCAGGAAGGATATAATAACAGAGATGAATAAAATCAGAGGGCCGTTTAATACAAACACCCTTTCGCAGCTTGCAGCAATGCATGCATTAACGGATGACGAACACCTAAAGAAGTCGATTGAGATTAATGAACAGGGCAAGAAATTTCTTTATAGGGAGCTTGATTCCATGGGAATAACATATGTCCCTACAGAAGCGAATTTCGTATATATGCCTTTAAACACAGACTCAAAAAATATTTACGAGGCCCTTCTGAGAATGGGTGTGATTATAAGGACTGTGGGGCCGAGGGAGATAAGGGTTACCATAGGATTGCCGGAGGAAAATGAACGCTTTATCGAGGCATTGAAAATAGTGATTAAGTCTTGGAGTAATTGAGCAATTAAATAATAGAGGAGGAGATTATGGATATCATAGTGCTGAGCCCGGATGCGCCGGAAGAGAATGTAAAGCATGTCCTTAAAAAGCTTGAGAGCAAAGGACTGAAGGCAACCGTATCCCAGGGAACAGAGAGGACTATTATCGGCGTAATTGGAGATACAGCGAAGGTTACAGAAGAGGAAGAGGATGCCATTCGTGCAATGGCAGGCGTTGAGAATGTGGTGAGGATACTAAAGCCCTACAAGCTCGCAAGCCGTGAATTCAAGAAGGAAAATTCAGAGATAAATGTGAGGGACAATATCATCGGCGGCAAGAAGATTCTTGTGATGGCAGGCCCCTGTGCTGTCGAGAACAAGACCATACTGATGACCATAGCAGAGAAGGTGAAGGATGGAGGAGCAACATTTCTCAGAGGCGGCGCTTACAAACCGAGGACATCTCCCTATTCATTTCAGGGACTCGGCGAAGAGGGTCTCAGATACCTTGCAGAAGCGAGGGAGAAGACAGGCCTCCCGATAATCACAGAGATAATGGACCCCCGCGATATGGATGTAATCGTTGAGTACGCGGACATAATCCAGATAGGAGCGAGAAATATGCAGAATTTCAGACTCCTCCTTGAGGTGGGATCTGTTGACAAGCCTGTTCTTTTGAAGCGCGGACTTTCCGCAACAATAAAAGAGTGGCTCATGTCTGCTGAATATATAATGTCCCGCGGAAACCAGAATGTCATGCTCTGCGAGAGGGGCATAAGGACATTCGAAACAGCAACAAGAAATACCCTCGATCTGAGCGCAGTGCCTGTGCTCAAGAAGCTGACCCATCTGCCGGTAGTCGTTGATCCGAGCCATGGCGTCGGCAAGTGGGATTTGGTTGCACCAATGGCAAAGGCTTCTGTTGCAGCAGGCGCTGACGCGCTTATTATAGAGGTTCACACAAATCCTGAAGAGGCACTTTCGGACGGCGAGCAGTCTTTGAAACCAGACATGTTCGCACAATTGATGAAAGAGCTAAGGCCGATAGCTCAGGCAGTTGGAAGAGAAATATAAAGACAGTGAATAGTGGATAGCGAATAGTGAACAGTGGAAAAAATATATTTTTTAATAAAGTAGCCATTGTTGGAGTCGGTCTTATCGGTGCGTCCTTTGCCCTTGCCTTAAGGGAGAATGGTTTATGTGAAGCCATGCATGGTTATGGAAGGAGAAAGGAGAATTTAGAGAGGGCAAAGGAGCGGGGGATAATCGATGACTTCAGCCTTGATGTAAGGAAGGCGTGTGAAGATGCCGACCTTATTTTCCTGTCAACGCCTGTGGGCATATTCAAGGATATTATTGAAAATATAAAGGGGGTTTTGAAAAAAGGCGCTCTTGTAACCGATGCCGGAAGCGTAAAGGGCAGAATGGTATATGAATTGGAGTCATCAATGCCGGATGGAGCGTATTATATCGGCTCACATCCTATAGCAGGCAGCGATAAGTCAGGCATTGATGATGCAAGGGCTGATTTATTCAACAATGCGCGATGCATAATCACCCCTACCGATAAATCTGATGAATCGGCTAAGAATAAAGTTGCAGCAATATGGGAGACCTTTGGGGCAAGGGTTGAGTTTATGAACCCCTTTAAGCATGATGAGATATATGCGGCAGTCAGCCACTTTCCTCACATTGTTGCCTATGCCATTGTAAACACAATAGGCGATATTGATTCAAAATATATAGGATATGCCGGGCAGGGCTTTAAAGACACAACAAGGATTGCATTGAGCTCTCCTGAGATGTGGAGAGACATATCAATATTCAACAAAGAAAATCTCATCAATCTGATGGATGTTTTTAAGGATAATCTAGATAAGCTAACCAAATATCTCGAAGAAGATAATGCCTTTGGTATTGAAGGAGAGTTTTTAAAGGCACAGACACTAAGAAAGAATCTGAAATAGTGGATGGCCGAAATAGTAAATGAAAAATGTAGAATTAACAAAGGCAAAATCCTTAAAAGGCGAGATAACCCCACCACCTGACAAATCTATCTCCCACAGGGCTGTGATGTTCGCATCCCTCGCAGAGGGAAGAAGCTTCATAAGAAATTTCCTCAAAGCAGAAGACCCCATAAGCACCATGAATTCATTCAAAAGGCTTGGAATAGAAATAACAGAAGTCAGAAGTCAGACCCCCCCACAGCCCCCCCTTGCCAAGGGGGGGATTCAAGGGGGGGTATCCTCTGAACTCATAATCACGGGTAAAGGACTGCATGGGCTTAAAGAGCCCTTTGATGTCATAGACTGCGGGAATTCAGGCACTACCGTAAGGCTTTTATCAGGGATACTATCCGGCAATAAGTTTTTTTCTGTTCTTACCGGGGATGATTCTTTAAAGCAGAGGCCAATGGCAAGGGTCATTAATCCCCTGAAAGAGATGGGAGCGGAGATATCCGCGAGAAATGGCGATAAATACCTGCCTATGTCTATTAAAGGCAAGAAACTCAGGGCAATAAATTACAATATGCCTCAGGCATCTGCTCAGGTTAAATCCTGTCTGATTCTATCAGGACTGTATGCAGACGGCACAACTATTATTACAGAGCCGCAAAAATCCCGCGACCATACAGAGAGAATGCTTAAGTCAATGGGGGCTGATATTGTGGTGGAAGGACTCACAATTAAAGTAAACAACGGGGCAAGACTCGAAGCCTTTGATGTAACAGTGCCATCTGATTTCTCATCCGCTGCATTTTTCATAGCAGCAGCCCTTATGGTTCCTGACTCAGAGGTATTAATCAGAAATACCTGCATAAATCCAACAAGGACAGGACTGTTGGAAATTATAAAGGCTATGGGCGCATCTGTTGAACTGCAGGATATAAGGGATGTTTCCGGAGAGCCCGTGGCAGATATTTACTGCAAGACTGCCAGGAATCTTAAAGCGGCAAAAATCGGGAAAGAGCTTATGCCCTCTCTTATAGATGAATTCCCGATCCTTTGCGTCCTTGCGACTCAGGCAGATGGGGTTACAGAGATAAGGGGAGCCGAGGAGCTAAGGGTTAAGGAATCTGACAGGATAAAGGCAATGGCAACTGAGCTAAAAAAATTAGGTGTCGAGCTTGAGGAATATCCTGACGGCATTGCAATTAAAGGCAAGGCATCTCTGAGGGGCAATGTAGTGGAAAGCTATCATGACCATAGAATAGCCATGTCCCTTGCTATTGCTGCACTTGTAGCAGAAGGCACAACGACAATAAATAATGCATCGTGTGTTGACATATCGTTTCCGGGATTTTTTGAAGAATTAAAAAGGATAACACGCTGAATTTTTAAAGATAGAATTTCTGCAATTCCGGATTTTGTGGTTTTTTTTGGACATGACTGTTGAATATGGGCGGGATGGGGACATGTTGTATATAATAGTGGGGAAGGCGGAAATATTCTAAATCTAAATATGGGATGTGTCCCCAATTAATTTTGAACATGGAGATAAATCACTATTCCTTCGGCAGGATAACTATCGACGGCAAGATATACACCTCTGATGTCATTATTTACCCGGACCGTGTGGATTCTTCATGGTGGAGGAAGGAAGGGCATTATCTACAGGTTGCAGATCTGACTGATGTTATTAATGCAAAACCGGATGTTCTTGTGATAGGTACGGGTTATTCAGGGGTGATGGCAGTGCCAAAAGAGACTTTAGGGTTCTTTATATCAAAAGGGATTGATGTTCGTGTCGAAAGGACAGAAAAGGCTGTTGAGCTTTATAACAGTCTTCAAAAGGATAAAAAGGTCATAGCAGCTCTTCATCTCACATGCTGATCTATAATTTTGCAGTTCCCTATGCCTGCCTTACATAAATCGCTCAATTTAGGTTAGAATATCACTTATCTATTTATGGGTAAGGTAATCGCTATAGACGGGCCATCAGGGGCAGGCAAGAGCACGGTATCGAGGCTGATAGCCGAAAAATTGGGCTTTCAGTTCCTTGATACAGGCGCCCTTTACCGTGCAGTGGCGCTGCATTTGCGCAGAAAAGGGCTTGATGCGGACAACACCGATGAAGAGATCAGAGATGCATTAAAAGGAGTCAGTGTATTTTTTAAAGATGGTCGTGTATTCCTGAAAGACAACTCAAGACTCAAAACTCAAAACTCCGAACTTTTTTCTGGCGAGGATGTATCAGAGGAGATAAGGACAACAGAGGCAGGGCATTATGCATCCGTGTTTTCGGCCAAGAAAGCGGTCAGGGACTTCCTCCTTCAGATTCAGCGTGATGCTGCTATCGAAAACGATATCGTGGCAGAAGGCAGGGACATGACAACCGTTGTATTTCCAAATGCATGGAAGAAATTCTACCTCGATGCATCAGAGGAAGGAAGGGCAAAAAGACGCTATCAGCAGTTGAAAGACAAGGGAATAGATATAGCAATGGAAGCTGCATTGAAGGATGTGAGGGAGAGGGATATCAGGGACAGCAGCAGGGATATTGCGCCATTGAAGAGGGCTGATGACGCTATATATATAGATACCACAGATTTGAGTCTCGATGAGGTTCTTGAAAGAGTTCTGCAGTCATTGAAATGATGGCAATCGTGCATTTTCTTATCAGGCCTATACTCTATCTTATATTCAAAATACTCTTTAGACTTAAGGTATATGGTGCAGAGAGGGTGCCTGAAAAGGGCGGGGTTATAATCGCTGCCAACCATGTGAGTTTCCTCGACCCGCTGCTTCTTGGAGTGGTTCTAAAGAGAAGGACAACCTTTATCGCAAAACAGTATCTTTTTAGTACGCCGATTATCGGTCCTGTGGTGAAACATTATTCTATTCCTGTTGATGCAGGCAGGACACGGCCTTCAACCATAAAAGAGGCTGTAAGGAGGCTCAGGAGCGGGGAGTTGATTGTCATATTTCCCGAGGGCGGAATAAACTTAGACGGCAGCTTTATTGATGCAAAGAGGGGGATTGGGCTGATTGCTTCGATGAGCGGCGCCACTATAGTGCCTGCCTTTATTGACGGAACACAGAGGGCGCTTCCTGTTGGCGCCAGATTTCTGCGACCTGCAAGGATAGAGGTTTCTCTCGGCCAGCCTTTAAAGTTGGGAGAGAATGAGGATAAAAAAGACTTTCAGGAAAGGGTTTGCATGGTTATAATGGATAAAATAAAGGCATTAGGCGAAGGGCAAATGGCGAATGGTAAATTGAACCTTTAGTCTTTTGCCGTTAGCCTAAAGCCTTTAGCCTATTGCCTGTTTAAACCCAAATCCTGTATCCTATATCTAAATTGTATGAGCCATAGTCTTAAAATAGTTACCGCTAAAAGGGCAGGCTTTTGTTTTGGGGTAAAAAGGGCTGTTGACATGGCCTTTGATGCCGCCCACAAAAACGGTAAAAACTGCTGTGATGTGTATACACTCGGCCCGATAATCCATAATCCTCAGGTAATAGAGCAACTGAAGTCAGAAGGTGTGCTGCCTACAGAGGATATAGACAATCCTAAGATAAAAACCATTATAATAAGGACCCATGGCGTTCCTCAGGAGATATCAGAGAAGCTGGATGATAAGGGATACAAGGTTGTAGATGCAACATGTCCCTTTGTAAAAAAGGCGCAACAATATGCTAAACTCCTGAAGGACGACGGATACCAGGTTATAATCATCGGCGACAGAGATCACCCGGAGGTTAAAGGTCTTATGAGCTATGCGGGTGAGGATGTTGTAGTGGTCAATAAGGATGATTCGCTGCCCGGCCTGAAAAGCAGGGTTGGGATTGTAATTCAGACAACACAGCCCCTGAGTGTCCTTAAAAGATTTATCTCTGATGCAGTGGAGCAGGTGAAGGAGCTGAAGGTATTCAATACCATATGCAACTCCACAGCCCTGAGACTAAAAGAGACGAAAGAGATGGCAAAGGAAGCGGATGTAATGATTGTTGTAGGGGGTAAGAATAGCGCTAATACAACGCAGCTTGCCCGGTTGTGCATGTCAATGTCTATTCCTACTTATCATATCGAGACGGCTGATGAAATAAGGGACGAATGGTTTCCAGATGCCGGCAAGGTCGGGATAACTGCCGGGGCATCAACCCCTGACTGGATTATAAAAGATGTAGAGAAAAGAATTAGAGATATAGGAGGAGAGGGATAGTTAATGGATATGCAGACAAAGGAAGAAACAAAAGACCTTGAAAAGCTTTATGCGGAGACGCTGCATAAAGTAGAGAGGGGAGGTATTACAAAAGGGAGGATTATCTCTGTAAAGAGTGAAGTGGTGGTTGTAGATGTCGGCTATAAGTCAGAAGGAATAATTCCTGTATCCGAATTCACAGAAGAAGAGCTTTCAGGATTCAAAGAGGGCGATTATGTAGAAGTATTCGTGGAGAAAATAAATGATCGGGAAGGAATTGTTATCCTTTCCAGAGACAAGGCTTCAAAGATAATGGCATGGGAGACGCTGACCTCTGCATACAACAGCAATTCCAGGGTTGAAGGCAAGGTCGTTGGAAAGACAAAGGGAGGATTGTTTGTAGATATAAAAGGAATGAAGGCATTTCTACCCTCTTCCCAGATAGACATCAAGGTCGTTAAGGACATGGACTCTTATATAGGGCAGGCAATGGAATTCAGGATAATTAAGATAGTTCCACCAAAGGGTTATTCCGGTATCCTTGGCAATCAGGGGGCATCCATTATAGTGTCCAGAAGGGCTATTGTCGAGGAGGAGAGGAACATAAAGAAGGAAGAGACCCTTAAGGTACTGAAAGAAGGAAGCGTGCTGAAGGGTATTGTAAAAAATATTACAGACTACGGTGTATTTGTTGACCTCGGCGGCATTGACGGGCTCCTTCACATATCGGATATATCATGGAGAAGGGTTAATCACCCTTCAGAATTCTTTTCTGTTGGAGACGAGAAAGAGTTTATCGTAATTAAGTATGATGAGGGAACAGAAAAGGTCACCCTCGGCTATAAGCAGAGAAAGCCTGACCCGTGGTTCTCTGTTGATGAGAAATATAGGATAGGAATGAAGCTTAAGGGAAAGGTTGTCAGCATAGCAGACTATGGAGTCTTTGTTGAAGTCGAGGATGGTCTTGAAGGGCTTGTTCATGTATCCGAGCTTGACTGGGCTCTAAGACCTAAGCATCCTTCAAAGTATGTCTCTGTTGGCGATGAGATAGAGGCTGCGGTTATAAGCGTAAATAAGGATGAAAGGAAGCTGTCCCTCAGCATTAAACAGATGATGCCCAAACCGTGGGACATGGTCGGCGAGCATTATAAGGTTGGGCAGAAGATAACAGGAAAGGTGAAGACCATCACAGATTTTGGGGCCTTTGTTAGATTGCCTGAGGGTGTTGACGGGCTTATCCATATTTCTGATCTGTCATGGATAAAACACATAAAACATCCTTCAGATGCATTGAAAAAGGGCCAAAAGGTCGATGCGGTTATTCTCAGCCTTGAGCCTGACAAGGAAAGGATGGCCCTCGGAATAAAACAGATGACTACCGACCCGTGGCAGAATGAGATCCCTGTGAAATTCAAGCTCGGCGATGAATTCAAGGGGCATGTGCTGAGGATTACAGACTTCGGAATCTTTGTGGAGCTTGAAGGCGGTGTTGAGGGGCTTGTGTATTCGTCAGAGATCGACTCCTCCAAGGAAGTTAAAGAAGGCGATGAGATATGGGTAAGAATTATAAAAGTGAATGTAGAAGAGAGGAAAATAGGACTCAGCATGAAGAATTTAAAAAGTGGAGCAGTGGAGTGATGGAGTAATGGATGAAGATTAAGAAGACCTGCATTTTCATAACACTATTTTTTGTGGCCCTGATTGTAATAAGCGCCATAGTTACACTTTTCCGGGGAGAAGTGCCGTTAAAAGAAAAGGTGGCAGTGGTCAATGTTGAAGGCCCTATAATTCAGGCCAAGGACACTGTAGATGAGATTAAGGGCTATATAAAGGACAAATCCATAAAGGCAATAGTTTTAAGGGTTGACAGCCCGGGCGGAGGCGTTGTGCCTTCTCAGGAGATATATGAAGAGGTGAGAAAGGCGGCTGCCCAGAAAAAAGTTATCGTCTCTATGGGCTCTGTTGCAGCTTCGGGAGGCTATTATATAGCCGCCCCTGCAAGCAGGATTATCGCAAACCCCGGCACTATAACAGGCTCGATAGGAGTGATAATGGAAGTGCCTAATATAAAAGGACTCATGGATAAGATTGGGGTAAAGGCAGAGGTTATAAAGAGTGGAAAGCATAAGGATATAGCATCTGTATTCAGGGGAATAGGGAGCGAAGAGAGGGAGATAATTCAAGGAGTGATGGATGATGTGCATGAGCAGTTTATCAAGGCTGTGTCTGACGGCAGGAGGATGCCTGTCGAGGATGCCAGGAAGATAGCGGATGGAAGGATATTCTCCGGAAACCAGGCCTTAAAGATAGGGCTTGTGGATGAGCTTGGAGACCTTGAATATGCAGTTAAAGTAGCGGCAAAAATGGCAGGGATAAAAGGCGAGCCAGAGGTTATAACCAAAAAAGAAAGGTCTCCCATATTAGACCTGCTTAATGGAAAAATTCCAAATGGGGTTTCAAAGATTATCCCTAAAATAGAATTGAAATACATGTATATGCCATAGGAGGTATTTTATGACAAGGTCGGTTTTAATAGAGAAGGTGACAGAAAGGGTAGAAGGCCTGACAAAGAGACAGGTGGAGACCATTATCAATGCGATTTTTGACGGGATGAAAGATGCCCTTGCCCGCGGAGAGAAGATAGAGATAAGGGGCTTTGGAAATTTCAGGCTAAAACAGAGGAATGCAAAAACAGCAAGAAATCCGAGAACAGGCGAGAAGGTTCAGGTGCCTCCTAAAAGGGTGCTTCATTTCAAGGTAGGCAAGCCGTTTCATAATGCGCTCAATTCAGCTAATGAGTAGATGAGTAGATGGGTAAATGAGAGGAAGGAGTTTTTAATGCTCTTTATACTCATTCACCCATTTACTCATTCACCCATTTACTCATAATGAAGAGAAGGGATTTTCTAAAAAGGGCAATAAAGGTTTTTTTCTCGATCCTTGCTATTGCTATCCTTTCCGCCCTTGTTTATATATACCCCTCAAAAATCAAAAATAGAAAGCTCCATTACATTTACCTTATGGATGAGGATGAGCTGCCGAGGAAGGGCGTCAGAAGGGTAGAATTTGTATATAAGCTTGAAGATAAGATAATTACCAATCGTGTTTTTGTTGCTGCCAATAACGATAAATTAACTGCATTTTCACCTGTATGCACTCATCTCGGATGTCTGGTGAACTGGGATAACAATAAAAAGGAATTTCTCTGTCCATGTCACGGCGGTAAATATAATATGAACGGAGATGTGATTGCAGGGCCTCCTCCGAAGCCGTTAACGAGGCTGCCGCTCGAAATTAAAGACGGAAAGGTGTATGTGGGGATTAAGGTGTAATGGGTAAAATCTTCGATTGGATAGACAGCCGCTTTGGAGTGAAGGAGCCTCACAAGAGGTTCCTTCAGAGACCTGTGCCTGAAAATATCAATTACTCCTACTGTCTCGGGGGCATGGCATTCACATATTTTCTGATGCTTGCATTTACAGGCATCTTGCTTTCCATTTATTATGTGCCTTCTGAAAAAGAGGCATTCAAGAGTGTAGTTATGATTACTAATGAGGTGACTCTCGGATGGCTTGTAAGGAGCCTCCATAAGTGGTCTGCAAATCTTTTTATCATATTCATAATCCTGCATACCATAAGGGTTTTTGTGTACAAGGCGTACAGACCTCCCAGGGATTTAAACTGGATGGCAGGTGTCTTTGGTTTTGTAACAGCAATGGCATCGGGTTTTACAGGTTACTTACTGCCCTGGGATCAAAAGGCATACTGGGCAACAGAGGTCGGCACATCCATGTTCGGGACAGTGCCTTTAATAGGAGATTACTTGATGTATGCTGTGAGAGGCGGGCTGGATATAAACGGCACAACGCTCATAAGGTTTTACAGCCTACATATCCTTTATCTGCCTGTCTCTATGGCAGTGGTTCTCTGGGCGCACTTTCATATGGTTAAAAAACAGGGGATAGCAAAAAGTCTCTGATAACGGAGTATTGGAGTGATGGGAAAAGATAGAAAAGAAAAGAGATTTTATCCTGATTATTTGTCGGAAATAATTTTCGCCATACTCGTCTCGATTGAGATTCTAACGATTCTGGCGCTGCTTTATTATCCGTCTATCGGAAGGCAGATAGACTTTACAAGGCCATTTCAGCCAAGACCCGAATGGTATTTCCTCTGGCTCTACCAGTTTGTGAGATACTTTCCCGGCAAAAGCGCATTTTTGGGCACTGTAATGATTCCTCTCATCTCTGTGCTTTTGCTTCTGCTGATTCCATATATTGACAGGGGCAAAAACGGCAGATTAAAGGCAATAGCAGTGGGAAGCATTCTCTTGCTTATGTTTTTGATTCTTACGCTGCTCAGTGTTTTATAGTATTGACAACCACTCTGACAAACCCTTATCATCCTCTGTATGTCCGTTTCGCTTCTTAATATAAACAACCTTTCTGTATCATTTAATACAGACAAAGGCCCCATCAAGGTTGTGTCTGACCTGTCTTTTGACATTAAAAAGTCGGAGGTATTCGGTCTTGTGGGCGAAAGCGGATGCGGCAAGAGCCTTACTGCTTTGTCAATTTTGCGCATCCTTCCAAACAATGCATTTTCAGAGGGAGCAATCCTGTTTAACAATAAAAACCTCCTAACCCTGAATGATGAAGAGATGCGACGGATGCGGGGCAAAGACATTTCTATGATTTTTCAGGAGCCGATGACATCCCTGAATCCTGTTTTAACTGTTGGCTACCAGATAGCAGAGGCATTGGTTACGCATTTCGAGATATCAAAGAAAGAGGCGATGGACAGGACAGTGGAGCTGCTGCGGGCTGTGAAAATACCGTCTCCTGAGGTAAGGATAAAGGATTATCCGCACCAGATGTCAGGGGGCATGAGGCAGAGGGTAATGATAGCCATGGCCATAGCATGCAACCCCTCCCTTTTAATTGCCGATGAGCCTACAACCGCCCTCGATGTCACAATACAGGCGCAGATACTCGAACTGCTTCAGGGATTGAGGAAAGAAAGACAGATGGCTGTTTTGCTCATAACCCATGACCTGAGTATTATTTCGGAGCAGGCAGACAGGGTCGCCATAATGTATGCAGGAAGGATTATGGAGCTTGCCGATGTATATGAGCTTTTTCAGAAACCATTGCATCCCTATACACACGGACTATTGGAATCATTGCCTGTTGCTAAAGGGATTGCTTTAAAACCAATAGCCGGTTTTGTTCCTACGCCTGAGAGATTTCCAATCGGCTGTAAGTTTTCGGACAGGTGTTATTTATCATCGGATATGTGCAAAGCGAAAGAGCCGGAGCTTATAGAGGTTTCAAAAAATCACTTTGTGAGATGCATAAAAATCAGGCAATAGGCGATAGATATTATGGAAAACAATATTATCTTGAAAGTTGATTCTATAAAGAAATTTTTTCCTCTAAAAGGCGGGGGATTTGGGAAGCCGCATAAGTGGCTGAAGGCCGTTGACGGCGTCGATTTTGAACTAAAAAAGGACAGCGTTTTTGCTATCGTTGGAGAGAGCGGATGCGGCAAGTCCACGATTGCAAGGCTTGTGCTGAAGCTGCTTCCGCTCACAGAAGGGAAGATATATTTTAAGGGAGAAGATGTTTCTCATCTCACAGGCGAGGCCCTCAAAAAATTCAGACGCTCTGTGCAGATAGTATTTCAGGACCCCTTTGCGTCATTGAATCCGAGGCTGAGGATTATTGACACACTCTCCGAGCCTTTCAAGATTCATAAGATAATTCCTAAAAACGAGATTAAGGACAGGGTTGTGAATCTCCTTGAGAAGGTTGGGCTCAGTGCCGACGCATTGAACAGGTATCCCCATGAATTCAGCGGAGGACAGAGGCAGAGGATATGCATAGCAAGGGCATTGACTGTATCGCCTGAGCTGATAGTAGCCGATGAGCCCCTATCAGCCTTAGATGTATCAATTCAGGCACAGATACTTAATCTGCTGCAGGACATAAAAAGAGAGTCAGCCATATCACTGATTTTTATTAGTCATGACCTTAAGGTGGTTCATTATCTGAGCGATGAGGTGGCGGTTATGTACTTAGGAAGGATTGTGGAAAAGGCAAGGACAGAAGATTTATTCGGTTCTCCAAAGCATCCTTATACAGAATTGCTGCTCGCATCTGCGCCGAAAATAAGAGTTAAGAGTCAAGAGTTAAGAGTTGAGAGCCAGAAAACTCCTAACTCTAAACTCCTAACTCTAAACTCTAATGATGTGCCGAGCCCTATTAATATCCCATCAGGCTGTCCGTTTCATCCGAGGTGTCCGAAGAGATTCGATGCCTGTGATAAGGTTGTGCCTGAGTTAAAGGATACAGGCGACAGGCTTGTATCATGTCATCTGTACCGAGTTTAGATATTGTTAATATCCTTCAATGTGCTGAATAAGATTTCAGCAGTATCATGCTTGAGTCTTACGACTGCATCCATCCCGGAAAGAAGGCCTTCGACATCCATTAATGTCCGGGCTATCAAGATTATCTTCCTGTTCTGAGTTTTCTCGGATAACATGCTGATTATTATATTAAGCGTGTCAGCGCTGATTTTATCCAGATCATCCACGATTAATAAAGGCTGATCGGAGGATTTTGCTGCGTTGAAATCGTGCATATCCTTTAAGACCCTTACAGTATCGTTATACCGGCTGATATAAGGCTGAATATCTATTCCTGATTCGCTGTAGTAATACACATCTCCAAATCCTTTGCCTGCCTTCAGTGCTGTGACGGTCTTCCCTGCGCCTTCCCATCCAGACACTAAGATGTGATTGTGGGTTTTAATTGTATTTCTCAGGATTTCTTCTTTTGCAGCGAATGCTATCTGTTGGTCCATATAAAGGATGTGTTAGTATCCCTGTATCTGTTTGATTGCCATAACTGTCTGGTCGCGCAGTATCTTCAGGTAATTCAACTGTCCGCCAGAAATCTTCTGAAAACTTCCTTTGTCTCCCTCGATATAGAACATTCCTATCGGCTTGTTGTTAATAATAATGGGCAGAAGTATTATAAAGACATCAGGGGCTACTTTGCTTTTATACCACTCAGGCAGCAATCCCTTTATATCATTAGCATTAATATCCTTAATGACCAGATCTTTCTGCTTTAACACAGCAGCATCAAATATACTATTAGGGACATCAAAGGTAATTTTGAACCATTTTTTTATCTCCTCTATATTGCTGCCGAATCCAAATCTTATGCTCATGACAGGAAGCTTTGTATCTTTTATAAAGAACAATACATTAGAGAGCCTTGACAACTGCATGCCTCTGTACATTGTTTCCAGAACAATCCTGATTATATCGTTCATGGAGAAGTTGCTCATTATTGCGCTGTTAACATCCTGAATCCCCTTTGTGAATATGCTTTCAGGGGTATCCATCTTTTCGTCTTCGAGGATGCTGTCGATCGTCTTTAAAGAATCCGTTGTAAAATCAAGCTGCGTTAAATCTTCAGCGCTGCGGATATCTTTGTCCATTGTAAGTCCCAGCAATTGCCTGCTGAATGGGACGCTGTCCAGTTTGAGATTGAAGATATTTGAGAACTCAACCAAATCCTGTGTTGAGGAATCTATAATATCGGCTATTTTGTCACTAATAGCTCCGAAATGGTCTTTAAATGACTTTATGAGTTTTTCTATCCGCCCGTTTCTCTCATTTTTATCAGGGCAGTTTGCTGCTATATTTGCAACCTTGTGAGAAAATGTTGATAGACTGCGAAGCTTATCGATTTCCGACGGTTTGGGCATGATTTCGGATATGCTGAAGTTTGGCATGCTCTGTATGATCTTAGCAGGGAAATTCCATTCTTTTGCGAGGGACATCCCAATGCCCTCATAAGATATCCCCAGAACAGAATGAGCTGCGAGATCTTCAGAAATTCCCTTGTCCTGACTGAAATGCTTTATTTCATCGATCTTTTCAGGCAAGGAGAAAGCTACCATCAGTCTGCCGAATGTATGAAAAAGAGAGCATATAAATGCCTCCTCTCTGTCGCCGAAATTAATGTCCTGTGATATTCTCTGTGCTAATATTGCGCTGTAAAAAGAGCTTGCAATTGTATCCATAAGGTCGCTGTTTGAGCTGTATTTTTGTAAGTGGTCGAAGAGAACGAGGGTGACTGCGAGGTTTTTTATGTTTTCAAAACCCAGAAGTATGATCGCCCGCGAGATGGTCGTCACTTCTCCGAACTGAGCATAATTAACGCTATTTACCAGCTTCAGTATCCTTGTAGTCAGTGCATAGTCTTTTAAGATGGTATTTGCAAATTCAGATATAGAGGTATCTTCAGAGGACTTAAATCTATTGAGGAGATTTACAGTATTTGACATCGCAGGGAAATCGCTGTTTCTCTGCAAACGGAAGAGGATAGCATCTTTTATGTTTTGATTATTCACCTGTACAGAACGCCCTTATCAAGAAATTACAATAATGCCTCTATCTCTTTTATCATCTCAGGCTCCGTCCAGTCCTGTTCGCCGAAATATTTTTCAACTACGATCCCCCTTTTGTCTATGAGAAATGTTGTTGGAACCATGAAGACCTTATAGAGGGACCTTGAGACACTCAGGTTGTAATCCACAACTACAGCGAAGTTGACCGGATTATTCTTGAGGAAGTCCTTTACATCCACAATTGCCCTGTCTGTTGAAACAGCAAGGATTACAAGCCCCTTGTTTTTCAACAACTGATTGAGCTTATTCATTGACGGTATCTCTGCCCTGCACGGCGGACACCATGTTGCCCAGAAGTTGAGCAGCACAACCTTGCCTTTAAAGGAAGACAGTGATACCGTATTCCCATTAATATCCTTTAGAGTGAAATCAGGCGCCTTTTGTCCTGAGAGTCTTTCGACTGCATAAGGAGAAGGAGGCTGGGCAAAGCCTTCGGCAGCGAAGAGCAGCAGGCAAAGGGCAAAGGGCAAAAGGCAAGAGACAATTTTAAAAGATCCATTTGCCTTTCGCCTCTCGCCTTTCGTTTTTCTATCTGATGATTTTCGCACTTTTTAATACACCTTTTAGTTTTTCCTTATTTGTCTTTGACATCTCACAGAGCGGCAGCCTGAACTCCTCCTTAATCTTGCCCATCATTACAAGGGCTGTTTTTACCGGTATCGGATTCGTCTCTATGAACATGGCTGAGTTAAGGGGTTCAAGTTTATAATGCAGTTCCCTGGCCTTTGCTATATCGCCATTTACCCATGCATTATACATCTCGGCAGAATCTTTTGGAGCGACATTCGCTGTAACCGATATTGCCCCATGTCCGCCGAGGGCAAGCAGCGGCAAAGTGGTAAAATCATCTCCTGAAAGCACTGTAAGTCTGTCTCCGCAGAGCCTGATTATCTCGCTTGCCTGTTTCATGTCGCCGGTGGCCTCTTTTATTCCCACAATGTTTTTGCATTCCGTGAGGCGTGCTACTGTTGACGGCAGCATATTCACAGCCGTCCTTCCAGGCACATTGTAAAGGACAATGGGCATCTTCACCGCATCTGCAACTGCCTTGTAGTGCCTGTAAAGCCCTTCCTGTGTCGGCTTGTTGTAATACGGTGTGACGAGCAGAGCTCCGTCAGCGCCCAATTTCTTTGCCTTTTTGGTTATCTCGATTGCCTCATCGGTGGAATTTGCTCCAGTGCCTGCAATGACCGGAATCCTTTTGTTTGCAGCCTTGACAGCAACATCGATGACCCTGTAATGCTCTTCGAAGCCGAGGGTTGATGCCTCGCCTGTGGTGCCGCAGGGCACGATGCCGTGAGTGCCTTGCTTTATGTGCCACTCGATCAGATCACCGTAGGCCTTTTCATCGAACTTTCCGTTTTTAAACGGTGTTACAATTGCAACTATAGAGCCTTTAAACATTGTTATTCCTCCTTAAATAAACATCAGGCCAGCCCTGTATTTATCACCAGCCTTCATGCTCCATTGAACAATGGCGAGTTTCAGGATTGATGGATTTTCTTTGCTCTTGAATATAATAACCTGTCCGGGTTCCAAAGGGCAATCAGAGACAAGACCGATCCCTTCTTCGCTTATATCTATGGAGGCAGCAGGAAGCATGGATTCGGATCTTCCGGCTCTGAAGTATTCCAGCGAGGCATCATGGGGCTTTCTTTCATATCGCCTTTTTTCTCTTTTGTCTTCTGTCAAAAGCATATCCTCCCCTCAAAGACCTCCGCAGCAGGGCCTGTCATGTACACAGGTTTGTTTGTCTGCCATTCAATGACAAGGTTGCCTCCAAGGAGGTGGATTGTAACCTTTCTGTCTGTTAATCCCTTCAGCATTGCAGCCACACCGATTGCCGATGCGCCTGTCCCGCATGCCATTGTCTCTCCCGAGCCCCTCTCCCAAACCCTCATGGATAATTCGGTCTTTCCTTTCACATTAACAAATTCCACATTTGTTCTCTTCGGAAAGATTTGGTGATTTTCTATCTCAGGGCCATATACAGACACCGGAAAATTAGATACATCTTCTTCCAAAAAAATCACAGCATGGGGATTTCCCATAGAGACACAGGTTATCTTGAACTCCCTGTCTTTAATTTTGAGCGGATAGTCAACCACCCCCCCTTGCCCCCCCTTGCTAAGGGGGGGATGGGGGAGTAAATTCACAGGAATTTTCTCAGGCTCAAAAATAGGCTCTCCCATATCCACTTTAACCATATCGCCCGCACGCTCGGGCTTTATTATTCCTGCAAGGGTCTCAATTTCGAGCACATTTTTTTTTGAGAGACCTCTGTCCCATATATATTTGGCAAGGCACCTGATGCCGTTTCCGCACATCTCTACCTCTCCTCCGTCGGCATTGAATATCTTCATCTTGAAATCAGCGGCATCAGAAGGGTAAAGCAACAATATCTGATCAGCGCCTATTCCGAATCTCCGGTGGCAGAGCTTTTTGCTTAGGTCTTCAAAGCGCAGGTCTCGCAGCGCTGACTGCTTTATGCAATCAATAAGGATAAAGTCGTTCCCGATCCCATGCATTTTGGTGAATGTTATTTCCATATCATATAAACTCCGGTGCTGCCTCTCCCCTAATAATATCATTAAATGTCTCTCTTTTCCTTATTAATGCATATTTTTTGCCTTTAACCATGACCTCTGCTGCCTTCGGACGGCTGTTGTAATTGGAAGACATGGTGAAACCGTAAGCGCCTGCACTCATTACGGCGAGGTATTCACCCTTTTTGACCTTCTGCATCTCTCTGTCCTTTGCAAGGAAATCCCCTGATTCGCAGATCGGGCCTACAATATCGGCAATTATTTTATCCCTTTTATTTTTTACCACAGGCTGGATATGGTGGTATGCGCCGTAGAGGGTCGGCCTCATTAAATCGTTCATCCCGGCATCAACAATAACAAACTCTTTTCCCTGTCCCTTCTTTAGATAAAGTGTCTTTGTGACAAGTATTCCTGCATTTCCAACAAGGGACCTGCCGGGCTCAAGGACAACAGTTAGCTTTCTACCCTTCAGTAATGGCAATATATTTTTTGCGAGCTGGGCAGGATTCGGAGGCGTCTCGTCCCTGTATGTGATCCCGAGACCGCCGCCTATATCCAGATAATTAATGCTGATCCCTTGCCTCGTCAGCTCATCCACGAGTATCAATATCCTTTTTAATGCGTCCACAAAAGGCGATACCTTTGTGAGTTGAGAGCCTATGTGTTTGTGTATACCTACGATCTTGGTGTTCTTGAGACTATTAGCGAGCTTGTAATATTCCAGTGCATCTTCGATGGGAATGCCGAACTTGTGCTTCTTTAATCCGGTTGAGATGTAAGGATGTGTTTCCGGGTCTATGTCAGGATTTATTCTAAGGGCAATGGGAGCTTTTGTCTTCATTATTCCTGCAATCCTGTCGATCTCCCTTAATTCATCCTCGGACTCCACATTGAACATCAATATCCTGCTCTTTAATGCATATCTTATCTCTTCCTCTGTCTTTCCAACTCCTGCATAGACTATCTTTTGAGCTGGAATACCTGCCTTCAATGCCCTGAAGAGCTCGCCGCCTGAAACAACATCAGCGCCGCCGCCGCTTTTTGCAAACAGTCTTATTATTGCTGCATTTGAGTTTGCCTTTAAGGCAAAGCAGATAACATGCGGAAAGCTGTCAAAGGCATTTTCATATGCCTTGAAGTGATTTAAAAGCGTGTTATAACTGTATATATAGACAGGTGTTCCGAATTCTTCGGCGATTCTTCTGACAGGCACATCTTCTGCGTATAATTCTCCGTTTTTGTACTGGAAAAGGTGCATATAATCTCCCCTATTTGTTTGATTTTTTTTATGTTTTTTTACCATAATATGCGGAAAAAGTCAAAAATTAAGGGACATAATCCGTAATGATGGATGTCGAGTATGCTTCAAAAGCCTTTACAAAGTGTTGTTTTTTATTTATGCCAGAGATAACCAATGCATCACTCATAAGAGGGCAATGTAGTAGATGACGGATTCAAGACAATGCAGTTGAATATTCCGAGTGTAAAGTCTTTTTCATCACACTCGACATCCATTGCAAGATGTTTTGCTACGGATTATAGTGCAGATATAATACTTGCGCAATTCAAGATTAATAAAAACTAATAAAAACGAGGTAAAAATGGGAAAGAACATTGTACAGAAGATATTTGAGGCTCACATGGTTTCAGGAGAGACAGGGGAAGGAAATCTCATCGGGCTGAAGGTCGATCAGGTCTATACACAGGATGCCACAGGAACGATGGCGTGGCTCGAGTTTGAGGCAATAGGCATAGACAGGGTAAAGGTTCCTCTTGCTGTCTCTTATGTTGACCACAACATGCTCCAGTCAAACTTCATGAATGCCGATGACCATCTGTTTTTGCAGACCGCAGCAGCAAAATTCGGCGCATACTTTTCAAAGCCCGGAAACGGAATCTGTCATCAGGTCCATCTCGAAAGGTTTGCAGCGCCATGCAAGATCGCCCTCGGCACTGACAGCCATACTCCAACAGGCGGAGGAATGGGCATGATAGCCATAGGAGTCGGAGGGCTTGAGGCTGCAACCGTCATGGCAGGAGCGGCATTTGAGACAAATATGCCAAAGGTTGTGAAGGTCAATCTCAAAGGCAAGCTCCAGAGGCCTTGGGTTACTGCAATGGATATTATCCTCACGCTTTTGAAGATGCTCACAGTAAAAGGCGGTGTGGGGAAAATACTCGAGTACGGCGGAGAGGGCGTAAAAGACCTCAATGTAACAGAAAGGGCTACCATCACAAACATGGGAGCAGAATTAGGCGCAACGACATCAATATTCCCGAGCGATGAGAAGACACTCGCTTTTTTAAAGGCACAGGGCAGGGGAAAGGACTGGATTGAATTAAAAGCGGATGATGACGCTGAGTACGCAGAGGTTATAGAGCTTGATTTAAGCGCTGTAGAGCCCATGATTGCGCAGCCCCACAGCCCTGACAATGTTGTTTCAATTAAGGAGATTGCAGGCAAAAAGGTAAATCAGATATGCATAGGAAGCTGTACCAATTCATCCTATCAGGCCATGAAGGCAGTTGCATCCTTATTGAGGGGAAATACAATCCCCGAATGGGTGAATCTATTGATAAATCCTGGCTCAAAGCAGGTTTATGAAATGCTTTCGATGGAAGGACTTATAGCAGATATGATTGCTGCAGGCGCAAGGATTCTTGAGGCATCATGCGGCCCTTGCATCGGCATGGGCGGAGCGCCCGGCACAGGCCATATATCCATAAGGTCTTACAACAGGAACTTCCATGGAAGATCAGGCACAAAGGATGCCTCTGTTTATCTCACAAACCCCATTGCCTGCGCTGTGATGGCTGTAAAGGGGGAGATTATCGATCCCCGTGATGCAGGGCTTCATATAGACGAAATAAAAGAGCCCGAGAAGTTTTTGATAAATGACAATCTCGTTATCCCTCCGAAGGCCGATACAAAGGATGTGAAGATAATAAAAGGGCCGAACATAAAAGAGGTGCCTGTTAAAGAGCCGTTTAAGAAGATCATAGATGCAGAGGTATTGTTAAAGCTCGGCAACAACATCACCACCGATGACATAATGCCTGCAGGCTCAAAAGTGCTTCCATACAGGTCAAACATACCTGCCATTTCTGAATTTGTGTTCGAAAATATCGACAGGACATTCAGCAAGCGTGCAATGGAGGCAAAGGAAAGTGGCGGCGGGATAATCATCGGCGGAGAGAATTACGGCCAGGGTTCTTCAAGAGAGCATGCTGCCATTGCTCCAATGTATCTCGGACTTCAGGCTGTTATTGCAAAGTCCTTTGCAAGGATACACAGGGCAAATCTGATAAACTTCGGAGTTCTGCCGCTTTTATTCAAGTCAGAGAGCGATTATGAGAAAATAGAGCAGGGAGACAGGCTCTTAATCAGGGGCGTAATCGATGCAATCAAGGGAGGCCAGGACTTTAAGATCGAGAACCTGACAAAGCATTATACTTTTGAGGTTACATCAAACCTCAATGATAGAGAAAAGGAACTGATTTTAAAAGGCGGGCTTCTGCAGTATGTAAGAGGCTGAGCAGCGGCCAATTAGAACAATTGACAAAAAATAGGAGTAATTTGTATATTATTTATTCTTATTTCCGCCAAAAAATCTTCGATTTTTTGGCGTTGCGGGCCGCTAGCTCAGTTGGTAGAGCAACGCCCTTTTAAGGCGTGGGTCGTTGGTTCGAATCCAACGCGGCTCATGTCCCTATCGTCTAGCCCGGCCTAGGACATCGCCCTTTCAAGGCGGTAACGCGGGTTCGAATCCCGCTGGGGACGCCATGAAAATCAAAAAGGTTGCAGAAATGCAACCCTTTTTTTCCTGCTAAGTGATTCATTAGAGACAGATATTTTAACTTGCTTTTTAAAGCCTTCTCTTTCCCTTAAAGATGACTTGCATGCACATACACGGGATCGCCTCTTGAATCCTGATGTCTCGGCTTTTCCGAGCAGGAGGCATCGTTTACTGCGAATGGGCGATCCCTAACAAAACTATGAACAAAAGCCATGCCATCATGCCTAAGAATACCCTGTAGAATAGCGAATGTGCCTTGTCCATTTCCCCTCCAACCATAAATCAATTTATCCCTAAATTATCATCGGATTTTTTTGAATAGTCTTTATACTGCTATCAGTCATCATCATCTTCGTGATGATGTTTGCCGTGCTTAGGATGTTCCTTTTCCCATCTCTTCCAATGCTTCTTAAGCTGGCCATATGGTATTTTCTGGTGTCCCTGATGGATATCGTAATATTCGCCCGGAAGCTGAACAAGTACTGAGGGTATCCTCGTTGCCGACACATACGCCCACGGGCCGTTGTAATAAGTTGCTACATACCAGTGCTCGTTGTGTTTGCGGTACCAGCGGCCTGAATAAAAGAAGAGGGCTATGCTTACATCCGGTGCATAATAAACAGGTGTCCCAGGGATCAAGACAACTGCAGGCGGCGCCGAAACCACAACGGTGGGTAATGGCACACCGATGCCGATGTTGACGCTCACCTCTGCGGATGTTTCCCCCGGAGACAAAATGCCAACCAACCAGAAGAGGATAGCTCCGAAAATCAAAGTTGTATTTTTTCTTTTCATATATTATCCTTCCTTTCTTGTAGAGGTAACTGCTGTTAGAGCAAAGGATGTGCCAAAAGAGTAGCTTTATAGCAACTTTCTGATATTAAAGGCAAATATTCTCTTTTGACGGGTATGAGATAAAAGGCCTTTTGTATGGATATTCATACACAGACATCGCTGGAATTTTTATAAGGGCGATTTATTTTTGGCGAAAAATAAGCATTTTGAGGTGTATGAAAATTCATACATTGACTGAAAGATAAATAACAACAATCAATTCTTCTTGAATTCCTCCGGCTTTAAATCGTGTTTTTTCAGAAGATTATAAAAGTCGGCCCTGTATTTTCCTGCCAGTTCCGATGCCTTGCTCACATTTCCTTTTGTGAGTTCGAGGACATTAGTAAGATAGCCTTTTTCGAATGCATCCCTCGCCTCTTTGAGTGTATGCAGTTTATCCTGAGTGTTTTTTGCCTGGAGAATGAAGTCTTCGGTGATGAACTCCTGATGCGACATGGCCATTGCATATTCAATTGTGTTTTCGAGTTCCCGCACATTGCCCGGCCAGTCATACAGCATGAGTTTTTGCATTGCTGCCGGTGTTATGCCTTTAACCTTTTTCTTCATCTGCCTGCTGAACTTCTTTATGAAATATTCTGAGAGGTGAGGGATATCCTCTTTCCTCTCCCTCAAGGGCGGCAGATGAATTGGAATGACATGGATTCTGTAAAAAAGGTCTTCTCTGAAAAGGCCTCTCTTTACTTCAGACTCCAAATCCTTATTTGTTGCTACTATTATTCTAATATCTGCCTCAACAGGCTTTTCGCTTCCGACAGGATAAAACTGCCTTTCCTGAAGAACTCTCAACAGTTTTGCCTGAAGTGAAAGGGGCATGTCTCCAATCTCATCCAGAAAGATTGTGCCTTCATGCGCCTGCGCAAATAATCCCTTTGAGCTTTTTATTGCCCCTGTGAATGCGCCCTTTTCATGGCCGAACAATTCGCTTTCGAGCAGGTTTTCTGGAATGGCGGCGCAGTTTATGGCGACGAATGGCCTGTCCTTTCTTTCGCCTGCAAGGTGTACTGCCCTCGCAATGAGCTCTTTTCCCGTGCCGCTTTCTCCGTGTATATAAACCGTGGATTCTGTCTTGGCAATGCGGGATACCTGTTCCAAAACCTTCTGCATTTTTTCGCTTCTGGCCACAATGCTTGAGAAATCGAAGCTTTCTTCTAAAAGTTCTTTAAGATGTTTGATTTCGGATACGAGCCTGCTGCCTTCCAGCGCCTTTTCTATCTGAGATAGCAATTCTGCAGGATTAAATGGCTTTGTGAGATAATTGAATGCCCCTTTTTTCACTGCCTCGACTGCACTTTCGATGCTCCCGTATGCAGTCAGGATAATAACAGGCATTTCAGGGTTTATGAGGTGCAAATCATTCATGAGCGATATGCCGCTTTGGTTTACGAGCTGGAGATCAACGATGGCAAGATCGAATATCTGCTCTTTTACAGCATCCAATGCTTCTTGCCCGTCTGCGGCCGTAACCACATCATAGTTTGCCGATTCGAGCCTCATTTTCAGCAATTCGAGGAGATTCCTGTCATCATCTACCACCAATATTCTTGGAGGTGTAATCATCGGGACATCTCCTTTTCCATCTCTTCGATTTCTACATCAACCTGCTTTGACTTTTCTATCATTTGCAGCACACCTTTCCATATTCTGGCCTGCTCGGTTAAAGGGCTCTGCGGATAATCCTTAATGAGTCTTCCGAAGAATGAAAGGGACTTCTTGAAATCCTTTTTGTGATTCTTAGGATGGGCATATAAAAGCCCCATATTGAAGAGCGCCTCATCTCCAGGGGGATTTCCCCCTGAAAAGGTTAATGCCTTCTGGGTTTCCTTTAACGACCCTTCGTAGTCCCCTTGTGTAAGCAACTCCTTTGCACGCAGCAGATGCCCGGATGCCTCCTTTTCTCTTACCCTTTCTTTCAGCGCACTGCAGCCAACAAGGGTAAAGGCTATCAGATAGGCAATGAAAAGACAAATGAGCTTCCTTTTCCCAATTCGCTCTCTGCCCAAACCCTTCCTCCATGAGCTGTGATTATGTGTTTGACAATAGCCAATCCTAAGCCGGTTCCTTTAATCTTAGAAGAATCAGAAATTGATGCCTGCTGAAACTTATCAAATATTGTTGTTAGGCTCTCCTCAGGTATGCCGGGCCCTGTATCCGATACCCTGAGCTCTATATTTTCATTCACAAGCCCTGAAGACACGATGACTCCTCCTCCATTGGGGGTAAACTTTATCGCATTTCCTATGAGGTTTCTAAGCACCTGAAGAATCCTCTCTCCGTCTATTTTAACAGCAGGCAAATTAGAAGCTATTTCTAATCTAAGGCTGATGTCCTTAGCCATCGATAAAGGCTCCATCTCCATAACAGCTTTATTTATCAATTGATCGATGCCTGTGTCAATAATGTTAAAAGGCATCATCCCTGCCTCCATCCTTGAAAGGTCGAGCAGGGAATTCACAAGCTCAATAAGCCGGTTGCTCTCTTCTGCGATTATTGTCAAAAGCCTTTTCTGCTTTTCGGTTGTTTCTCCGCCTATCCCTTCAAGCAGCAGATTAGTCCCTTCTTTTATTGAAGTTAGCGGAGTGCGCAGTTCATGAGACATGGATGAGAAAAAGTCTGACTTTATCTTATCCAGTTCACCGAGTTTATCGCACATGTAATTAAATGAGCGTGCCAATTCAACAATCTCCGGAGGAGATGCTACATTCAGGTCTCCTTTTAAGACTCCTCCGGATGCCTCTCTTGTCTTGTTTATTACCATAGAGAGCGGCTCTGCAATGCTTTTTGTGATAAAGAATGCCGTGCCGATTCCCCATAAAACGGCTATTACAGCCATTGCAGCAGCCAGCCTTCTGGAGCTGATACCCGAATCTCTCAGCTTTTTTATCCTATCATAGGTGTCCTGCTGGCTTTGTGCCCTAAGTCCCTTCAGTCCTTCCATTATTTCTTCTACGGCCTTTTCCTTTTCATGCTTATATTGTGCTTGCGGATAATGCCTGTTTGCCCTCAGGTGTTCCACCTCTTTGTCAAAGATGGATTGATAGCGGTTATGATGCTCTTTTATTGTTTTTAATAGGCCCATTTTTTGAGGATTACCCGAAAGCGACACGGCCTCATCAAGATATTTGGCGAAGTCAATTTTTGACAGAAGAAATCGGTCATAAAGCGAATCATCTTTTATAAGGATATATTTTCTTTCGTATCGTATCTGTGAAAGCAGGGAATCGGTAAGTTTCTTCTCATAGTCTATGGTGCGGTTGTCGATGTTTATGATTGAGCTGGTAATGCTGGTGAATTGCTGCAACTGGAAGATGGAATATATACTTACCGCAATAATGGGGACAAACGCGGCCAAATAGCCTATAATCAGCCGGTGGAATATGCTCAGTCTGGACATAAGGTTAGTATAAATAATTTTTGCTATAATTAGGACTAATAATTGATGAGGTGGAAGCTTTATGGATTTTTTAAACATCCTCTTTCCCATTTCCGGCGTTAAGACCAATATCCTTCTCCCACCATTGGTAGCGATGTTTATCTCTTTTTTTACATCAATGGGGGGAATTTCAGGTGCATTTCTCCTTCTTCCTTATCAGATGAGCGTTCTCAATTATACTGCTCCGTCCGTGAGCGGCACAAATCATGTCTTTAATATTGTGGCGATACCGAGTGGTGTTTACCGTTATATCAAAGAAGGACGCATGGCATGGCCCCTGACATGGGTCGTGATTATAGGCACTCTGCCGGGAGTGTTCATTGGCTACTATGTGAGGGTATTTTATCTCTCCGACCCGAAGGCCTTTAAATTCTTTGTCGGCTGCGTGCTGTTTTACATAGGCATCAGGCTTTTAAAGGAGATCATAGTAAAGTCGAAGAAGTCCTCTGCTGCAAAGACTCTGGAAGAGAAGTTCAAGGCAAGGATAGATGAGGCGAAGAAATTGCAGAGCGCAAAAATAGCATCAGGTCTGCCTAAAGATGCAGTGGTAAAGACAGTATCCGTATCATTGAGAAAGGTAGAATACGAATTCTGGGGAGAAAGGTTTTCTTTCAATACTATTGGCATGTTTATCCTTGCCCTTGTTGTGGGCATTATCGGCGGTGCTTATGGAATCGGCGGCGGTTCGATAATTGCGCCATTCTGTGTGGCTGTTTTCCATCTGCCTGTCTATACCATTGCAGGCGCTGCATTGATGGGGACTTTTATAACATCGGTTGCAGGCGCATTGTTTTTCAGCATCATCCCTGCAACTCATGGTGTTTCAGCTATGCCTGATTGGTCTCTGGGAATACTGTTCGGAATAGGTGGTTTTGTAGGGATGTATTTAGGTGCGAGGTTTCAGAAGTTTGTGCCGCAGAAGTTCATAAAATTAATGCTTGGTGTTGTTATAGTAT
This sequence comes from Nitrospirota bacterium, assembly GCA_021791055.1. GTDB lineage: Bacteria > Nitrospirota > Thermodesulfovibrionia > Thermodesulfovibrionales > Dissulfurispiraceae > Dissulfurispira. Next base: position 32,841 of record JAJYXI010000046.1, on the reverse strand, counting down.
TTCTTGCAATAAGATATATTGCTCAGTATTTTTAATGGATAAAAGGCCTACAATCATTCAGTTGTTCCTCTCATTTCTTAGGCTCGGACTTACAGCCTTCGGCGGGCCTGCGATGGTCCAGTATATAAAGGAGCTTTCTGTAAAACGCAATAAATGGGTGGATGAAGAGACATTTAAGGAAGGTATCGCCCTCTGTCAATCCATACCCGGTGCCCCTCAGCTCATGGCAGGAAAAGGAACCGATGGATGTTTAAGCAAATTGCGCTGCTATTTTTAATCTTGCTGGCAGGACTCTTGTTACTTTATGTTGCAGATATAAAGCTCTTTAGATTGGCAGCCATGATGCTCAGGATAGACCTTTTTGCCTTCGGAGGCGGTTTTGCATCCCTGGGATATTGTCAGGCTATTGTTCGGACTGGGTGCATTAATTGCACTGGCTAAAAGGGTTGATGTTCTTTATGTGGTACTCATAGGAGCTGCCATTTCGATAGTCGTGCTTTAAGCAGTGGATATTATTATGAACGGAGTATTAGAATAAAAAAGTTTTAAATGAGGAGGGAAGGGATGTTTTCAACCGATTATAGAAAAAATTTTCACATAACTGTTTTCTTGTTTCTTGTTTCTCTGTTTGTTGTGTCTGTCGGTGAGTCGTTTGCCGACGAACTGGATGTTGATAAATTAATATCAGACATTCAGACCAATGACTGGCAGAATCGTTTACCGCTATACGGCGGTGCAGAGGGCATAAAGAACGACAGGCTTACGGATGCGCTCATCAGCCTTGTCGAAAACAAAATGCTGAACTGGAGATACAGGATCAGGGCAATCCAGCTGCTCGGTGAGAGCAGAAAGCAGAAGGCGCTGGGTTTTCTGGAGAACATACTAAGCGACCCGTTTCTTAATCATGACTGCCCTGCAATAAAGTGGAGCACTGTCACCGCCCTCGGTAATTTCATAAAAGATCCGAAGGCAGTCGATATACTCCTCGATGCATCAAGGTTTGAGGACAATCCTGTGGTCAGGGAGGCTATCATAAAGACCATGGGAAGGGTTGGCAGTTCAAAGGCTGTGCCTTTTTTGATTTCTGTATTGGATGATAGGAGTTTTGCAATTAAGTTCGGTGCAATAAAGTCCCTTGAAGAGATCGGAGACTCGCAGGCATTCCCCTATTTGAGGAATATTGCAGAAAATGACAAGGATCCGCTTATAAAGAACGAAGCACTCTTAGCGCTGAAAAGGTTTTCGCAGTAATAAAAACAAAATCGAGATACAAGCAACAAGCATGACTAATTTTCGCTCACGACGCTATCAAAAAATATCGGTTTCGCTCAAGTCAGCAATGGTTGTCGTTGCATTTGTGGTTTCCTTATGCGGTATGTTTTTAATCACAAAAGGAAACGTCTATGCAGACGATATCGATAAATTGATTCTGAAACTCCAGCATAATGACCTGAAAGTTCGTATTTTGGCAATTGAAGAATTGGGCAGAATCAGGGATGATGAATCGGTCAGGGCGCTTATGAGTGTTATTGAAAATCAAGGTGAGGATTGGAAGATTCAGATTAGAGTAGTAAAGCTGTTGGCTGAAATTAAAAATCCCAGGGCAGTAGATTTATTAATAAAAGTATTGGATGACCCGTTCTTTACCTATGACTGCCCTGCATTAAAATGGAATGCCGCCCTTGCCCTCGGTAATTTCAAAAACTATTCAAAGGTGGTGGATGTATTGATAGATGCATTAACAGATAAGACATTGTATGTGCGGGAGGCGGCAATGCAGTCTCTCGGCAACATAGGCGACAGAAAGGCTGTACCGTATTTGATTTCTGCATTAAGCGATAAGAGCTTTGCAATCAGGATGAGTGCAATAAAGGCGCTTGGAAAAACCGGGGATGAGTCAGCAATCCCTTTTGTGAAACGAGTTTTGGATAATGATGCAGATCCACATATAAGGGATGAGGCTGTAAAGGCATTGAGAAAATTAAATGAGAATTAAGATTTAGTAGCAAGGAGGTTTTAAATGGCGCACCCAAAGGTTCTTGCATTTGTGCTTGCCGGAGGCAAGGGGGAAAGGCTTTTCCCGTTGACGGCATTCCGTTCTAAACCTTCGGTTCCATTTGGCGGAAGGTACAGAATAGCGGATTTTGTCCTGAGCAATTTTATTAATTCACATATTTATTCTATTTATCTTTTAGTGCAGTACAAATCCCAGTCTCTAATAGAGCATGTGCGGCAGAACTGGGTCTTATCTCCTGTTATCAGGGATCATTTTGTTACGGTTGTGCCTCCACAGATGCGCATGGGGCCGGAGTGGTTTCAGGGCACTGCCGATGCGGTTTTCCAGAATATTAACCTTATCCAGCAGCATAACCCCGAACTTGTTATAGTCTTTGGTGCAGACCACATTTACAAAATGGACATCCGCCAGATGATAGATTTTCATATTGAGAAAGATGCCTTTGTTACTGTTGCGGCAAGGCCCATCCCTGTTAAGCAGGCATCTTCCTTCGGAGTTATTCAGACCGACAGCGAAAAACGGATAATAGGTTTTCAGGAAAAACCGAAAAAACCGACCCCCATGCCTGATGATCCGACACGTGCTTATGTTTCTATGGGGAATTACATATTTAACAAGGATGTGTTGTTGGATGCACTGGCAAAGGCACAGAGAAGAAAACAGCACGATTTCGGCGCCCATGTTATACCAGACCTCGTGGATACAAGGAAGGTCTTTGCCTATGACTTCGCAACAAACACTATCCCGGGGACCATGGATTATGAGGAGAGGGGATACTGGAGGGATGTTGGAGCTATATCCTCATATTTTGATGCCCATATGGACATGTTGGGCGACCGTCCATTGTTTGAACTTGGCAATAGATTGTGGCCTATCCATCCGTCAGGTTATGAAGGGCCTTCTGCAAAGATATTGAGGGGAGACATAAGAAACAGCATAATCGCCGAAGGTACTGTTATCCGTAAGGCTAAGATACGCAATTCGGTTATCAGGAGCGGGGTTGTAATCGAAGATAATGTCAGCGTAGAAGATTGCATAATCATGGACCAGACGGTTCTTAAAAAAGGATGCAGTCTCAGAAGGGTGATTGTGGATAAGTTAAATGTAATAAATGAAGGGGAGCAAATTGGCTTTGACCCTGACAGAGACCGTTTTCGGTGTCATATAGATCCATCCGGAATAGCAATCATTCCGAGGGGCGGCAGGCTGATGAGAAAATCTAAGGAATAGTTTTAACTTGATAATTCCCTGTAGCTTTTTATAGGATTTCTATGTGTCATTCTCTGGCTTGACCAGAGAATCCAGCTCCTTTGCTCTGGATTCCCCGATCAAGTCGGGGAATGACTATAACTTTTGAAATTGCCTTATTCCAGCCATCCGGGCCGATGCCATCTGCCTTTATTATGTTAGGTACCTTTATTCGCTGGTCATAACTTCCATCGGGTTTTTGGACAATGACCGGATAATCGACTTTTTCGAGCATCGGGATATCATTGGGACTGTCGCCGATGGCGATTGTTATGATTTCACCAAATTTTCTTTTGTATATATCGATTAAAATGGACACTGCCTTTCCCTTGTTGCTGTCGCCGAGGATGTGGAAAAACCTACCCTGAGTAAAGTTGAATCCTTTTGCGATGATAGTTTCTAAAAGTCTTTGTTCATCTGCTTTACTGCCATCAAAAATAAATGGTTCGTCAAAATCCCGCTCCTTAGCCATTTCCGCCTCATCAACGCTCATGTTCGCAATATTTGCAAGCTCCTCAACCGTCATATCGCCGAAACCTTTGACGCCAAAACCGTCTTTTTGTAATTCTTCGACCGCTTTTCTCAGGTCTGAATATTTTGCGCCGAGCCTGATTATCTGATAATCACTTTCATCTATAACTCTTAACTCTGAGCTCATAACTCCGAACTCAAAATATTTTTGGGGTATATATATTCCCCCTCCGTTTTCAGATATGAATGGGTGGCGATTATCCAGTTTTCTCCTGTAATACTCTATCTCTTTTCTTGTCTTGCTTGAACAGATGATGAGGGGAATGTTTTTTTGCTTCAATAATTGCAGGGCGGATAGTGCTCTGTCAAAAGAGTATGTGTAATGATCTAAGAGCGTTCCATCAAGGTCTGTGAAGATAATGAGTTTTTTCATTCTATCACCATTATCTGAATATCCATGACATTCGTTCCTGTTGGGCCTGTGACGAGGAGTTCATCGATTTTTTTAAAGAAATTATAGGAATCATTGTTGTTCAGGTATTCTTCAGGATTAAGTCCAGTTGTTTTTGCTTTCTTAACCGTCTGCCCGTCCACAATTGCCCCTGCTGCATCGGTTGGCCCGTCTGTTCCATCTGTTCCTGCTGAGAGCAGTGTAATCCCTTCAACACATTCTATTTCCATAGCAAATGCGAGTGCAAGCTCCATATTCCTTCCGCCCATACCATTGCCTTTCACTGTTACCGTTGTCTCACCTCCGGAAATTAAACAGTTTAAACGGTTTGAACTGTTTGAACGCTTTGAGCGGGCAATATCTGCAAGCCACTTTCCCACATCTCTTGCCTCACCTGTAATCTCGGAAGATATAATTTCTGGTTTGAATCCGAGAGACTCTGCCTTTGTCTTTGCAGCTTCCAATGCTTTTATATTGCTTCCTATGATAATGTTCTCAACCTTTTCAAATACAGGGTTGTCATCTTTTGGTGTCTCGGGGATAAGACCCTTTGCACCATTACCGAGCATATTGATTACAGATTCAGGTGCTTTTTCTGTCAGTTTGTACTTTTCAAGCACACCTATTGCATGGTTGTATGTCGTCTTATCAGGTGCTGTCGGCCCCGATGCAATGACATCCAGCCTGTCTCCGATAACATCGGAAAGGACTAATGAGATCATCTTTGCAGGATATGCAATCTCTGCAAGCCTTCCTCCTTTTACTTTCGATATATGTTTCCTCACTGTATTGAGTTCATATATATCAACGCCTGCCTTAAGGAGTAATTGAGTGATTTTTTGTTTCTCATCAAGAGAAATGCCTTCGTATGGAGAGACAAGGAGTGCAGAACCTCCGCCTGAAACAAGGCACACTACAAGGGTATTTTTATCCGCATTTTTCAGGATTTTTATTATCTCCTCCGTGCCTCTTAATCCGTTTTCATCTGGCACCGGATGACCGGCCTCATAAATCCTTATCATAGACTCCTGACTCATACTGTGCCCATATTTCGTAATCAAAATTCCGGTATCGATCAAATCTCCCAAATTATCTTCCACTGCCTTTGACATACTGCATGCTGCCTTGCCGAAGCCTGTGACGATGAGCCTTTTGAAGCTGCCGTTTTGATAAACGGAACGGATTTTATCCGTATAAAGTTTTACCGCATTATAAGGGTCAACAGCCTTCAATGCAGCATAAAATATTTCAGTGGCCAATTCTTTTCGGGTTGTTTGTTCCATGATTCTATTATAATGTTTTTCAAAAAATTCTTAACTCCTGAAGTACAATATGATAAACTTGAGAAAAATATTTTGCAGGAGGGAAGTCATGAATTTCTGGGAAAAGGTGAAGAAGGATTTACAGAAGGGGATTAAAGAAGGGATCACATTCGTAAAAGAGGGCGCTACTGTTGTGAAAGAGAAGGCAGAGGAGCTTACCGAAGAAGCTAAAAGGCAGTATAAAACATTTGATTTAAAAACAAAGGTGCAAAAAGAGATAGCAGAGCTCGGCGGAAAGGTCTATGATCTGAGTGCAAAGGTTAAAAACCCGATGCTCGACAGCAAGGTTAAGGCTGTTGTCGCACGGATAAAAAAACTTGAGGCACTGATAACAAGGCTTGAAGGAAAAGCAAAACCGCAGGCTAAAAAAACAGCCACAAAGAAAGGGACATCAAGAAAGTAATAAAAAGGCGGAATTAAGCCATCTTTAACTCTTTCAGGGTTGCATTATGTGTTCTTTTATGGTAAAAATAAATATGCAACGCCGCAAAAGACATATTATTACATTCTTATTCCTCTTCTATTTCCTCCTTTATGTTGTCTCTCCATTCTGTTATGCCGAAGACGGATTAAGCGAAGACAGTACAATTACGGATGCAGCAAAATACGATACCCCCCTAATTCCCCCATTGTCAAGGGGGGAATTAAAGGGGGGTGTTCGCGTTATATGGGAATTAATCCTCTCAAAACTTTCCCAAAAAGAAGACACGGAAGACAACCGTTCCGGTGTGCATTTTTTCATAAAGAAGGCCAGGGCTGTATTAAGCTCAAATAATACCGTAAAGGCAGCGCAATCGGAATCCGAGGTGCCTCCTCTCAATGACCATTTTCCGCGAATAGAATCTGTAACCTTTTTTGCCGGGTTTACAGATGCCGACCCTCAACAAGGTTTTTATTCATCATTCTCCGGCCTTTCACCGCCTCGTATTTAATTTGTGATAGGTTTTACGAAATGACTTCCTTGTAAAGGAATGTCGTATATTTTTTAGTCGTAATAACTGTCCGGATTATTTTTCACGGAGGTATGAGATGTCAGACTTTTATCAGACAGGCGTTGTTGCAACCTTTCACAGGCTTGGAAGGATTAATCTCGAAAAGATAGAGGCAGAACTGTCGTGGTATGCCAATGAAAGGCCGATTGCCCTTGTATTGCCGTCCCTTTACAGCGAGCTTGAAGGAGAGGCATTAAAGGGAATAGCAAGGGAGTTAAGGGAAGTTAAATATATAAGCGAAATCGTTGTCACCCTCGGTCCTGCATCGGAAGAAGAATTCAGAAATGCAAAAGAATTTTTCTCGGCACTTCCGCAGAAGGTAAGCATTATCTGGAATACAGGGCCGCGGATAAGTGAAATATATAAAACTATTGAGAGGGCTGACCTGCCAACCGGAGAGCATGGAAAGGGAAGGTCTGCGTGGATGGCTTACGGTTATGTCCTTTCGCAGCAGAGGTTTCAGACCATTGCGCTTCATGACTGCGACATCCTTACATACAGCAGGGATATGCTTGCGAGGCTGTGCTATCCTGTTACGAGCCCGAGCCTCGATTATGATTTTTGCAAGGGTTTCTACAGCAGGGTAACCGACAGGCTACACGGAAGAATGACGAGACTCCTCGTAACTCCGCTTATGAGGTCCCTCCAGAAGATTTTAGGGCATCTGCCGATACTCATATTTTTTGACAGCTTCAGGTATCCCCTTGCAGGAGAGTTTTCCATGGACGTTGACCTTGCAAGGGTAAACAGGATACCGGGCGATTGGGGGCTTGAGGTCGGCGTGCTTGCAGAGGTCTACAGGAACACATCATTAAGAAGGGTCTGTCAGGCCGATATTGCAGAAAACTATGAGCATAAACATCAGGAGCTGTCTCCGGAGGATGCCACAAAAGGGCTCCATAAGATGTGTGTGGATATATGCAAGTCTTTGTTCAGGACACTGGCATCAGAGGGCATAGTTTTTTCTGACGGATTTTTTAAAACACTGGTAGCAACATATACAAAGACAGCACAGGATATGCTCAAGAGATATGAGGATGATGCTGCAATAAACGGCCTTATATTCGACAGACATGCTGAAAGCCTTGCAGTGGAGACATTCACAAACGGGATCAAAAAGGCAGCGGAGATAATAACCGAAGACCCACTCGGTGTGCCTTTAATCTCAAGCTGGGACAGGGTAACATCGGCTATTCCGGATATTCTTGTGAGGATAAGGGAGGCGGTGGAAGATGATAATAAAATAAAAACCACAAAAAAGAGGAGGCAGTAATGAAAGGAGGTCAAAGGGGAATAATGAAAAGGATACTCATAACAGCGGTCTTTCTGATAACGGCATTTCTCATGATGCGAGGGGACTTCGACATCTTCAATAAACAGGAAAATGCCGGGGAATACGGAAAATACAGAGAAATAAGCGGGACGGTCAGAAAAGGAGAGACTCTCTTCAATATCTTTAAAAGATATAATCTGAATATAACAGAGCTTTTTAGAATTAAGGAAGCGTCAGCCAACATCCATAAATTGAGGGAATTATACCCCGGACAGCCGTACAAAATAATAATAGATGATAACAACCGGATAAACTCCTTTATTTACTGGATAAACGACGACTCTGTTTTGAACATCTATCGCACCGAATCCGGATTTTGCGCTGAGAAAAAGGACGTAGAGTATGAAAAAAGAACCCTGCATTTAGGCGGTGTGATAAAGGACAATCTCATATCTTCTGTGGGAAACGGCAGCGAAAATATAATGCTGGCTCTTCAGCTTTCGGATATATTTGCGTGGGATATAGACTTCACATCGGATCTTCGAAACGGAGATGCATTCAAGATTGCAGTGGAGGGATTTTATCTGAATGGAGAGTTCAAAAAATACGGCAATATACTCTCTGCGGAGTTTGTAAATAACGGCGAGGCATACCGTGCCTATAGATTCGAACATGATGGAAAGGTCGATTATTACGATGATGAAGGTAAATCCCTGAGAAGGGCATTCCTGAAAGCGCCTTTGAGTTTCAGACGGGTTAGCTCAGGCTTTTCGATAAACCGTTTCCATCCGGTACTGAAGATTTACAGGCCGCATCACGGGCTTGATTATGCCGCGCCTGTGGGAACTCCTGTTTCCGCAATAGGCGATGGAACGGTTGTCTTTGCAGGCAAAAAGGGGCAATACGGAAATCTCGTGATAATAAAACATCCCAACGGCTACAAGACATATTACGGCCATTTATCCAGATTCGGCGGTATTAAAAGCGGAACAAAGGTTAGGCAGGGACAGATTATAGGTTATGTAGGCTCAACAGGGCTTGCAACAGGGCCGCACCTGCATTATGAGATGAGGGTTAGTAACAGGCCTGTTAATCCCGTAACCGTGAAATCGCTGAAGGGAAATTCGATTCCAAAGAAATTAATGGCTGAATTCAGGGGGTTTAAAAACCAGATGGATGGAAGGCTTGCTTCCATTACGCCGACGGCTGTTGTCCTTGCTAAAAAATAAAATGGATAGCATCATTCTCAGAAAAGAGATTAAGGAAAGGATAGGCGAGATAGGGACTGCTGACATCCTTGTCGGCATTCCGAGCTACAATAATGCCCGGACAATAGGCCATGTGGTGAGGGCTGTGCAGGCAGGGTTTGCCAAGTATTTCCCCGATAAAAGGTGCGTGCTTGTAAATTCAGATGGTGGTTCTACTGACGGCACGATGGATGCTGTCCAGAGTGCAACCATTGAGGATTTCCAATCGATCCTTCTTCATCACAGGGTAAGGCCGGCTTTTAAAATAACAACACCCTATCATGGCATACCCGGCAAGGGAAGCGCATTCAGGACAATATTCGAGATGGCGGATGCCTTGAATGTGAAGGCGTGCGCAGTCGTGGATTCCGATCTGAGGAGTATTACGCCTGAGTGGATAGAGCTTCTCATTAAACCTGTGGTTGAAGGCAATCTTGATTATGTTGCCCCCCTTTATCACAGGCATAAATACGACGGCACTATAACGAACAGCATAGTGTATCCTTTGACGAGGGCATTGTACGGCAAAAGGATAAGGCAGCCTATAGGCGGCGACTTTGGTTTCTCCGGCAAGCTGGCAAGGTTTTATCTGAGCAAGGATGTGTGGGAGACGGATGTCGCAAAATATGGAATAGATATATGGATGACAACCACTGCCATTGCCAATGATTTCAAGGTATGCCAGTCATTTCTGGGAGCCAAGATTCACGACCCTAAAGACCCGGGCGCTGATTTAAGCGCAATGCTTTATCAGGTGGTCGGAGCGACATTTGACCTTATGGAGACATATTCAGATGTCTGGAAAAATATAAAAAGCTCGGAATCACTACTGACCTGCGGCTTTCAATACGCTGTGGGGCTTGAGCCTGTAAATGTAAATGTGGACAGGATGATTGATAAATTCAGGCTTGGTGTAAAAGAACTCATGGATATATGGAAGGAATTCCTGCCGGAAGTCATTATAGATTTCTTAAATAAGGCAGAGGGGCTGCCAAAAGAGGAATTCCATATCCCCGATGAGATATGGGTGGAGATTATTTACAGTTTTGCCATTGCAGCCCACAAGAAGCTGATTAACAAAGAGCACCTGCTCAAGTCGCTGACGCCGCTTTATATAGGAAGAACCGCGTCTTTTGTGCTGGAGACATGGGAGAGCGATGCAGAGGAGGTGGAGGAAAAGATAGAAAATCTATGCATCGCCTTTGAGAATAAAAAAAGCTTGCTTATCGAGAAATGGCAGCAGGAGGTGTGAAATGAAGAATATATTTGAAAGGCTTATATCAGAGCCTTTAGAAGGGTTTTTAGAGAGGTTCATACAATTTCTCCCTAATTTAATTTCAGCAATATTGCTGTTGCTAACCGGATTATTTGCCGGCTGGCTGACTAAAAAGGTACTCGGCCGGCTGCTCAGGATTTTGAAGGTCGATGAATTTTCCGAAAGGCATGGCATCAATAATATTCTCTTAAAGGGAGGTATGAAGGAAAGTTTATCCTCTATTATTGGACGATTTGCCGGCTGGCTGGTATTTTTTATTTTCGTCATAATATCCTTAAGCAGCCTGAATGTGCCGGCAATAGAAAGGCTCCTTGAGAGGTTTTTCCTTTATCTGCCCAATCTGTTTGTTGCGATCATCATTCTCCTGATAGGTTATCTGTTGAGCAATTTCTTTGGAAGGGCCGCCCTTATAGCCTCGGTAAATGCAGGATTAAAGGCATCAGGGTTGATGGGAAGATTTGTAAAATTGACCATATTCCTTCTTGCAGCCACAATGGCGCTTGAGCAACTTGGAATAGGAAGGGAGACGATAATTATTGCCTTTGCAATAGTATTCGGCGGAATCGTTCTCGCCCTTTCCATAGCCTTTGGTCTCGGTGGAAGGGATATGGCAAAGGATTACCTTGAGAAGAAGATGAAGGGTGAAGAAAAAGACGAGATTGAACACATATAAGCAATCGAGGTGACGATGGAAGTATCGGAGTTCTTCTTAAAACTTTTAACGATTTTGATTACTGCAAAGCTCTTTGCAGAGGTCTTTGCATTTTTGCGTCTTCCTTCTGTGCTGGGGGAGGTCATTGCAGGCATAATCATCGGGCCGAGCCTTTTAGGCATAATAGTTCCCGATGCGACCTTATATCTCCTTGCAGAGATAGGAATACTGCTTCTTCTCTTTGAGGTTGGACTCGAAACTGATGTAGGGCAGCTTGTTAAAGTAGGGATACAGTCATCACTCGTTGCTGCTACAGGAGTATTGCTTCCTGCCCTGGCCGGTTTCTGGATAAGCAATCATGTTTTTCATTTGCCGTTTGTGGCCTCTCTCTTTATCGGGGGAACCCTCGTTGCAACCAGCATCGGTATAACGGTGCGGGTTCTTGTAGACCTCAGAAAACACCGCACAAAAACGGCAAAGATAGTCCTCGGCGCCGCTGTCCTCGATGATGTGGTTGGAGTTGTTATACTTGCAGTATTGTACGACTTTGCAATCAAAGGAGAGATTAATATAATCAATACTGTAAAGGTGCTGGGATTCATTACCATCTTTTTATTAATCGCTCCGGTAATTACAAAGCTCTTTGTCCCGCTCATATCAAAGCTTTCCTCAAGCAGCAGGACAAAGGGTATGATTCCCACAATCATCATCTCCGTCATTCTCACACTGGCAGTCATCTCCCACAAGGTCGGCGCCCCTGAGATATTGGGCTCTTTTGCAGCAGGCATTGCCCTTGCAAGGAGATTTTTCCTTCCCCTCGGTGCAACCATAGACCATTACAGCCACGGTCTGGCAGAAAAGATAGAGGAGAATATGAAACCCATCATCGACCTTTTTGTCCCCATATTCTTTGTGATTGTCGGGGCATCCATCAATCTCAAGGTTATCGACTTTACATCCGTGACCTTCTGGCATATGGCAGGACTCCTCACTGCGGGAGCAGTCATTGCAAAGATGGCGAGCGGTGTATGGGTTAAAGGAGATATAAGGGCAAAGCTTTCCACGGGAATTGCAATGGTTCCACGGGGTGAGGTGGGGCTCATATTTGCGGATATTGGAAAGAGGAGCAAGATATTTGACGACACGATTTATGCGGTGATTGTTTTTGTGGTTGCACTTACAACATTATTTGCGCCTATTCTATTGAGGTTTGTAATGAAGAAAGAGGAATGAAACCTATTTCAGCACAAATTCATGCCCGCACTTTTTGCAGCGTACAGTATCTCCCCTTTTCTTGTTTTTGAAATGCTGGGCTTTTTTGCATTTCGGGCATTTCCTGTAATAGCTGAAGATTGATAATAAAATCGGGCAGTAGTAAAACATAATCTATGCTACCATAAAAAATATGGAATTAGAATTTTTAAAGGCACTGGTAATAATTTTCGGATTTTCAGCCTTTGTGGTGTTTATATTGGGAAGGCTGAGGATTCCATCTGTTGTCGGTTTTCTTGTCGCCGGAGTAATCTTGGGGCCTCACGGATTTCAGTTCATCAAAGATGTCCACGATGTCGAACTCCTTGCAGAAATCGGCGTTATACTGCTCATGTTCACCATCGGGCTTGAGTTTTCCTTGAAAAATTTCATGATGCTCCGTTCTCAGGTTTTAGTCGGAGGGCTGCTTCAGGTGATATTTACCACAGGATTGATTGTGCTTTTGAGCTTTTTCTTTCTCAAACAAGGATTGAATGAGGCTGTTTTTGATGGATTTCTGGTGGCTTTGAGCAGTACGGCAATAGTCATCAAGCTGCTGATGGACAGGGCTGAAATCAATGCGCCGCACGGACGATCTTCGGTCGGGATACTAATATTTCAGGACTTATGCGTAGTGCCTTTCATGCTCCTTATCCCGGTGCTCGCAGGCAACAGCGGAGGAATGGAAAGGATTGCATTTACGATGCTCAAGGCCTTCATGGTTGTAGGCATAGTCCTTTTTGCCGCAAGGTGGGCTGTTCCCCATATGCTGCACGAAGTGGTAAAGACCAGAAGCCGCGAACTCTTTGTCATTACCATAATATTGCTCTGTATAGGCACCGCTTTTCTCACCTCCAAACTCGGACTTTCCCTTGCCCTCGCTTAAGGGCAGAGACAGGCGCAACCATTATCGCTGTTCAGCGGGGAGAAGAAGTTCATCAGAATCCGTCACCTGATTTTGTATTAAAATCTGGCGATGTGCTTTTGTTAATAGGCAAGAGGAAAGATGTTAACAATGCCATAGATTATCTTGAATCGGATAGATTTCTTGTAACCAAGTATCATAGATAATCCTATTTTAGGTCCATGGCTATTGCATAAATCTTTTTTTCAGTCTATAGTTTTTATTATGCGGATTGAGAATATTTCATTTATAGAAGTTAAATCCCCGGGTGCACATATATTCAGCAGATTCCCAATCCCAAGGCTTGGCTCTATTTTACTCTCCACAATCCTTAGAGATGAGGGCTATAATGTCAGGGTATTTATAGAGGATATAAAGGAACCTGACTGGTCATTTATAGAGAATTCTGACATCGTTTGCATATCCACCATAACACCAACCGCTATCAGGGCATACGAGCTCGCAGATAGATTGAGGAAATCTGGCATCACAGTGATAATTGGAGGTGCCCATCCATCCTTTCTGCCAGAAGAGGCCCTTGAACATGCAGATTATGTAGTAAGGGGTGAGGGCGACTATACCCTTCCCGAACTAATTGAATATATAAAAAACGCCAGGCATTCCGTAGAGACTATCCATGGCATCTCTTATAAAGATGCATCAGGTAATATCATACATAATCCTTCAAGGCCACTACTTAAAGATATGGATATCTTGCCAGAGCCTGACTTCTCCCTCGTTCATGGGTGGAAACCTACAAATGTATACCCCGTATCCACATCCCGTGGCTGTCCATTTGATTGTAAATTCTGCTCTGTCATCCAGATGTTTGGCAGAAAATACAGGTTTAAATCAGTTGACGCCACCCTTAAAGAACTTAGACACGTTGCATCTGTCTCAAAGTCTACTGTCTTTTTTGTGGATGATAATTTTACTGCTAAAAAAGACCGGACAAAGGCGATACTTAAAGGCATGATCGATGAGGGAATAAAAGTAGGCTCCTCTGCACAGGTAAGGACGGATATTGCAAAGGACTCCGAATTGCTCCGTTTGATGGCTGAAGCAGAGTGCGACATAGTCTATGTGGGTTTTGAGTCCATAAATCCGAAGACCCTTGAACTTTACAATAAAAAACAAAACGTTGACGAGATTGTCAATTGTATAAAAGCTGTTAAAGATCATGGAATAAGAATTCATGGCATGTTTGTCCTCGGTGCTGACACTGATAATGTGGATACAATAAAGGCAACCACTGATTTTGCAATCAAACTCAACATAGACACTATCCAGTTTATGATCCTTACACCTCTGCCGGGAACACCAGTATTTTTTGAGATGAGGGATTCTGACAGACTCCTCCATACAGACTGGAGCAAATACGATGCACATCATGTAGTCTTTAAGCCCACCACGATGAATCCAGAGACCCTCCAAATTGAACCTCTCAAGGCAATGAAAAGATTCTATTCCTGGAAGTATATTCTCAAACATTTCATAAGACTTGATTTTTACTATGCTGCAATAGGACTCTATGGTAAGGGGGCAGTTAAAGAGGCATTGGATAAGGCTAAGGCATATCTTGAGACCCTTGAACTTACGCCAGGGCTATCTGTTTGTGGCTACAAGTAAAATTTCTTAACTTCAGAGAATCTTTCAATAAAAATAGGGAGGTCTGATGCTTCTCTGGATTGCTTTTATAGTATGCACATCGGTTATTGTCTATGCAGGCATAAGGCTTTCGAAGTACGGAGATATTATTGCCGAAAAGACAGGCCTCGGAAGGACATGGATAGGCGTTGTTCTCATGGCATCCGTTACATCTCTGCCGGCTTCGGAATACTGCTTCTGGGCATAGCTGCCATAGGTCTGTTTTTTGGCAACCGCATCCTTCCACCCGGCTGGCCTAAAATATGGATAGGGCCGTATACCCTGTTTTTTGTAGTTATCTATTTTATTGCAATGAGATTAGTCTATTTTTACGAGAAAAGGCAGATTTCTGCATTTGTAAAAGAAATAGCGATTGAATTGAAATACGAAAAAGTACCGGCCAGGACAGCCGTTGCCATGACAACAATCGCAATTATCGGTTTAACCTACCGCACAGAGAAAAAACCGTTACTTTTAGCATGGGATTCTATAGGGATATTGCTGATGTATGTGATTAATCTGATGCTGTTGTATATGCTGAGATAGCCGGATAAATTTCCAGTGGCAATAGTTTAAAGCCTTTTTCAGAACAACCTATATTCGTGATGATTGATTACGGATCTGGATATTGATATATCAATAGATTTCTGTTATATTAGTCTTAATTCTGGTCAACCAGAAAGGAGGTTTGACTCAATGAAAACATTATCACTTTCTGAGGCGAAGATGAAGCTGAGCAGCCTTGTGGATTCTGTTTACAGAACAGATGAGGAGGTCATTATTACAAAAAACGGCTCTCCTGCTGCCGTACTGGTCAGCCCTGATGAGTTTGAGGGCTGGAAGGAGACGGTTGCCATACGCTCTGACTACGCATTTATGGATGAGATTAAAAAAGGCTTGACGGCTTTGAAGAAAGGCAAGGCAAAGCTTTATACTCTCGAGGAACTGTTCAGATAAATGAACATCCGCAGACTGAAAATGTCTGATGAGACAGCGGAATTAGTTCGCACACTCCACCCGGATATAAAACGAAAGATAAAAGCCGCTTTACAGGCTATTTTAAATGACCCTCAAACAGGCAAGGGTTTGAGGGATGAACTTGGGGGGCTGCAAAGCTTTAAATCAGGCAAATTCAGGGTGATTTATAAAACTGCAACGGACAAGGGTATTATTGAAATTGTAGCCATCGGACCCAGAAAGACTATATATGAAGAGACCTTGAGGCTCTTGAAAAGAGAAAAATGATTTAGCGCCGAACAATATGCTCAATGCAAGAGTAGGAATAAATGATTTCAACAAAGGGGACATGAGAATTGGGGAAAGGGCTGAGTCTTGACATAATTTTCTTATTTCCGATAATCTAAGAATTAGTAAAGGGGAGTAGCTCAGGCAGTGTATATCGTCAGCACGTCTGCTTTATGCAGGCCGGTAGCACTGGTTAGAAAAAAACTAACAGGCAAGACCTTTACCGCAATGAGTATTTATTGGTAAACTAATTTATTAATAAGTATTTGTGCGGTAAAGGTCTTTTTAATTTGGAGGTGTAAAAATGAACGGATTAAAGACAATGGTCTTGATGGTAACCATGACCCTGATGCTCGTAGCAATCGGGGGTATGTTAGGCGGTAAGTCAGGTATGACCTTTGCCCTTATCATGGCCTTTGGAATGAACTTCATTACATACTGGTTCAGCGACAAGATAGTGCTCAGGATGTACCGCGCCAAGCCGGTGACAGAGGCGGAGGCTCCGGAACTTTACGGCATGGTCAGAAGGCTTGCACACAAGGCAGATATTCCCATGCCGAAGGTCTGCATAATGGATGAAGACCAGCCCAATGCCTTTGCAACAGGAAGGAATCCAAGCCACGGCACTGTCGCAGTAACAACCGGCATCATGAGGATTCTGTCGAGGGAGGAACTTGAAGGCGTTATAGCTCATGAGCTTGCCCATATAAAACACAGGGACATTCTTGTAGGCACAATTGCAGCCACAATTGCAGGAGCTATAAGCTATCTTGCTCAGATGGCCCAGTGGGCAATGATATTTGGAGGAAGGCATGACGATGAAGAAGGAGGCAGCAATCCCATTGCAGCTATAGTAATGATGATTGTTGGCCCCATAGCTGCAATGATGGTGCAGATGGCAATATCCCGCTCAAGGGAATACGGTGCGGATGCAGGAGGAGCAAGGATTGCAGGAAATCCCATGTATCTCGCCAATGCCCTTAAAAAGCTTCACATGGCTTCCCAGAGGATACCCATGGATGCAAACCCTGCAACATCCCATATGTTTATAGTGAACCCTCTTTCAGGTGGAGGGCTTTTAAAGCTCTTCAGCACACATCCGCCTATGGAGGAGAGAATAGCAAGGCTTGAGGCCATGAGAATGGGAAGTTAAAAAATGGAGTAACGGAGTGTTGGAGCGATGAATAGACCATTGGTATTGATCCTTATGGGAAGCGACAGCGACCTGCCTGTTATGGGAAAGGCAGCGGAGGTCTTAAAGGAGATGGGAGTTTCTTATGAAATGGATATAAGTTCTGCCCACAGGCTTCCTGAAAAGACAGCTGAGTACTCAAAGAGCGCAAGGGATCGAGGTATTGAGGTGATAATAGCAGGGGCAGGCATGGCAGCCCATCTCGCAGGGGTTATTGCATCACATACGACATTGCCTGTTATAGGCGTTCCGCTTAAATCAGGAGCATTGAACGGTGTTGATGCACTTTATTCGACTGTCCAGATGCCTCCGGGAATACCGGTAGCAACTGTTGCCATAGACGGCGCAAAGAACGCAGCATATCTTGCATGCTCCATCCTTTCTATAAAGTATCCTGAGATTGCCGCAAAACTGGAGGCATTCAGGGAAAAGACAAGAAAGTCATTGCTGGAGAAATCAAAGGAGTTAAAAAAGTCGGGCTAAATTAAATTTTTTCTTAATAAAATTGTATTAACCCCTTACTATATAGTAAGGGGTTTTTGTTATAATGAAAAACTTTTATTTTTGATCTTCAGGTAGGAGCATCTTTATGGACAGAACGAGGACGATAAAAAAGGTATTGATTGCAAACAGGGGAGTTCCTGCTGTCAGGATAATGCATACATGCAGGGACAGGAAGATCCCCACAACTGCTGTTTACAGTACTCCGGACCGGCTCTCACACCATGTGTTTATGGCCGACACCGCCTTGTATATCGGAGAGGCGCCTCCTATAGAATCTTATCTCAACATGGATAAGATGATTGATGCTGCCCTGAGAAGTAAGTCGGATGCCATACATCCTGGATGGGGATTCCTTGCAGAGAATGAGGAGTTTGCCCAGAAGGTGATAGATGCCGGATTGATATGGGTAGGGCCTTCGCCAAATGTTATAAGGATGATGGGAGACAAGATAGAAGCAAAACTTATTGCACAAAAGGCGAATGTCCCAACGATCCCTGGACTCAATGATGTAACAGATATAAATCAGATTAAGAAATGGATGAAGAGTGAAAAGGTAACCTTCCCCATAATGATAAAGGCTGCTGCAGGCGGTGGCGGAAAGGGGATGGTGAAGGTAGAGAATGAAGACCAGCTTGTCCATGCCTTTTCACAGGCCCGTTCCGAGGCAAAGAAGGCATTCGGAGACGAAAAAATACTGGTCGAAAAATATATCGAGAGGGGAAGGCATATCGAAGTCCAGATAGTTGCGGATGAGCACGGCAACGTGGTTCATCTCTTTGAGAGGGAATGCACCCTCCAGAGGCGCAACCAGAAGATTATCGAAGAAGCCCCGTCTCCTACGCTGGATGAAGACCTCCGTCAGGAGATATGTTTTACTGCTGTGAGATTGATGAGGGAGATAGGGTATACCACAGCAGGCACTGTGGAGTTTATATTTGATTCATCCACAAAAAAGTTTTATTTCCTCGAGGTTAATACGAGGCTGCAGGTGGAGCACGGCGTAACAGAGCTCATAACGGGTCTTGATATTGTGGGTATAATGCTCGATGTGGTAACGGGCAAGAAGCTTCCATTTAAACAGGCTGATATACATCCAAACAGATGGGCTCTTGAAGTGCGTTTGAATGCAGAAGACCCAAAGACATTCAGCCCATCATTCGGCACCATTACACGCCTTGAGATACCTCACGGCCCTGGTGTAAGAATAGCCTCCGGTGTTTATGAAGGCGCGGATATCCCGCCTTATTACGACTCGCTTTTCATGTTGCTGATGACAGCAGGAGCCGACAGGGAAGATGCCGTAAGGACAATGGACAGGGCATTGAGCAGGAACCTCAGGGTTGAAGGGATAAAGACCCTTGCACCTCTTCTTTTAAGCATTATCAGGCATCATGCCTTTATTGCAGGGGAGTTTTCCACCCGCTTCATCGAAGAGCATATGGATGAGCTTATATCCATGTTTAAGGAAAAGACGAGCGAGGACGAGGCGTTGAAAGTAGCGCGTTATGTTGCTGAAATATCCGCTCTTGGCCCGCAGAAGTGGATGTAGGATGAATAATAATATTTTTGCAAAACATGGAATGCCTCCAAAAGAAATTGTCAAGGCTGTTAGAGGCCTTAAAGGGGTTTGTTTTACTTCTGTTGGTATGAGGGATGCAGGGCAATCCGATTTTAAGAACCGCCACCGCATATATGACCTGAAAACACTCGCAACTTACTATAACAATATGGGGCTGTTCAGCGCTGAGTGCCACGGTGGAGCAAGGTGGCATGTGGGCATAATGAACAGAAGAGAAAGCCCCTTTGAGGAGATAAATATCCTCAGGGAGCTTATGCCAGATGTATTATTGCAGACGCTTATAAGGGAGACCAACCTCTGGGGCTACAGGCCATATCCCAAAAATGTTATCGAGTACGTTGTATCAAAGGTTGATATAGATGTCTGGAGATGTTTCTCCTTCCTTAACGATGTGAGGAATATGCGTGCAGTTGCAGAAGTTGTGATGAAAAGGGGAAGGCTCTTTGAGCCCACAATATCTTTCACTGTAGCGGATTGGGCAACGAACGACTATTATTTGAGCGTGGTGCGTGATATTGTTGACCTCTGCGGTGGCGTTGATGAGATAGTCCTTTGCATTAAGGATATGGCAGGCGTTGGTGATGTCAGCAGGATCGGCAATCTCATAGATGCAATAAAACAGGCATATCCGGAGCTTGTTATCAATTATCACAGACACATAACAGACGGGCTTGCCGTACCTGCATTTTTATCCGCTGCAAAGGCAGGCGCAAAGATATTCGATATAGAGGAGGATTCTTTAGTCCGCTTTTATGGGCATTCTCCAATATTAGGCATTCATGCAATCTTTGAAGAATCGGGAATCCCCGTTCATCTCGACAGGAAAGAGGCTGAATCCGCTGTCCAGAAGGTGCGTGAATGGATAGGGCATTATGAATGGGCTGAATCCCCATTTAAAGGTCTTGACCACACAGTAACACTCCATAAAATGCCCGGCGGCGCTTTCCCAAGCTCATTTGAGCAGGCACAGAAGGCTGAGTTCCTTCATCTAATGCCCGCCGTATTAAAAATGATGTCCCTTTATAACAGGATTGTGAAATATTTTGATGTCACTCCGGGCTCACAGATTACATGGGTTACAAGCAGCGGGATAATAAACAGGTATGCAAAGGAGCGTGGAGATGCAGGGGTCAAGCACATAATCGAGCTCATGACAAAATTTATTGAAGAAAAGGCACAGGACTTTGATGCCATGGAAAAGGATGAGCAGGAGGAATTGCTTACGCTTTTCAGGAATGCGCCTGGAGATTTCAAGAACCTGCTCCTCGGAAATTACGGGAAGCTCCCTGTGGGCTGGCCTGCAGAATGGGTGTATAGAAGTACATTCGGTGACGAGTGGGAGGCAAAGATCAAAGAACGGAAAGAACTCTCCCCCCTTGATTCAGTGTCTGAAGATGACCGCGAAAAGATTAGAAGGGAGCTGTCGGACAGCCTCGGCAGGGAGGCATCAGAGGAAGAGTTTATCCTGTACCTTATGCACCCGAAGGATGCCCTTGAATTTATCGAATTTAAGGAAAAATATGGCGAAGCCCCTCTTGCGCTTCCAACAGATGTCTGGAGAGAAGGCCTCAAAAGACCCGGCGACAGGGTGGATTTCGAACTCTGGGGCAAGCCCTACACCATAGAGCTTGTATCCATAGGCGCTGAGCACGAAGGAATAGTCCATGTTGTGATGAGGGTCAATAACAAGACGAGGGTTTATAAGGTAGAGACGCCGAGGGCAAAGAAGGCGGAAATCAGGATGGCAAAGGGTCCGAACGATATAGGAGCACCTATAAACGGCAACATCTGGAGGATCGGAAATCCTGAAAGAGGCGCCCTCAGGGTTGGAGATATTGTCCACAAGGGCGAGGAGATTGCAAACTTAGAGGCCATGAAGATGGAGAATGCCATCATAGCTCCTTTTGACGGACAAATTGCCGAGGTGTGCGTCAAGCTTAATGAAACTATGCAGGAAGGGCAGCTTCTCTTTGTCCTTGAGAAGGTGCAGATTAAGGAACAGGAACCAATAGGAAGGATCGATTAGTCTCGAATAAATGTATTGACATGAATTTTCGATTTCGGTTAGACTATTTTAACAGTAAAGGGGAGTAGCTGAATCAGCGGCTATCGTCAACACGGCAACAAAGCCCGGTACCGCGGTTAGAAATAATTCTAACAAGCAAGACCTTTACCACGATAGCATATTTCGTGGTAAAGGTCTTTTTTTATTGGAGAAGAATATGCTCCTATAATCCACAAAGGGATATGTTTGAGGAAATTGTTTAATGGGAATCCTTGCCACCGAATTTGTATGGGCAAGGAATTTATTAAATAAGGTAAAAACTAAATTGCAAAAAGCAAAAGGAGGGAATAGTTATGGTAAGAAAACCGAGCGAATTGGAAGAGGAGTACATGGCAAGAATGGAGTATGAAAAAAGAAAGAAGCTTGAAGAGGAAAAACACAAGAAGCTTGCTGAAGAAGAAAAGAAAAGGTTGAAAGGACTCCATTACATGAGGTGTCCAAAATGCGGCATGGAGTTGATAGAAATTGATTACAAGGAAATAAAGATTGACAAATGCTCTGAATGCGAAGGCATATGGCTTGATGCCGGAGAGCTTGAAGCTGTATCAAAGCTTGAAAAATCAGGGCTCGATAAATTGTTCAGTGTGTTCAAAAAATAAGTTATTAGCCATTGAGTCATCCAAGTTAAACTGCTGACTCTGTGTGAAAGAGGTATCATGCGCTGGCACCAAAAAGAAATAAACGAGGTTATTAAAGATTTAGGCTCATTCCTTCAGGGAATATCTTCAGAAGAGGCACAGAAGCGGTTTGAGGAATACGGCCCCAATGAACTGAAGGAAAAAAAGAAAAAGTCACCATTCATGATGTTCTTCGACCAGTTCAAGGATTTCATGATCCTCGTCCTCATTGCTGCTGCAGTTATATCGGGAATCATCGGTGAGCCTTCGGATACCATAGCGATTGTTGTAATAGTCGTTCTTAATGCGGTAATCGGCTTTATTCAGGAATACAGGGCGGAGAAGGCTATGGCAGCCCTCAAAAAGATGGCCGCACCCATTGCCCTCGTCTTAAGAGACGGCGTGCCTTCGAACATCCCGGCATATCAGCTTGTTCCGGGTGACGTGGTAATCCTTGAGGCTGGAAAGGTTGTGCCTGCTGATATGAGGCTTGCGGAGGCTGTGCAACTAAAGATCGAAGAAGCGGCATTAACAGGGGAATCTATTCCTGTTGAGAAGCATGTAAAGCCATTGCATGACGAGCATCTGCCGATAGGGGACAGGAAAAACATGGCGTATAAGGGGACATTTGCAACCTACGGCCGAGGGACCGGAGTTGTTACAGCTACAGGCATGGATACAGAACTCGGCAAGATCGCTACAATGCTTCAAGAGGAGGAAGAGGTGAAAACGCCTCTTCAGAAAAGGCTTGCAGTGTTTGGGAAAAAGCTGGCTATCGCTGTCCTTGCCATTTGCGCCATTGTCTTCGGCATCGGCGTCATGAGGGGTGAGGAGCCTTTGCTGATGCTGCTTACCGCAATTTCTCTTGCTGTTGCAGCAATTCCCGAAGCCCTTCCTGCTGTAGTGACCATCTCTCTTGCCCTCGGCGCCAAAAAGATGGTGAAACAAAACGCCCTCATAAGGAAGCTGCCTGCTGTTGAAACGCTGGGCTCTGTCACATATATCTGCTCGGATAAGACAGGAACACTCACGCTGAATAAGATGACGGTTGAAGAGGTTTATGTTGATGGGAAAATAGTCAAGAGTCAAGAGTCAGGAGTCAGGAGTCAGGGAGAAAAAACTCGTGACTTTAGACTTCTGACTTCTGACTTATTTATGACTGCCCTTGCTTTAAGCAACGATGCACAAACAGATGCTGAAGGCAATGTAATCGGTGATCCAACAGAAATTGCATTGTTTAACATCGCAAGGGAAAAGGGCTTTGATAAAAATGAACTCGAAAAACACATGCCGAGGGTTGCCGAGATTCCATTTGACTCTGACAGGAAATGCATGACAACGATACACAAGAAGTCAGAAGTCAGAAGTCAGAAGTCAGAAGGAAAAAATGATTTTGAGTTCATTTCTTTCACAAAGGGTGCGATTGATGTCATGCTCGAAAAATCAATTAATGTCCTGACATCTGACGGGCTGAAGCCTATAGACAAAGAGGAGATTTACAGGATAAACGAAAGGATGGCTGCTGACGGACTGAGGGTGTTGGGTATCGCAATGAGAAGATGGGATAAGATTCCAGAAGATATGTCTCCCGAAAATGTTGAGACGGGGCTTACGATCTTAGGTCTTGTGGGAATGATGGACCCTCCGAGGGAAGAGGCGAAGGAGGCTGTAAGATTATGTAGGACAGCAGGCATAAAGCCTGTAATGATAACAGGCGATCATCCCCTTACTGCAAAGGCAATAGCAAAGAGGCTTGAGATTATTAAGGATGATGCGAAGGCAGTAATTACAGGAAGGGAACTTGACAGATTATCTCTGGAAGAGTTTGAAGAAAGGGTTGAACACATAAGGGTTTATGCAAGGGTTGCCCCTGAGCAGAAATTAAAGATAGTGAAGGCACTGCAGGATAAAGGACAGTTTGTCGCCATGACAGGAGACGGCGTTAATGACGCGCCTGCATTGAAAAGGGCGGATATTGGCGTAGCTATGGGCATAACAGGCACGGATGTCTCAAAAGAGGCTTCGCATATGATTTTAGTCGATGACAAGTTCGCTACGATCGTAAAGGCGGTAAAAGAGGGGAGAAAGATATACGACAACATAAGGAAGTTTGTGAAATACCTTCTTACAACGAATTCAGGCGAAATATGGACTCTCTTCCTTGCGCCCCTCGCAGGACTGCCTATCCCATTGCTTCCGATTCATATATTATGGATAAACCTCATGACGGACGGTCTTCCCGCTCTTGCTCTTTCAGTTGAACCTGCCGAAGGCGACGTAATGAAAAGACCTCCGAGGCATCCGAAGGAGAGTATATTTGCCGGAGGTTTGGGTTTTCATGCCGTATGGGTCGGTTTATTGATGGCGGCTATTGTTTTATTTGTTCAGGCGTGGAGCATTAAAACAGGAAACGCTCATTGGCAGACGATGGTATTTACAGTTCTCTGCCTGACACAACTCGGCCATGTGCTTGCAATAAGGTCTGAGAGGGAATCCTTATTTAAGATAGGATTGTTTTCAAACAAGCCGCTTTTGGCAGCGGTTATATTGAGCTTTGTCTTCCAGATGGCGACTATATACGTGCCGTTCTTAAATCCCATATTCAAGACAGAGCCGCTGACTTTCAACGAATTGATATTTACACTCGGCCTGTCATCTGTGGTATTCTTTGCAGTGGAGATCGAGAAATTATTCAGGAGGAAGAGATGGCTGATGTCTTAATGGAGACCAATTTTTCTGACATTAAACTTCTCAGGCGCGGGAAGGTGAGGGATGTTTATGAGCTTGATGACTATCTTTTGATTATTGCCACCGACAGGGTCTCTGCCTTTGATGTGGTTTTGCCCAACGGAATTCCCGACAAAGGAAGAATTCTGACTCAAATATCAATTTACTGGTTTAATCAGATGAAGGATATCATTGAAAACCACATAGTTGCCACGGAGGTTAAGGATTATCCTGAAGTATTGCATAAATATAAAGACATGCTTGAAGGCAGAAGCATGCTTGTGAAAAAGGCAAAGCCCATGCCTGTTGAGTGCATTGTTAGAGGTTACCTTTCTGGCTCGGGATGGAAGGAGTATAAAGAGAAAGGAACTGTATGCGGAATAAAACTCCCTGAAGGTCTTGTTGAGTCTTCAAGGCTCGATGAGCCTATATTCACACCGAGCACAAAGGCTGAAGAAGGGCATGACATTAATATAAGTTTCGATGAAATGAAGAAGATAGTTGGAGACGAGCTTGCCGAAAGGCTGAGGGACGCGAGCCTTAAGGTTTACAAAAAAGGAAGGGAACTGGCAGAGAAAAAAGGTATCATCATTGCCGATACAAAGATGGAATTCGGAATATATGAAAATAAATTGATTTTGATCGATGAGCTGCTTACGCCTGATTCTTCAAGGTTCTGGTCTATAAAGGATTATCAGCCCGGCAAAGGGCAGGACAGCTTCGACAAGCAGATAGTCCGTGATTATCTTCTTACTCTTGATTGGAATCAAACTTATCCAGGGCCGACTCTTCCAGATGACATTGTGCAGAAAACAGCGGCGAGGTACAGGGAAATATTGGAGATACTGACGAGATAGGATGAACAATTTCCAAAAACTACTCGACATTATGTCAGCCCTTCGTTCTGAGAACGGATGCCCGTGGGATAAGGAGCAGACGAAGGAGTCGCTTAAACCATTTCTTATTGAAGAGACTTATGAAGTGCTTGAGGCATTGGATGAAGGCGACCCTCAGAAAATAAAAGAAGAGCTTGGAGACTTGTTATTCCAGATTGTGTTTCACTGCCAGCTTGCAAAGGAAAAAGGCGAATTCGATATGGATGCTGTGATTAAAAAAATCAGCGATAAGATGATAGCGAGACATCCCCATGTATTTGCCAAAGATTCTGATAAACCGAAATTCGAGACTTCTGAAGAAGTATTGAAGCAATGGGAAGAAAGAAAAAAAGAAGAAGGAAAGCTCAGGGAGTCAATACTCGAAGGCATTCCTAAAGAGCTTCCTTCTCTTCTCAGGGCTCAGAGATTACAGGCACGGGCAGCAAAAGTAGGGTTTGATTGGAAGCGCGTTGAAGATGTGATGGAGAAACTGGATGAGGAAATAAAGGAATTCAGGGATGCCCTCAAAAGTAAAGAACAAAAAGAGATAGAGGACGAACTCGGAGATGTATTCTTTGTCCTTGTGAATGTTTCAAGGTTTGTTGGCGTTAATCCCGAGGATGCCTTGAGAAAGACCATCAGCAAATTCATCTCCCGCTTCCGCTATATTGAGATGAAGGCAAGGGATACAGGAAAAAGGCTGTCGGATATGACACTTGAAGAGATGGATGCTTTATGGGATGAAGCGAAAAAGAAGTAATTTCCCCTTTGACATTTGGTTTTATTGCATGTTATAAAATTGGCATCCTATGCTTTGTCTTGGGATTCAGCAAACCCTGAATTTAATTCAGGGGAAAAAAGGAGGTTTTAGCAGTATGGCTTTTGAAGGAAAGGTAAAGTGGTTCAACGAATCTAAGGGTTTTGGCTTTATCCAGCAGGATAATGGAGCGGATGTCTTTGTTCATTACTCCTCAATCGGAGGTAATGGCTTCAAGACATTAGCCGAAGGTCAGAGGGTTCAGTTCGATGTCGTTGAAGGCGATCGCGGACCAAAGGCTACAAACGTAGTAAAAATCTAACCAATCAGGGCCCGTCATCGGGCCCTTTCAATACATCCTATTAAATTCCAAAATATTAATGCTGTTTGAAATTCCCATTACTCCAACACTCCAATACTCCATTCTTGTATATTCCTTACCTCTTCTTGTATCTTAAATAGTCTATGAGTATGCATGGGCGTTTGCCGGAATGGATTAAAACAAAGGCGTCGGGGCTTCATGAAACAAAGACCTTTTTGAGAAATCACGGTCTTTCCACGGTTTGCGAAGAGGCAAGGTGTCCTAACAAGGGACATTGTTTTTCAAAGCCAACTGCCACTTTCATGATACTGGGCAATAGTTGCACAAGGGACTGCGGCTTTTGTTCTGTGAAATCAGGCAATCCATCATTTGTGGATGCTGAAGAACCCGAAAGAGTTGCAGAGGCTGCACATGAGATGGGATTGAGGTATGTGGTTATCACATCCGTTACCCGTGATGATTTGTATGATGGAGGGGCGCTGCAGTTTGCAATGACTGTAAAGGCTGTAAAAAACAGACTTCCTGATGCAAGGGTAGAGGTGCTTACTCCTGATTTTAAGGGGAATGTGAACTCTTTAAAGACTGTGTTGGATGCAAGGCCTGATGTATTTAACCATAATATGGAAACAGTAAAGAGGCTTTATGGTGTAGTGAGGCCTCAGGCTGATTATGAGCGTTCCCTCAATGTCTTGAGAAATGCAAAAAAAATAGCGCCTGATATCAAGACAAAATCGGGTTTGATGCTCGGACTCGGCGAGAATATCGATGAGATTATAGGGCTTTTTAAAGATTTGAGGGAAGCAGAGTGTGATTTTTTGACGGTGGGACAGTATTTAAGACCTTCAAAAAAGAATCTG
Organism: Nitrospirota bacterium; assembly: GCA_021791055.1. Lineage (GTDB taxonomy): Bacteria > Nitrospirota > Thermodesulfovibrionia > Thermodesulfovibrionales > Dissulfurispiraceae > Dissulfurispira. The sequence continues at coordinate 5,350 of JAJYXI010000046.1, read as the reverse complement.
CCTGTTGTAGAATACATAAGACCTGAAATTTTTGAAGAACTTAAAAAGACAGCCCTTAAAGTGGGATTTGAATTTGTTGCCTCCGGGCCATTGGTGAGAAGCTCGATGAATGCAGAGGATATGTATAGGAGGAATAATGTTTGAGTTTAACAGGATTAAGAGACTGCCGCCTTATGTCTTTGCTATTGTCAATACATTGAAGATGGAATACAGGAGAAAGGGCGAGGATATTATAGACCTCGGCATGGGCAATCCGGACATGCCTGCGCCAAAGCATGTCATAGACAAGCTCTGCGAGGCTGCACAAAACCCGAAGAATCACAGGTATTCTGCGTCAAAGGGAATTACACAGTTAAGGGTGGCGATTACCGAATGGTATAAAAGAAGATATGGTGTTGATTTAGACCCCGAGACAGAGGCAGTAGTTACAATAGGCTCAAAGGAAGGACTTTCGCATCTTGCCCTTGCCACTGTTCAGCCGGGCGATGTTGTCATGACTCCAACTCCTGCATACCCCATACATCCTTACAGTGTGATAATTGCCGGAGGCGAGGTTACGAGCGTTCCAATAGGTCCGGGAATAGATTTTTTTGAGGAGCTGGAGAAGGCATTCAAAAAGACATGGCCGAGGCCAAAGATGCTGATTATCAACTTTCCGCACAATCCTACGACGCAGGTTGTGGAAGGTCTCGATTTTTTCAGAAAGGTTGTGGACTTTGCAAAAGAGAACAATATTATAGTCATCCATGATTTTGCCTATGCGGACCTTGTTTTCGATGATTATAAAGCTCCGAGCTTTCTTCAGGTGCCGGGCGCAAAGGATGTGGGTGTTGAATTCTTCTCTTTGACAAAGAGTTACTCAATGGCAGGATGGAGGGTCGGCTTCTGTGTCGGCAATAAGGATGTTGTCGGCGCACTTATAAAGATAAAGAGTTACCTTGACTACGGTATGTTTCAGCCGATTCAGATTGCGAGTATTGTTGCATTAAGGGGGCCGCAGGACTGTGTCGAGGAATACAGAAAGATCTATGAATCACGCAGGAATGTCCTGATAAAGGGCCTGAACAATGCAGGATGGAAGGTGGAGCCTCCGAAGGCAACAATGTTTGTCTGGGCAGAGATACCGGAGCCGTTTAAGAAGATGGGCTCCCTTGAGTTCTGCAAATATCTTATTACAGAGGCAAAGGTTGCGGTATCACCGGGAATAGGTTTCGGCGAAGGCGGAGACAATTATGTGCGGTTTGCCCTTGTGGAGAACGAGCACAGGATAAAACAGGCTGTTGCAGGTATAAAAAAGGTGCTCAACAGAGGTTAATGATGGCAAAAGATAAGGTTTCTGTAGGCATAATAGGCTTCGGAACAGTAGGCACAGGCACAGCGAAGATATTGCTCGAAAACGGCAAGCTCATTAAAAAGAGGGCAGGTATTGATTTTGTCCTTAAAAGGATTGCAGACCCTGATATTAAAAGGGACAGAGGAATCAAAGTGCCGGAAGGTGTTCTTACAACCGATGCCAATGCGTTAATCAACGACCCTGATATAGACATAGTTGTCGAGCTTATCGGCGGAATAAGGCCTGCAAGGGATTTTATGCTTCAGGCAATAAGAAACAAAAAGCATGTTGTTACCGCAAACAAGGCATTGCTTGCAACAGAAGGGAATGAGATTTTTTCCGAGGCTGAGAAGAACGGTGTCGAGATTGGGTTTGAGGCGTCTGTTGCAGGTGGAATACCAATAATAAAGGTCTTGAGAGAAGGGCTCGTTGCTAACAATATAATTGCTGTTTACGGAATCATAAACGGCACATCAAATTATATACTCACAAAAATGACTAATGAAAAAGTGGAATTTTCAGATGCATTGAAAGAGGCACAGAGGCTCGGCTATGCAGAGGCTGACCCCACATTTGATATAGAAGGCATAGATTCTGCGCACAAGCTCACAATCCTTTCGTCATTGGCATACGGTATCCCTCTTTCATACAATGAGGTTTATAAAGAAGGGATTACAAAGATAACTGCCCAGGATATTGAATTCGCATCAGAGCTTGGTTATAAGATAAAGCTTCTCGCAATAACAAAGGCTACCCCCCCTTCTCCCCCCCTTACCAAGGGGGGGGCAGGGGGGGTAGAGATAGAGATGAGGGTGCATCCAACAATGGTGCCGAATGAGTATTTGATTTCAAAAGTTGACGGTGTATTCAATGCTGTCTATGTGGAGGGAGACGCTGTAGGCTCAACACTCTATTACGGAAGGGGAGCAGGGGATATGCCTACCGGAAGCGCTGTTGTAGCCGATATTGTGGATATTGGAAGAAAAATAGTCAGAAGCCAGAAGCAAGAAGTCAGAAGTCAGAAGGAAGTTTCTGAATTTAAAATTAAAAAGATTGAAGACATCGAAAGCATGTACTATTTCAGATTTTCTGCGCTGGATAGACCTGGCATTTTATCAAAGATTTCAGGGATACTCGGCAATTACAATATAAGCATTGCATCGGTGATTCAGAAGGGCAGAAGGATTGGGGGCTCTGTTCCCCTTGTTGTCCTTGCTCACAAGGCAAAGGAGAGGGATGTCTTGAATGCGATAAGTGAGATAGACAACCTCCCAGTTGTTTCTGACAAGACTTTGTTTATAAGAGTAGAAGGGGAAGAGGAATAAATGCAGGGGAGGTAATTATGGAAGAGGTCAAGATCGACAAAAAGATAAATATCAAGGGGCTGATATGCCCGTATACATTTGTTAAGTCAAAGATCGCTATTGAAGATATGGAAGTTGGAGAGGTGCTCGAAATACTTCTTGATTATGAGGAGGCATCGAGGAGCATACCAAAGTCCATGGAAGACCACGGGCATAAGGTATTGAAGGTAGAGAAGATAAATGATACAGACTGGACAATAGTGGTAAGGAAAGAAAAGGAATAGGGAGGAAGTCACTATGGAATTTACAGAAGACCAGTTACAGAGATACAGCCGCCATATAATACTGCCGGAGGTTGGTGGAAAAGGGCAGAAGAAGATACTTAATGCAAAGGTATTTGTTGTCGGCGCAGGAGGACTTGGGTGTCCTGTCGGATATTATCTCGCTGCTGCAGGTGTGGGAACTATTGGAATGATAGACAATGATACCGTTGAATTGAGCAACCTCCAGAGGCAGATAGCACACAACACGAAGAAGATAGGTGTTCATAAGGTTGATTCTGCAAAGGATACCTTTGAGTCATTAAATCCTGATGTTAAGGTGATAGGCATAAAGGAGAGGATTTCAAAGGACAATATTATTGATTTGATAAAGGACTATGATATTGTAGTGGATGGCAGCGATAATTTCCCCACAAGGTATCTTGTAAACGATGCATGCGTAATGCTTAAAAAGCCTCTCGTAAGCGGTGCAATTTTGAGATTTGAAGGACAGGTTACCACAATTCTTCCCGGCGAAGGGCATTGTTACAGGTGCCTCTTTGAAGAGATGCCTCCTCCGGGTCTTGTCCCCTCATGTCAGGAAGCAGGTGTTTTAGGTGCAATAACAGGCGTTGTAGGAGCCCTTCAGGCTACGGAGGTTTTGAAGCTGATACTCGGTAAGGGAGATATCTTAAAGAACACGCTTTTGATATACGATGCTTTGAAGGTGAATTTCAGACGTGTTAAAGTGCCGAAGAATCCTGACTGCCCTGTATGCAGCGAAAATCCGACTATCACTGAACTGCAGGATTACGATGCAGGGTACTGCAGGATATAAATATCCGTATAAAATTTCAATAAGTTTATACTTGTTTATACTTGCATCCTCTTGACGGGACAATGGTTTATTTATAGGATATAAATATTCCGCAGAATAGATATAAAAGACAATGTTATATGTAAATAATGTGAAACGGAAAAATGAACAAGAAACTGACTATATCCAAATTGGATGCTGTTAAGCGGCAGCTCGAAACGGCCATATGTTTGTATTTCAGCAATGGAGACCCGGTATCGATACATACTCTCACTGCCGCTGCATATAATATCGTGCGAGATGTAAACAAAAGGCGTGGTGGACCGCCATTACTGATAAAACAAGAAATTCTTAATTATGTGAAAGAGGGATATGAAAAGGAAGTTCGAGATAAGATAAATGCAGCGGAGAACTTCTTCAAGCATGCCGAACGCGATCACGAGCAAACACTCGATTTCGAACCAGATCTAAGCGAAATGCTCATTCTGGAAGCATGCTCTGTCTATTACAAGTTATCCGGAGAGTTTCCGCCACTGTTTAAACTCTTTCAAGGGTGGTATATTGCCAACCATCAAAGCATGTTCAATTTTCCAGAAGATCAGCAACAAATAATCTCCAAGACGAAACAGGATGTTCTGCAACTGGGTAGAGAGGGGTACTTAAACACCATCCTCCCTTTATTATTGATGAAGTTGAACACATAAAAAAACAATGTTATGTTTAAAACACAGAAGGACATTATCATGAGCACTTACCGATTAATCATTTTGGCTTCTTTTATAACTTTTTTTTCTTTTACATCACTTTCTTATGCTATAACTGAGTCAAAGGAGAGAGACATTCAAAAACTATTGAAGATTATGGGCACATCATCAATTGTTCAGGAAATGTCAGATGTGCTTGTGGCTACTGTAATTACCCAGGAAAAACAAAGTTACCCCAATATGCCAAAGAAAATTGAACATGCAATTTCCAATATAATTCATCAAGTGGTATTAGAACACGCATCGGAACTTGATCGTATGATAGTGCCACTATATGATAAATACTATACTCATGAAGAAATTAAGGAACTAATAAAGTTCTTTAATAGCCAAATCGGGAAAAAGTATTCATCAGTACTGAAGCCCATGATGCAGGATATGTTCCCAATCGCGCAGGAATGGGGCAAGAAGATAGGTGCTATTGCGGCTCAACGAGTAGAACAGGAACTGAAACGATATGGCTACAAATAAATAAAGGACTATTTGAAATAAATAACAATAAGTAATGAATGCATGGTTAATAACATGGGAATGCGATGGTGACATTGTAGCTATTCTCAGTTCAAGAAAATCGGAAGCAACTGTTGCAGAACTGGTTAAGTTTCTTTATCTGGCGTCTACCTCAACGGCAGATGAGTTAGCATATTATGCTAATAGACCTAATAGAATACCTTATAAGATAAAAAATGGCGAAATGATAAATGGAATACCTCACGGCGAACGAATAACGTGTGGTCAATTTAAGGCGTTGAGGCTGTAGAAAAAGTCCCGAAAGGCTTATAATAGAACCATTCATCTTGTTTGAAGATGGAATCACACCGCTGAGTAGGGGGATAGATGGCGCGATACAAACACTGCGACTATTCACAGGG
>JAJYXI010000078.1 GCA_021791055.1 Nitrospirota bacterium | reverse complement strand
GGTCTCCCTGCTCGAAAGAGCACTAAAGGTCCGTGGTAGACCACCACGTCGATAGGCTGGAGGTGTAAGTACAGTAATGTATTCAGCTTACCAGTACTAATAGACCGTGTGCCTTGACCTTATTCCCTTTTCTCCCATATTTTGTCAAACTTTTTTATTGCAATACATGAATTGCATTATATAATTAAAGAAAGGGTTACCTTTCTTTAATTTTTTTTGTGTGTGAAGGGGTTAAAGGTAAATAAATGAAAGAGAGAGATATTTTTGAAGAAATAGTAAATCTCGGGAAGAGGCGTGGAGTCCTCACATATGACGAGATCAATGAGGCCCTTCCGTCCGAATTTTTCTCGCCTGATGAGCTCGAAGACCTGATGGATGTGCTCAGCGATATGGGTGTTAAGGTCGTCGATTATGAGGAAGGGGTTACATTAGAAGAAGAGGCAGAAGAAGAGGTAGAAGAGGTAGAGCGTGCAGAGGATTTGGTTCAAGCATATTTTAATTCTATGGGTGACATCTCCATCCTTACGAAATATGAGGAGACAGAACTTGCAAAGAAACTTGAAGAAGGAAGGGAAATAATAAAGGAAACAATCTCGGGCCTGCCTCTTTATAACAGAATAAAAGATTTTAGTGATCCGGAAGAAGAAGCGGAAGAGGAACTCTTAACAGAGGAAGAGAAGGCTGACGACGCCCTCATAAAGACTCTTTCGAGAATTGAAGAATTAATGGAAGTGGTTGAAAATGCTGACAGAAAGATAAGGAAGCACGAAACCCTAAAGGGGTTAAGGGCAACAATAAACGAGAAAAAAAAGAAAGGCCAAAATACTAAGAAATTAGACCTCCTTTTAAAAGATGTTCAGGTTGACTATAAAAGGGTTGAATCAGAGGTCGGGATAAAGGTAGATGAGTTAAAAGATATATGGAATAGGATATCAAAGGCGAGGTATCTTGTTACAGAGGCAAAGAATGAGCTTATAACAAGAAACCTGAGATTGGTAGTAAATATCGCAAAAAATTATGTCGGCAGGGGCCTGCCGTTGCTTGATCTTATTCAGGAAGGCAATATCGGCCTTATGAAGGCCGTTGATAAGTTTAAGTATGAAAAGGGCTTTAAATTCAGCACATATGCAACATGGTGGATAAGACAGGCCATCACAAGGGCGCTTATTGACCAGACCAAGACAATCCGTGTACCTGTGCATATGATGGAGTTTTATAACCGGGTTACAAAGGCTTCCAGGGAGCTAACACAGCAGCTTGGAAGGGAGCCGACTAACGAGGAGATAGCAAAAAAGCTTGTAGTTCCTGTGAGAAAGGTGGAGGAGGTATTCAGGGCAATTCAGGATCCGATAGCCTTACAGACCCCGATCGGAGACGAGGATACGGAACTTGAAGATTTCATTGGTGATAAGACAAGCCCTTCTCCTTACTCAGATGCCGAAAGGATAGAAACATCGGAGCAGATTCAGAGGGTATTGAGGACGCTGACACCGAAGGAAGAGACTGTGATAAGGATGAGATTCGGCATCGGCGTTGACAGAGACCATACCCTTGAAGAAGTCGGCAGGTATCTTTCAATAACGAGAGAGCGTGTCAGACAGATAGAGGCAAAGGCACTAAGGAAACTGAAGCACCCAAGCAGACTAAGGGCATTAAAGATACTTACGACTTAAAATTGCCAACTTTAAAAGAGGGGGCTGCTTAAGCAGCCCCCTCTTTTAATTTCTAAATAAATCACCGGCCTTGATTTCACTAAAGGCCTTCTTTAACAGAGCAACAGAAGTTTTATCCTTTAAGCTTATCACCTGGGCTATTCCAAGGGGAATGTTTGGTTTCTCACCGGATACTATATTGAAAATATCTCCAATCTCAATGCCGTCTGCTGTGCCTTTGTCAAGATAAACTATCCCATCAGCACCACTTATATTGTATTCATTCCACAGTTTCATAATGACTCCATTTATGGCAGGCCTTCTTTCTTTGACTGGCTCAACAGGCAGCTCAACAGGATAGAAATCTGCAAGTGTGTCTTCGAGGATGATTTCTCCGTACGATTCCAGAATCAATGCCTTTTTATTACCGTTATCTTCCCCAACTGTTTCCAACACACCTGTAATTCTAATCAGGTAGCCAACAGTATCTTTTGTTACAGGATGAACAATTTTTTTGGGCTTGCTTACTATGTAGAATCGGGTATTTATGGGTGCCGGCTTATCGGTATTTATATACACATAATCCCCGCGACCCATGAGTGTTTTCATCTGTGGAGACCCATAGATTTTCCCTGCACTTTTTATGTCATCAGAGATGTATCCGCTCTGTAAGAGTATTTCTTTCGGAGCAAGATAATTCTTTTTTTGTACTGTTATCTTCTTCGGGGTAATTTTTACAGGGATTATTTCTTTTTCTGCCTTTTTAGGAACAACTCCAACTTCTTCCCGTATTTCCTCTTTTTTCTTTTCTGCAGCCTCACCGGGGATATTCAATTTCTGCCCCGGAAAAATGAGATCAGGATTTTTAATGTGCGGATTCGCCTTCCAGAGTTTTTTCCAGAGGAACGGATCTTTCATCCTCTCTTCAGATATGTCCCATAAAGTATCACCTTGTTTTATGATGTATTCACTTGCTATAAGCAGGGCTGGAAATAGAACGAGAACTGAAATGACAAGAAACCTGAAAAGATTATTTGATGTACAAATCTTCATTGCTCCTCTCCTTTTCTAATTATTTGTTACCGCAATTATAGCCTCTTTTATCACATCCATCAAGCGGTTGAGGTTTTCGATGCTTATGCTGAGCGGCGGCATGATGACGACGACATTTCCCAATGGCCTTATCAGAACCCCTTCTTCCCTTGCCTTGCAAGCAACCTTCCATCCCATTTTTTCTTCCCAGGGATAAGGCTCTTTTGTGGATTTGTTTTTTACAAGTTCAATGCCTGCAATGAGACCTTTATTTCTTACATCGCCCACATTTGGCAAATCAGCAATCTCTTTTAATCTATCTTCAAGAAGTGCAATTTTTGGCTGAATGTTTTTTAATGTCTCTTCTTTTTCAAATACATCAATAAATGCAATTGCTGCAGCGCATGCCAAAGGATTGCCTGTATAGGAATGGCCGTGAAAAAAGGTTTTCAGGTCTTTGAATTCACCGAGGAATGCATTATAAACTTCGTCAGTTGTTATAGTAGCAGCCAATGGCATATATCCATTTGTAATTCCTTTTGAAAGGCACATAATGTCAGGTATTACATTTTCATGCTCGCAGGCGAACATCCTTCCAGTCCTGCCAAAGCCTGTTGCGACCTCATCTGCTATCAAAAGCACATTGTATTTATTGCATAGTTCCCTCACGCCTTTTAGATAGCCTTCAGGCCATACAATCATTCCGCCTGCAGCCTGAACAACGGGCTCGATGATAAGTGCAGCTATTTTTCTGGAATGTTTTTCCAAGATATTTTTCAGTTCTTTAAGGCAGGCGAATGAGCATTCCAACGGGGTCTTGCCGAATTCACATCTGTAGCAATAGGGAGAAGGCGCTTTAGAGGTCTTGAAAAGAAGCGGTCTGAAGACATCATGGAATATGTCAATCCCTCCAACGCTTACTGCGCCAATTGTATCTCCATGGTATGCATTCTTAAGTGATAAGAAAGAATGCTTACCATTTACTCTTTTGCGAATCCAGTATTGGAAGGCCATTTTTAAAGCGACTTCCACAGCAGTTGAGCCATTGTCAGAATAAAAGACCTTTGACAGCTTCGGACTAAGCCCTGCAAAAGATTTATCTGTGAGATTGATGAGCCGTTCTGCAAGTTTTATTGAAGGAATATTAGCAAGCCCGAGTATTGTTGAATGGGCAATCTTATCAAGCTGCTCTTTTATTGCATTATCTATCTCTTTTTTCCTGTGTCCGTGTATGCTCACCCATATAGATGAAACCCCATCAAGATACCATTTCCCATAAGCATCCTTTACAAAGCAGTCTCTTCCTTCTGCGATTATTATGGGTTTTTCTTCAATCCAGCCCTTCATCTGCGTGAATGGATGCCAGACATATTTTTTATCAGCGTCTTCGAGATGTTTTATGTTATTAAGGTAACCCATTGTATTACGCTCTGCAACTGATTCAAAATATAAGTGTTTTAGTATATCACAAGAAGTAAGGAGAAAAGTTTTTTAGAAAATTAAACGACTATTTGGCTGAATATTTTCTCTATCGCCTGCCTTACGCCATACATATTATTGTTTATGTAGCGCTTTGTAGTTTGTATATCCACATGGCCCATTGCGTGGGAGACGAGCAGAATGTCTCCTGTCGCCTCGTATAACAAAGTGGCAAAGCCTGCTCTGAAGGAATGGATTGTTAAGTCCTTCCGAATTCCTGAAAAATTTTTCCACTTTTCAAATCTGACCTGCGCCTGCCTTGCAGACAGCGGCTTTTCAGGATGCCTGCCAAAGAACAATGGAGAATAATCGCCAGCTTTAAAATCGCGTTCTATGCGGCGGATATATTTAGCCAGAATTTCAGCCAATTGCAAAGGCACGGGCTGCATACGATTGCTTCCTCCTTTTGTACGCCAGAGAAATAAAGTTGATGAAACACGGTCATAATCTTTTATTCTTAAAGCTAAAGCCTCAGACCGCCTTATCCCTGTGAAGGCGTAAACGGCAAACAGGGCTTCATCGCGCCTTGCGAGAGGATCGTCTGATATTCGGATTGTATCGAGCAAGGATATAATTTCTTTCATGGTTATAGGTATAGTAGGCCGGGATTTTGTTTTTGCCAAATAAAGGCGCGCTGCTGCATTGCGCGGCACACGGCCTGATTCAAAAGCCCATTTGAAAAATGATCTATATGCGCTTTTGATGCGGTTTAAACTAATTGAAGTCCTCACCGCACCATTTATGGAAAACTCTCTCAGGCAGATAACAGCCTTTTCAAGATGCCTGTCTGTGATACGGCTTAATCTCATATTGCCGATAGTTCTCATGAGCAGTTCAAGATCATGAAGATAGCAGGAAATCGTCGAGGACGAGCGGCCTGCTGCTTTAAGATGTATAAGGAAATCCTGCATGGCGTGATATAAATCTATCTCTTCGCTTTGATTGGAAACTGGAAATGACATTTTTTTACCTCCGCTGTTTTAGATTCGGAGTAACAATTCTATTCCTTGCAAACAGTGTCGAAAAAGAAATAGAGGGTCTTTTTAAGGGGTCGCTTGCGACAAAAAAGGCAGAGGATAAGGGCAAAAGACAGACATCATTCCGGATTTTAGTCAAAAAACGAGGACAGGGCTGCGATTTTCGAAATTAAGCGCTAAAACTACAAAAAGGAGCGGCTTAACTTCCTGATATTAAAGCATTTATTTTAATGTCGCAAGCGGGATGTCGGAAAATGTCGAAAATGCATTTTCGACATTTTCCTGAAGGCGGCTAATTTATTGAAATGAATAGATAATTTTTGAACAGACATGCCCGTCTATCCGGAAAAAGTCAATGATTTTAACGATTTCCTATAATACGCATTATGGGCAATTATACTTTTTAAGAATAGCTGGGTAGAATGCCGCTATTTTCTTATATCAGTTCTTTTAACTCTTCTACTGTTAATCCTGCTTGGCGGAGAATAGCCCTTAAAGTTCCTTTGGCGATTTCTTTATGATTCGGCACAGTAAGTCTGCGGTGAGGCGTAGTTTCGTTTCTGAGGATAATATGGCTTCCTGTTTGATGGTCTATGGAATAACCGATTTTCTTTAACGCCTTGCAAAGTTCTTGGCCCGAAATAACCGGCAACTTACTCAAACTGCCACCTCCACAATTTCTTCTTCAATAGTAGGTGGAATAGGCTCGTTATGTTTCTTTAAACTCTCGATATATCCTGCGATTGCATCCTGAATATTCTCCAGAGCTTCCTTGCGCGTTTTGCCCTGAGAAATACATCCAGGCAAGGACGGGCATTCGGCAATAAATATCCCGTCTTCATCCTGCTCCAATACAATTCTATACCGCATAACTTTCACCTCCTCTATTTATAGTTACATAAGATGCGGCAGGATCGCTCTCAAATCCCTGCTCTCGATCACTACCTTCGCTCTCCTTAAAAAGGATTCTATATCTAATATAGTTGTAGTGTCAATCTACCCTCAGTCTCGTCAAGCTGATCAAGCGGGAAGGCGACTATCATCCATTTAAGATGATGTGGTAAAACAGCAGTCTATAATTTATCCCTTAAACTCCCTCATCGCCTCATTATACAACTCATCCGCACAATGCCTGTATTTCGGCGAAAAATGCATGATTTCGAGACTTCCCACATTTGCCTCCCTTGCGATCTTTCCTGCAATAGCTGCTGTCAGGTGATGCCTCTCTTCTGCCCTGTCCCTGTCCTTTTCGAGAAAGTATGCCTCGCAGAACAATATATCAGAGCCCTTTACGGATGGGATAATTTTTCCCATATTCTCATCCGTAGGCGCCACATCCATCACATAAGAAATTTTCTGCCCTTTCGTAATTGTAGCAATTTCCATGAGTTCTTCAAGAGTGAAAATTTTATTGTTTATTTCAAATGTTATTTCTTCTGACTTCTGACTTCTGACTTCTGACTTCTGTTCTCTTATTGCCTTTTTCAAATCTGAAAGCCATGGACCAACAGGAAGTTCCTTCTCGCTCAGAATCGCTTTATTGATATTGATGTGGAACTCTTCCTCCATAGAGTATGCCATCACTGGAATCTGGTGGGAGAGGACAATCCCGTTTATCTTAAATAGCGGCTCTTTTTTGATAATTCCATCAAATTCTATTTCAGGGTTTACTATTTTCTCAAATAAATTTTCAGCATAAAAACTCGAATGTGATATGGAGCCGTCCTTTATTTCAAACACCTCGATTTTTAATGGATAATCCTTTATCAGGTTCCATGTATATCCTTTGAGTTTACCCTCTACGCATGCCGTTATATTTTCAGGGCCGAAGACCCTCAGAGGGATGTCTCTCTTGAGGACTCCACGCAGGACTGTATCAAAGCCTGCAAAATGATCCATGTGCATATGCGTAACAAAGATATCCGTAATCTTCAAGAGATTGCCCAGTTCGAGTCTCCCCATGTATCCGAGGTCAAAGAGCAATGCCCTTTTTTCTCTTAAGATTCTTACATAAACGCATGGATCCTCGAACGGGCCATTGACAGGCCTTGCATGAAAACTTGGCTTCATAGTGGTATAATTATAACATTTAAGTAACAAGTGGAAAGTAGGAAGTAAATGGAGGATTTATGCCTGAATTGAGGAAAGACCCCATATCCGGAAGATGGGTGATCATATCTGTTGAGAGGGGAAAGAGGCCTACAGATTTTATATCGCCTTCGCAGAAGAGAAAGGCAGGGGGGTTTTGTCCGTTCTGCCCCGGCAATGAACATACAACCCCACCCGAGATAATAGCATTCAGGCCAGCAAGCACACCGCCGAATTCTTCAGGATGGACGCTCAGGGCATTGCCAAACAAATTCCCTGCTTTACAGATACACGGAGAGCTTAACAAGAAGGGAGAAGGCGTATTTGACATGATGAATGGCATCGGCGCCCACGAGGTAATCATAGAAACACCTGACCATCAACTGTCCCTCGCCACAATGCCTCAGAGGGCTGTGGAGGATGTCCTCTGGGCATACTATTTCAGGCTTACCGATTTGAAAAAGGATATGCGGTTTAAGTATGTCCTGATATTTAAGAATGAAGGGGAAATAGCAGGGGCATCACTCGAGCACAGCCATAGTCAGTTGATAGCGCTTCCAATAGTACCCAAGACTGTCAGGGAAGAGATGGAATCCTCAAAGAAATACTACGACAGCAAGGAGCGCTGCATATTTTGCGACATAATCAATCAGGAACTGGAATCAGGCAAAAGAATCATCTACGAAAATGACAGGTATGTTGCACTCTCTCCATTTGCTCCAAGGGATCCATTTGAGACATGGATACTGCCAAAGAAGCATGAATCCAGTTTCGCCCCTCCGGAGAAGAGCTTTTCGAGCTTTGCCGAAATATTGCAAAGGACGCTGAAGCAGATAGACAAGGTTCTTGATTCGCCCCCCTATAATTTTATACTCCACACGTCTCCCTTTAAAGAGGAGGTCAATGAATACTATCACTGGCATTTGGAGATCCTGCCGAGGCTTACAAAGAGGGCCGGTTTTGAATGGGGTTCAGGATTCTTTATTAATCCCACGCCTCCTGAAGAGGCAACGAAGTTCCTCAGAGAAGCAAAGATATAATGAAGATTGCCATAGTAACATCTGAGGCTGTCCCCTTTTCAAAGACAGGGGGGCTTGCTGATGTGGCTGGAACGCTTTTTAAAGAATATCTGAATATGGGGATGGATGCCTTTTTATTTGTTCCCCTCTACAAGAAAACATGGGAGCAGTTCAAGGATGATATTCAGGACACAGGAATTGTAATAGATGTTCCTCTCGGAAAGGCTGTCAGGAAATGCAGGGTATTTTCAATGGAGCCTCCAACACTCCATCACTCCATCACTCCATCACATCGTATCTTTTTCATTGGCAATGAGGAGTATTTCGGCAGGGATGATCTTTATGGAACTGCATACGGCGATTATCCGGATAACGACCAGCGTTTTACATTCTTCTGTAAAAGTGTCCTTGAGTTGTGCAAAAAGCTTAAGATAGACATGGATGTGATTCATTGCAATGACTGGCAGACAGGGCTCATACCCCTTTATTTAAAGACAGTTTATAAGGATGCCTTCATAAGAACAAAGTCTGTTATTACTATACACAATCTCGGCTATCAGGGCATATTTCCTCCGCAGACGATGGAGATAGCAGGACTCGGATGGGATCTCTTTAATATGGATGGCGTCGAGTTCTATGGAAATATGAATTTTCTCAAGGCAGGTATAGTTGGAGCAGACATTATTACTACTGTAAGCAAAACATATGCGAGGGAAATACTTACGCCGGAATCCGGCTTCGGGCTGGACGGGATACTCAGGAAGAGGGCTGACTGTATATACGGGATACTGAATGGAATAGACCATGATGAATGGAATCCTTCTACAGATAAATTTCTGCCTTATACATATAATGAGCGCAGATTATCAGGCAAGATGAAATGCAAAAGTGAATTAATGAAAAGATGCTCTCTGGAGGGTGATTCCAATACCCCACTTTTGTCCTTTATAGGCAGGCTTTCGAGCCAGAAGGGCATAGATATACTGGCAGAAGCCATACCTGAGGCGATTGCAAAAGGTGCAAATATTGTTATACTTGGAAAAGGAGAGGATTATTATCAGGCACTGTTGGGCTCGATGAGGGACCTGTTTTCTGGGAGACTCTTTTTCTACTCAGGATTTGAAGAATCCATTGCACACCTTACATATGCCGGGTCCGATATTTTCCTGATGTCTTCGAAGTATGAGCCATGCGGTCTGGGACAGATGATAGCTATGCGCTATGGCACAATACCGTTAGGGAGGAGGACGGGCGGACTCGCAGACACGATAGACGACGGCGAGACAGGTTTCCTGTTTGACGAGTACTCATCGCGGGAGCTTATGAGTGGTATAGATAGGGCATTAATTAGTTATAAGGATAAGAAGATGTGGCAGAGGATGATAAAAAGCGCCATGAGCAGAGACTTCTCATGGGGAAAATCTGCAAGAGAGTATTTAGAGATTTATGCGGCAAAATGAAGGCATAATAAACGACTCCGAAAAAGAACAGATTTATCGGCTCACTGCTTTGTGCAGTCTCACAAAGGCTACCATATACATACGGGATGTTGATGAGCTGCTGAAGAAAATCGCAGAAGAGGCCACAAAGCTGTTCAATGCAACAGGGTGCATGATACGCCTTATCGAAGACGGCAAGCTGAAAATCAGGGCATCCCTTGGGTTTCCCGAAGAGATACGGGAAGACATAACAGTCTGCATGGGAGAGGGGATTGCAGGAAAGGTAGCATCAGAAGGAAGGACAATTCTTGCCAAGAGCCCTGAAGAATTCGGTACCATTGCGCCAAATATAAGCATAAAGACAGCCATATGCACCCCTTTAAAGATAGGCAGCCAGATAATAGGAACCTTTGGACTCTTTGATAAAAAGGCCCCTGACGGTTCGATTATTCCATTCAGTGAGAGCGATATCGCTACCCTTGAAGACTTTGCATCCATCGCTGCCTCGGTGATAGACAAATCAATACTCTATGAAAATGCCCTGAGGCAGGAAAGAGAGGCCATAGAGGCAAAGAAAAGGATCGAAGAGTTAAAAGATTATCTGCAAGGACTTATAGAAAATTCTGCTGATGCAATAGCAACATCTGATCTGAACGGCATCATTACATCATGGAACCTTGGCGCTGAAAAGATTTACGGCTATTCAAGACAGGAGGCTATTGACAGATTCCTGCCGTTTGTCCCTGATTTCCTCATGGATACAGAGCTGAATTATATAGATCGCGTAAAAAACGGAGAAACGATAAAGGATATAGAGACTGTCCGCAGGACAAAGGACGGAAGGCTTATCGATGTCAGTCTCACATTATCCCCAATCAAGGATTCGCTGGGGAATATAATCGGCATAAGCGGTATAGCGAGGGATATAACAGAGAAAAAGAGGATAGAAAAAGAGCTCCTTAGAAAGAACAACGAGCTTTCGAGGCTTTTCTTTATCAGTTCTGCGATGAGAGGAACCCTTGAGCTGGATAAACTCCTAAGGATGGTATTGACAGCGGTCACAATGGGAGATGGACTTGGATTTAACAGGGCAATGCTGTTTTTTCTGGACGAAGATAAAGGAATTTTAAAGGGGGCGATGGGGGTCGGCCCTTCAAGCCACGAAGAGGCATGGCAGATATGGTCAAGGCTATCCATGGAACATAAAAATCTTCACTCGCTAATAGACGAGATAGAGACAAGCCCTTTGAGAAAAGACTCTTTTATGGATAGACTATGCTGCGGGATAGAGATTTCGCTCGATATAGATACAATCCTTGCTAAGACTGTAAAGGAAAAAAGGTCTTTTAATGTGACGGATATCTACTCCGAACCGCTTTCAGACCCTGTCCTTATCCAGCAGTTCGGGACAACCGCATATGCTGTTGTCCCACTAATATCGAGGGACAGAGTAATAGGGGTTTTGTGGGTTGATAATTTATTTTCAAGAAGGCCTATCACAGAGCATGATATGGAGTTCCTGAAGGGATTTACAGACCAGATAGCATCCGCTATAGAGAATGCAAGGCTCTTTGAACATGTGGCCCGGACAGAGCAGGAGCTGGAGAATATTTTTGAGTCTATATCGGACCTTCTGTTTTTCAATAATAAGGATTACACAATTAAAAGGATAAACAGGGCTGTCATAGAAAAGACCGGAAGGCCTGCAAATGAAATTATAGGAAAGAAATGCTATGAGGTGTTTCATGGAATGAAAAGGCCGTGGGAAAGGTGCCCTCATCATATCGCTGTAACGACAAGAAAAGCGGCTATCGGAGAAGTAGAAGATCATTATCTTGGGGGTACATTTCTGATCTCTGCCTCACCAATATTTGACAAGTCAGGCGAATTGCTGGGAACGGTGCATATTGTAAGGGACATCACAGAGCTTAAAAAATTGAGGGAAAAGGTTGTTGTTGCCGAAAGAATGGCTGCCCTTGGAGAGATGGCAGCAAAAGTCGCTCATGAAATAAGGAATCCGCTGCTTTCAATAGGTGGTTTTGCGAGGAGACTGGAAAAGAGACTGGATGGAGATTTAAAGGAGCATGCAAAGATAATAGTAAGTGAGGTGCAGCGCCTTGAAGGGATTTTGAACGATACCCTGAGCTTTGTAAAGACCGCAAGGCTCGACAAGAGAAGGGTGAGTATAAATGAGCTCATTGATAATGTTATCAATCTCCTCGAACCTGCGGTTTATGACAGGGGTAATGCATTGATAAAAGAGATGGAATATCCGGTAGAGGCATTTATAGACCATGACAGGATAAAAGAGGCCATTTTAAATATCGTGACTAATGCAAATCAGGCAACCGACAACGGAAACATAATTATAAGGGCGTATATTGCAAAGACATATTCCGAGCCTGATCTCTTCGGCCACAGGGCTGAAAAAAGAGATGCTGTAATAGAGATAGAGGACAACGGATGTGGCATTAAAGAGGAAGATGTCAGCCGTATCTTTGACCCTTTCTTTACTACACGCCCCGCCGGGACAGGACTCGGGCTTTCGATAACAAAGAGGATTATTGAAGAGCATAGTGGTAAAATAGAAGTGGAAAGTATCTGGGGCAAAGGCACAAAGTTTAAGATATATCTACCTTTGGAGGAGGAGTGATATGAAGATACTTGTTGTGGACGACGAAAAAAACATACTGAAGCTCTATCAGGCAGAGCTTGAGGATGAAGGATATACCGTTGTTACGGCTAATTCAGGACGGGAGGCGTTGGATATCTTTGAAAGTGAAAATCCTGATATGGTAACGCTCGATATTTTGATGCCTGACATTGACGGTATTCAGGTATTAAGACAGATGAAGGAGAAAAAGCCAAACATGCCTGTAGTAATGCTCACAGCGTATGATTACAGGGATGATTTTTCTGTCTGGGTTTCTGATGCGTATGTAGTCAAGTCGTCAGACCTAAGCAATCTGAAGGCCACAATAAAGCAGATAATTGAAAGCAGAAAATAAGACCCGAATTATACTTGAAGCCGAACTCCCTGCATATGGCGGGCTTTCAATCGGAAAATGGAAAGGGAAGGTTATATTAATAAAAAATGCCATACCCGGAGAGATGGTGGAGGCAGCATTAGAAGAAGAAAGAAGAGATTATTGCACAGCATCAGCCACAAAAGTATTAGACCCATCTCCTCATAGGGTAGAGCCTAAATGTAAATTCTTCGGCTTATGCGGCGGCTGCCAGCTTCAATACATCGAATACAATCATCAGGTAAAAATAAAAGAAGAAACCCTTAAGGATTGTCTAAAAAGACTCGCAAAAATCGAGACAGACCTCTCAGAATCCTTAATTCATGATAACCCATGGAACTACCGATACAGGGGACAGTTCAAGATTTCTTACGGAAAGATAGGCTTTTACAAAGAAAAGACGAGGGAAGTAATAGATATAGACAATTGCCCTCTCATGACAGAGGAGATAAACGGACACCTCGCAAAGGCAAAACCACTACTCAAAAACATAGCTTTAAAAGAGATTCACATATCATACGGGGATAAAGCGATTGCATTAATAAAAACTGAGGACAGACAATTCGGGGGATGGGATGAGCTATCTTCTGTATTCTTGAAATCAGGGTTTTCCGGCTTGTTTATCGATTTAGGAGGAAAGAGGTTATTAAAATACGGAAGCCGCTACATAACACTCGACCTTGAAAACCTGAAATACACCATATCGCCAATGAGCTTTTTCCAGAGCCACTGGAAGCTGAATCAAACTGTTGTTAGATTTGTAAAAAACAGCCTGCAGCCACTTAAAGGCAAAAGGGTGTTGGACTTATACTCAGGCGCAGGAAACTTTTCCCTTCCTATCGCTGTGGATGCCGATGAGGTGATTGCTGTCGAGGAGAATCCGTCTGCGATAAAGGACGGAAAACTGAATTTGGAGATTAACGGCATAAAAAGCTGCAGGTTTATACGCTCATCCATAGAGGCATTACAGCTTAAAAACTCCATCGATATTTTAATTGTAGACCCTCCGAGATTGGGGCTTACAAATGTGGCAGTAAATAAGATGCTCGCTATGGCCCCTGAAATGATTGCATATGTATCGTGCAATCCCACGACACTATCGAGGGACTTGAAAAAGCTCCTTGCTAAATACGAGATTGAATCCATAAGGATGATAGACTTTTTTCCACAGACATATCACATAGAGTCATTAACTTTTTTGAGATTGAGATAACTTTTCGAAGGCATGCTAAAATAATTTATGCTGCTTTTATGCCCCATAGATAATCTCAAAGACAACCATGAAATCATACTATGCGACAGCGCAATGGCAAAACAGGCGCATAAAGAGCTGTTCCGTTACAGCGATGATGTTTATGTAACCATCGATGAATCGGAAAATATCTTTGATGTCATTTCCGGCATTGTTGATTTCTGTAATGCAGAGTCTCAGTCCTGCCCTTCAAAAATACATATAGTCCTTAACTGGATTTATCTTTTACAAGTATCTTTATGGCAGGCAAAAAAGCCGACTGCGGGAGATGCTTTTACTGTGCTTAAAAATGCAGGGGTCGGCTCCAATGAGCTTCAGCCATTCAAAACATCGGACATAGATGATATATTCCCATGGCTCTATTATGGAAAGAGGTTTGATATCCTCAGAAAGCTTTGCCATAAGGCAAAAAAGCAGACCGAAGGGCATCTTAAAAACCATTCCATCCGCGTTGACTGCCACCTTATTGCCGAAGATACAAAGAGGATAGTGGCGAGCAGCCTCTGAAGGAGCTGTTAGCCTCCGTGGGAGGCATAGCAATTAGGAACGGCCCAGTAGCTTCTTTAATCGTACGAACTCTTTTAGAGACCTTGAAACGCAATCTTCTATGGCCATACCGTCGAAATAATTTCCTGTCAGAAGAAGGCGGCTTTCAGAAATGGCATGGTCTATCATCCAAACTAATGAATCATGACCCACCTTGAGGGAAGGTACGAGATTCTCCTTTGTTATCACATGATCCAGTTGTCCCTGTTTCACTCCAAGCACCTCTGATATGCGCTTGAGTTTTGCATCCTGATTTGCAGAATTAGGTTTGAAATGGAAGGTAAAGCCCCGGTATGTGTTGTCCTTAACAGTATCTCTGGACACAACGGAATAGAAAATATCAGAAGACGGCCATAAAGATGGAATGATACCAGCAACAAGAGGCAGGGAAATCAAATCCGCCCTGACAGCCACACCCACAGACTCGACAGAATTAACTCTGATTGATGCAAGGCTCTCCGATATTTGCGGAAATGATTCCCTGAGAAGTTTCGATGCCGCTGATGCAGGCGTGGCAATGGCTAAACTGTCCGATTCATAAGTTGCATTGCTTGTGGTTATCTGGAAATATCCGTTATCAAAGTTTACGGCAAGCACCTCTGTGCCTCTCAGTATCTCAATGTTTTTCTGAGACGAGATGGAATCGGTGATTGTCTGAACGCCGCTGATCAGGCTGAATTTTTTCATTATATCTTTTCTGCGAGTCCGTTTCTTGAAAAGCATATCTGCCGGAAAATCATTTGCATTCTGAGATATCACGGCATTCATGGCTGGAGCTAAAACTCGCTCATAGTTTGTGCGGCCGAGGATTCTGGAATAGTATGATTCAACGCTCTGCCCCTCTTTTTTAAGAGTAAATAAGCGCGGCGCTGAACAGAAGAGTTCTAAAAAATTAAGCTGTGAAGGGATGGATTTTATCTGACCATCCACGAGCATTTTGAAAGGAACTTTCTCACGCCTTACAAGTCTGCTGATTGTTGTGCAGTCTTCCATGATTTCGATTAAGTTCCGGTAAGAGTTATAGCAGGTATGGGCGCCCATCTCGATCCAGAACTCGTTAGTGTCCTCAAAACGGTTGGAGTGCAGTGTGCCGCCGACCCTTTCGGTCTTTTCGATAACTAATGTCTTAAGCCCTTCTTTGGCGCAGTAGTGAGCAAGACTCAATCCGCTTATGCCTGCGCCGATTATGACAATGTCGTATTTTCCCATGTTTCTATATCCACCCGATCTCTTTTACATTTTTTATCACAATATCAGTTAATGCCTCTATGAATTTTGGAGATGTATTCAGTGATTCGATTCTTTTAAGATCGATTCCAAGCTTCTGAGCCATTTCTTTATAGAGCATATCTATTTCATAAAGTGTTTCAATATGGTCTGATACAAAGCTGATCGGCACGACAAGCAGATTTTTTACGCCTTTTTTTGAAAGCTCATGAAGCATTTCTTCTGTGGATGGTTCAAGCCACTTCACGGGACCGCTCTTAGACTGGTAGGAGAGATACCATTCAATGTCTATCTTTTTTGATATTGCCTCTATTGTTCCATTAATCTCATTAACATACGGATCTCCCCCGTCAATAAACTTCTGGGGAAGGCTGTGCGCGCTGAAAAGAACAACCGGCTTTTGAACTTTGAACCCTTCTAATCCCTGCTGAATTTTTTCCACGAGGGCTTCAATGTAGAGGGGATGATTATACCATGAATGGACGAAGCGAACAGTAACAGGCGGACAGCTTAGGCAGTATTTTTCCTCTCTGTACCCCTCGCATCTATAAACCCTTATAAGGGCGCTCTTAAATGCCTTTATAGATGAACCTGTTGTGGTAACGGAATAATGGGGGTAGAGGCTTAAGGCGATTATTTTTTTAATGCCATCCCTGTACATCTCCTTTAAAGTATCTTCAATAAAGGGATGCCAGTAACGCATGCCTACATAGACCTTAAAAATGGGTGAATGGGTGAATGAGTGAATGGGTGAATGGGTGATTTTTTTCTCCGTGTCAAAGTATTTATTGAGAGCTTCTTGCAGTGCTTTTGCCTGTGCATTGGTAATATCAAGAAGGGGCGACTTTCCGCCAATTAAATTGTAGGCCTCCATTGTCTTTTTTGCCCTTGTATTTGCAATAAGGAATGCAATGGGTTTTTGGAGAAATGACGGGCCGAGCCTGATGATGTCCCTGTCAGAAAATAAATTGTATAAAAAAGGCTTTACAGCCTGAAGGGAATCAGGACCGCCGAGATTTAAAAGGATAACGCCTATCACAGGTTTAAGGATACTGGATTAACCCGAAAAATTCAAATGGCAGGAAGGCATGCGTGCCTTCCTTAAGCGTAGGATTCAAGAATTTTGTTCGGTGAGCTTTTTCATCAATCTCTCGTACTTCTCAGCGCCGACGCATTCCTTGGCAGCAGGGCACCACTGCAGGCAGGAAGGCTTCATATCCCTTGTGATGGTTCTTCCGCATTCTTTGCAAACGGTATCAGGCTCATCCGTCCATATCTCGTTTTTGTGCATACAGAAGGCGCATATCAGCTCTTCTGGATACGGTGTTCTTATCTCGCTGCTTCCTGGACAACTCTCTTTCATGATTTTATTTTAACAAAAAGGATTACTGCAAGATATGAGATAAATCATAACTACCGTAATCCGTAGCAAACATCTCAAGATGGATGTCGAGCGTGCTGAAAAAGACTTTGCACCCGGAATGTTAAGCTGCATTGTCTTGAATCCGTCATCTACTACAGTGATTACTTATTGGATGATGCGTTAATTATCTTTGGCATAAATTAAAGATTAAGCCTTTGTAAAGGCTTTTGAAGCATGCTCGACACCCATCATTACGGATTATGGTCATAAATACTAACCGCCCCATCTTTTAAACAATGTATGCTCAATACTAAAGGTATCCAATATTTTTCCTACAATAAAATTCACAATGTCATCAATATTTTTAGGCTTTTGATAAAAGGCAGGCACAGGCGGCGCTATCTTTACACCAAGCCTTGCAAGTTTCAGCATGTTCTCAAGATGTATTGCGCTGAATGGCATCTCACGGGGAGAAAGCAAAAGCGGCCTGCCTTCTTTTATCACAACATCAGCAGCCCTTTCGATGAGATTGTTCGCATATCCATTGGCAATACCCGAAAGGGTTTTCATGGAGCATGGCACAACAAGCATCCCGTCTGTCTTGAATGAGCCGCTTGCTATGGGCGCTTCCATATCTTTGTCTTCATAAAAAAATAGCCTGTCAGTCTTAAAATGTCTTCTAATTATATCCTCCGGTTTTTTGCCTTTTGCCTTTTGCCCCTTGCCCTTTGCCCCTTCTTTTGTCCAATCTATTCCTGTCTCGTCTTCTATAATGGGGAATGTATTTGACGATATTACAAGATGAACCTCTGAAAGTTTGAGCAGCTCTTCCAGTAGCCTTACGCCAAATATGGAGCCGCTTGCGCCTGTTATGGCAAGGATATACTTTTTCATAAGTTTAGTATACTAAAAATGGTAGGATTATGTTATGAATGACAATAAAAAAATAAATGAAGATTTTGCTGAAACTCATACATTCAAAAGTTTTTAAGTGATGACATTGACTTGGTATGCGGGAATGAGTATATAATTGAACATGCAGATAAGTATTGCAAGGATTTGCGCCTTTATAGTCTTGATTGCAGTGATTCTGGTATTTGTTGGTCCAACGGCATCTGTTTTTGCTTCATCTCAAGAGAATACTGAAAAATCCTGCTGTGATGAATGCAATAAAAGCAATGGTCAGGGCCCTGATCATTGCTCTACACCAGATTGCCCTATGTTTCTCTGCCTTTCTGTTAATGTCGTTTCGCCATTTATGCCATTGAATTTATCAGGAAGTGTTCACCTTCCTCAGTTCGCTGAAAAATTGGATCTCAAATCTTCGACAAATTCAATCTTCCATCCTCCTATAATCGGTTAACCTGAATTACGCAAACCTCGCAAAATGTCATTGCGAGGAGCAGAGCGACGAAGCAATCCCATCTCTTTGAGATTGCCACGCCTTCGGCTCGCAATGACAGGACATCTTTTAAACTTTTTTTCAGGAGGACTATCATGAAAAAGTATATTATCGCTTTTGCGGTAATCATTCTTATAGCAGCAATTGCCTTTACCACCTTAAGCAACGGAAAGACTAAGACAGTAAAGGCAGGTGGGGTATTGAGTGTCAATGACATTCAGGCAGACCCTTCTGCCTATAAAGGCACCATCACTATAAATGGTGTTGTAGCAGGAATTTCACCTCAGGATCCAAAACTCTTTGCTATTATTGAGACATTAGAGGCAAAGACTTGCAAAATCACAGGTTGTGCAAAATTCTATCTTCCTGTAAAGTTTGAAGGCGAAACACCTAAGGTATGGGATGAGGTGAATGTTACAGGGAGTTTTGCTGAGGGTAAAATCCTCGTTACAGCCACAAAGGTGGAAGTCTTGAGGCATCTAAACTTCGGGGGGAAATAAGATGAATGTCCCGAAACTTGCATTGAAGAATATCACGCGCAGAAAGGGAAGGTTTATCTTCACCCTTCTCGGTATAACCATCGGGATAGCCTCTTTCGTAACACTTCTGTCTCTTGGAGGCAGCCTGAAGAATGAGATAAAAAAGCAGGCATCAGAACTCGGCGCAAACCTTGTTATAACACCAAAGGGCTGGTGTGCATATGAACAGGTATCTGTCCTTACAGGTGAGCAACTGCCTGAGGCAATACCCATGGATGATGTGAAGAAGATCTCTGCAATTAAAGGGCTTACAGCCGTTCCTTACCTCATAGAAAGGACTGCCATAAAGAACAGTCCTGTCCCTGTTATTGGTATCCTCCCGCATGAAATGAAAGCCTTCAAAGGATGGGAGTTAGAGAAGGGTAATTACTTTGCATCACATGATGAGGATTCCATTGTCATAGGCTCTGGAATTGCACAACAGTTTAAGTTGAATCTGATGGATGAAGTCACGATAAGGGGCAGGCAGTTTCCTGTAAAAGGAATTCTTAAAGAGACAGGTAACAAGGATGATGTTGCTGTATTCATGCCCCTTTCAGTTGCACAGAAACTTTATGGTGTAGGGGATAAGGGCTCATTTATAGCAGTAAAGGTGGATGATATCTCAAAGATGGATGAATATATCCTGAAGATTCAGGAGACTGCAAATGTTGCTGTGGTTTCCGATAAACAGTTGCTTAAGTCCGTGCTTTCCATTGTCGGTACTGTCAGCCTTACACTTCAACTGATTGCTGCTGTAGCCATTCTTGCAGCTGCATTCGGGATAATAAACACAATGATGACAGCCATCTATGAAAGAAAGCGTGAGATAGGGATACTCCAGGCAATTGGAGCAAAAGAGATCACGATCTTCAAGATATTCCTCCTTGAATCGGGATTCTACGGCATTCTCGGGGGTATCATTGGAGTGGCTGCAGGTCTTGTTTTCTCCAGCCTTGCCTCTCCATATATATCCCAGAATGAGTTTACTGCCTTTTTGAAAAGTTCAGAAGTGGCAGTAACATTTGATTTAAGGCTTGTCTTTGGCTCATTGCTTTTTTCTGTTTTTGTATCCCTCATCTCAGGGCTTTACCCTGCATGGAGGGCATCAAAACTTACACCGGTGGAGGCAATAAGCTATGAGTGAGAGCAAAAAGGGGACTTGCGTCCCCCTTTTGAAATCCCCCGAAAATACAATAAAATGATAATTGGAGGTTTGAATTCACATGATCATAATAACAGAGAATCTGATTAAGACATATAACACAGACAAGGCGAAAACATATGCATTGAGGGGCATAAGCCTTGAAATACCGAGAGGTTCATTTTCATGCATCATCGGGCCATCAGGTCATGGCAAAAGCACCCTCATGCATTTGATTGGAGGGCTTGACAGACCCACAGAAGGCCATGTCTTTATTGATGGAGCAGATATTGCAGGACTCAGCAACAGTGAGCTTGCAAAATTGAGGGCAAGTAAAATAGGCTTTGTTTTCCAATTCTTCAATCTTTTGCCAAATCTTACTGCTGAAGAGAATGTGGAGACTGCCATGATGTTTTTAAAGACAGATGAAAAGGCACAGAAGGAAAAGGCAAAGGGTCTTTTATCACTGGTAGGCCTTTCGGAAAAGCTCAGGGCAAGGCCATCAGAGCTTTCTGGAGGCCAGCAGCAGAGGGTTGCAATTGCAAGGGCTTTGGCAAATGACCCTGAGATTTTATTGATGGATGAGCCAACTGGCAACCTCGATTCAGAATCAGAGACAGAGGTGCTAAATGCCATATTTAAACTTCACAAAGAAGGAAAGACTGTTGTCATCGTCACTCACAACAACGAGATAGCGAAAATGGCTGAGGTAGTTTTTGAGATAAAAGATGGTAAACTTGATGGTCAATGGAAAAATTAAATGGCATAACTAAGCTCATTGAGGAGATTGAAAGAATCTCCAATACATTCAGCTGATTCTTCTTGACCTTCTATCTAAATGGAAGGTTTATAATTAAGCATGAAAAAATTCTTTATCGGGGATATAGCTAAGAGATTCGGCCTTAATCCCCGGACAATCAGATACTACGAGACTATTGGAATTCTGCCAAAGGCAGGAAGGACAGAAAGCGGCTATAGAATTTATACGAATGAGACGGTGGAGCGGTTGGATTTCATTATCAAAGCTAAGACCCTCGGTCTTAAATTAAATGAAATTAAAGAGATATTGCAGCTTCACGAAAAAGGCGAAGTGCCCTGTGAATGCACAAAGGAGTTCATCAGAAAGAAAATCTCAGAAATAGAAGATAAGATTACAAGCCTGACAGAATTAAAAATAAGACTCACCGAACTTTTAAAACTTAAAAAATACAAGTCCATCCCCCAATTCATCTGCCCAATTATTGAATCAGAAAAAATCTCTTGACTCTCCATCTGACTGCTGTAATCAAGGCTGTTCAATAACAGCGAATAGTTTTTTGACAAGGAGTTAATAGACTGAGCAGATCAGACAATAAGGCAATGCAAACAGCAACTACAGCACATAATAACCTCAAACAATGCGGCTTGAAGTCCG
>JAJYXI010000005.1 GCA_021791055.1 Nitrospirota bacterium | reverse complement strand
TTCAAATCTCATCTTCCGCACCTCCTGCAGTATTTTTGTCCTTTTCATGGATAGCCCTCCTTGCTATCCAATCTTAACCGGACAGTTTATGTGCTACAGATGCGGACAGTTTATGTGTTCTCTACACTTGTAACCTTTTTTGTTGCTAATTATTTGCAGACGTGTTACTCTACATACAGAGTTTCAGAAGTTTTAGACCGTTCAAGGCCACAAAGACTTTTAGCTTTGTGGCTTTTTTATTTGTGTCCTTCTGAAAGTTCAATTCACACATAAGGAGGTACACAACTGATGGAAGGAACAGTAAAGTGGTTCAATGATTCAAAGGGTTTTGGCTTTATCACAAGCGAAGACGGCAGTGATGTATTTGTCCACCATACATCCATCCAAGGCAACGGGTTCAAATCCCTTGCCGAGGGTGACAGGGTCAGCTTTGATACCGAAAAAGGCCCTAAGGGTCCCAAGGCAATCAACGTTACAAAGATTTAGTTTACTGACAATTAACTAAAGAAGGCCCCTTGCGAAGAGCAGGGGCTTTTCTTTTGAGGAGTTCAAGGAATTTATGGAATTTAAGACATTTGATTTTCACCCCCTCGTCGAGGCAGGGGTCAAAGCCGAAGGCTATATTATGCCGACACCTATTCAGCAGCAGGCGATCCCGCTGCTCCTTAATGGGCGTGATATTATGGGACTGGCACAAACCGGCACCGGAAAAACCGCCGCCTTTGCGCTGCCTATCCTGCACCGGCTGCTTCAAGAAGGGGGCCGCAGGCACGTTCGGGCGCTTATTGTCGCTCCCACCCGTGAACTGGCTGAACAGATTCACGAGGCAATCCGCAGTCTGGGAGGGCGAACAGGCCTTAGAAGTGTTACTGTCTATGGCGGCGTAGGTTTTAATCCGCAAGTGGAAAAGTTGAAACGCGGCGCCGAAATTGTCGTGGCCTGCCCGGGCAGGCTTCTTGATCACATTGGCGAGGGCACTATCGATCTCTCAAAGGTGGAGATGTTAGTTCTCGACGAGGCCGACCATATGTTCGACATGGGCTTTTTACCCGACATTCGACGAATCCTGAGACATCTCCCTCAGAAACGGCAGACTATGCTTTTTTCGGCCACTATGCCCCAGGAGATACGGCATCTGGCCAAGGACGTGCTGAACAATCCGGTCACAATACAGGTTGACGTCACTGCACCCGCTCTTACAGTCAGCCATGCCGTCTACCCGGTCGCCCAGCACCTGAAGACGCCACTGCTCATTGAACTGTTGCGCCATACCGACACCGAGTCCGTATTGATATTCACCCGTACCAAGCACCGGGCCAAGCGTGTAGGTGAACAACTGATCAAAAACGGCTACCGCGCTACCTCTTTGCAGGGCAACCTCTCGCAGGCGCGGCGACAGGCTGCGATGAACGGTTTCCGTAACGGCACTTTTCAGATTTTGGTGGCGACTGACATCGCCGCGCGCGGGATCGACGTGACCCAGATATCCCATGTTATCAATTACGACATCCCGTCCACCACCGATGCCTATATTCACCGCATAGGCAGGACCGGTCGCGCCGCAAGGAGCGGTGATGCGTATACTTTGGTCACAAATGACGATGCCGATATGGTGCGCTCCATAGAGAGGATACTCGGCAGTACCATTGAGCGCCGTACTGTAACAGACTTCAACTACGATGTCTCTCCGCCGCAGAAGGATAAGGAGTTTGCCCGTCCACCGCAGCAACCCAGACCGGCCGGCAAGTCTTACGGGGCAAAGAAAGTCATCAGACAAAAAACAGCGCGTGGTTCGAGGTAAAAAGGGATTAATCAATAAGAGCTTATGGATTCCGGTGTTTCAAAGAACTCTTCGGGCAGTTCTATTTCTTCAGCCTCTTTCTCCTTTTTTGCCTCTTTAGTCGCTATGCCCGAAACAGGAGTTTCTACCGGCAAGGACTTTAATATTCTAACAAATTCTCCCCTATAGTTAATAACCCCCAGCTCTACGGTATATTCAGTGGCAGGACTGACGCTTATGAACTGTTCGCCGATCCGTTCTGATATAGGCGTATAGAAAAATGCATTTGTCTTTGTGTTGATGACCTTAAGATTGAGGCTCCCCTGATATCGGGAGATGGTATCCTCTGCTATCTCCCAGTATACATATACCTGCCTTGGTGTTACCGGCATAGATGCCAATCTATTTTCTCCGTAACCCACCGGTAATGGAGGCAATTCTGCAACCTTTTTCTCTTCTTTTTTCGGTGCAGGTTTTTTAGCAGCAACCTTTTTTGGCTTTTCCGGTTTTGGCTTCTTTTCAGCCTTTGCCTTGCCTATGGCCTTGATAATGTCTGCTTTTTTTAGTCCGCTCTTTAAAGCGATACCGAGTTCTTTTGCGAGTGTTTTGAGTTCTGATATTGTTAATGCTTCAAGGGGCTTTTTAATCTCTTTCTTTGCGGGTTTTTCTGCCTTTTTGGTTTTTGCCTTTTTCTCGGATTTTTTTGGGGTAACTTTTTTTGCCCTGGCCTTTTCGGTTTTTGCTTTTTTCTGAACCTTTGCTGATTTTTTTTGCGGTGTCTTTTGAGCTTTTGGCGCAGAAAGCGCCTTCACAAAGTCTTCCTTTTTCCAGCCTTTTTCGGTCTTTATTCCAGCTTTCTTTGCCAATGCCCTTAACCCGGAAACGCCTATTGCCATGAGTTCCTGCTTTTTCATTTTAG
Organism: Nitrospirota bacterium; assembly: GCA_021791055.1. GTDB lineage: Bacteria > Nitrospirota > Thermodesulfovibrionia > Thermodesulfovibrionales > Dissulfurispiraceae > Dissulfurispira. The sequence goes on along the minus strand of JAJYXI010000005.1, from coordinate 18,899 downwards.
CCCCCCCAATTTAAATAGCAATTAACAATTTAGCTAATTATATAACAAAATAAGCTTTAGGTGTAATGGCTAATGCGCCTCTGCCCAGTTTTTGCCCCAGCCCATATCTACCTTTAAGGGTACTGATAGCGATAAGGCGTTTTCCATCTCATATTTAATCAGGTTCTTGGCAATTTCAATCTCAGGTTCAGGCACTTCAAACAGAAGTTCGTCATGGATTTGCAGGATCATCCTCGTTTCAAGATTTCTTTCTTTGAGTCTTTTCCATATGTTTATCATCGCTATCTTTATCAAGTCAGCTGCGGTGCCCTGAATGGGCGTGTTTATCGCGAGCCTTTCTGCCTGTTGTCTGATATTTGTATTGTGGCTGTTAATTTCAGGGATCGGCCTTTTTCTTCCCATAAGCGTCTTAACATAACCGTTCTCCCTTGCCACCTTGATGGCATCATCCATGTAATTCTTCACGCCCTCATGCTTCTTAAAATACTGTTCTATGTAAGCAGCAGCCTCTTTTGGAGCGATATTGAGCGCTTCTGACAATCCGAAAGGACTTATTCCGTAAACAACGCCGAAGTTCACTGTCTTTGCTATTCTTCGCATTTCCTCTGTTACTGACTCTTTTGGAATATTAAATAGTTCGGCTGCTGTCCTTGTGTGTATATCGATATCCTTGCTGAATGCATCAATCAACCCTTCATCACCGCTTATGTGGGCGAGTATCCTCAATTCAACCTGTGAGTAGTCAGCAGAAATGAGGACGCATCCTTCATCTGCAATGAAAACCTCTCTTATTTTTGTTCCCCATTCGCCGCGGATGGGAATATTCTGCAGATTCGGCTCGCTGCTGCTAAGCCTTCCTGTAGCAGTAACTGTCTGGTTGAAGGATGTGTGTGTCCTGCCGGTTTTCTTATCGATGAGTTTTGGCAGGGCATCCACATATGTCGTCTTCAACTTATAGAGCGTCCTGTAATTCAGGATTTCCATTGGAAGCTCATGGGTCTTTGATAGCTCTTCGAGCACATCCATTCCTGTGGAATATCCTGTCTTTGTCTTCTTTAATGGCTTCAGGCCGATTTTCTCAAAGAGTATTTTTTGTAGTTGTTGCGGCGAATTTATGTTAAAACTCTCACCTGCAATGTTATATATCTTCGATTCTATTATTCCGAGATCTCTATCCAGTTCTTTTGATAATTCCTCAAGCCTTCCCTTGTTTATCCTTACTCCGATCTCCTCCATGTCCGTGAGGACATAAATCAGAGGCATTTCCATATTGAAATACAAATCCTCAAGGCCTTCGGTTTTCAATCTTTCAAAGAGGATTTCCTTTAGTTCCATTGCCAGTTCCGCATCCTCGGCAGCGTATTGTGTTGCTTCATCTATTGATACCTCTGAGAATGAATGCCTCTTTCCGAGAACCTCTGTGAATGGTCTCTTTTTATAAAAGAGATATTCGAGGCCAACATCCTCAAGGCTGTGGTCGGGCTTATTGGGATTTAAAAGATACGATGCAAGCATTGTGTCGTAGAGTCTGCCTTTTACATGAATTCCTTCCTGCCTCAATATAAGGATATCGTATTTCAGGTTGTGCCCTATTTTTGGAATGGATTCATCTTCAAGAACTCCCTTTAAGATATCAAAGGCCTCCGGAATATTTGTGTCGTGCTTATGCCTTATAGGCACATAATATGCTCTGCCCTTTTCCCTGCACAGGGCTATGCCGACTATCGAGCCTGATATGGGATTTCTGCCTGTGGCCTCTATGTCAAAGGATAGCTCGGTAATGGGTGATGAGTGATGGGTAATGGGTGAGGGAGCCGGCGGCGTTTCGGAGACGGTTTGCTCTGTTTCAGTTCCTTTGCTGCTTTTAAAAAGGGAAAATTGTTCCATGTAGTCGCTAAATCCCTAAAGCCTTCATCAATTCATTTTTATCCTTAATAGTCCTGTATTCTCCTCTCGGCTCGTATCCTTTGGATGGAATCATTTTTATCAGGCTTTTAAATTCAAACTCAGAGAACATATTAAGCAGCTTTGGCCAGTCAGGCTCTTTGATTGTCATGTCCTGAATGCTCATATCTATCGGGATGTTTGTATCAATTGTCGCAAGTACCTTGCTCAGTTTTATGTTTTCTATATTGTCAGTTATCATTTTTCTAATCCTCTCGCTCTCTATCCTTTCCGGATGATTCAGGAGTTCATCGAGGCTGCCTGTTTTTGAAAGCAATTCCTTTGCTGTTTTTTCTCCTATGCCCTTTACTCCCGGGATATTGTCTATGGCATCGCCCGTTAATGCCATGGCTTCTGTTATCCTTTCAGGGGGTAATCCAAACCTTTCCATGACATAATTTTCATCTATTATCACATCCTTCATGGGATCATAAATCTTTATCCCGTTACCCACTACCTGCATCATATCCTTGTCTCCGCTTAATATAAATACGCTTACACCCTGAGATGCCGCCTTTTTTGCTATGGTGCAGATAATATCATCGGCCTCATAGCCCGGCATTTCAAATGCAGGCATATTAAATGCTTTTATTATCTCTTTTATATGCGGAATCTGGACAATCAGATCATTGGGCGTTTCAGGCCTCTGTGCCTTGTATTCCTCATATATCCTGTGCCTCTCTGTGGGAACAGGAGAATCAAAGGCAATAGCTACTGCATCAGGCTTTTTCTCCCGAATTATCTTGAGAATCATGTTCGTAAAGCCGTAGATTGCGTTTGTCGGAAAACCCTTCGAATTGGTCAGTCCCCTAATGGCGTGGTATGCCCTGTAAAAGTAGGAATTCCCGTCTATAAGATAGAGGTTCATGAATGATTATATCAGAAAACCCCCTTGAGCTTTTTGATTGTTTTGCAATAAGATTATGAAATGCCGATTAAGCTAATAATCTTTGACCTTGACGGAACGCTTATAGATTCGAGTATTGATATAGCCAATGCCATAAATTATGCCATCGAGCCCTACGGTGCAAGGCCTATCACTGTAAAGGAGACTATAAGTCTTGTTGGAGAAGGCATTACAAGGCTTATAGAAAAGCTGATCGAGAGAGAAAGTATAAATGCTGACAGAAATGCCCTGACCGAAAGGTTTCTTGAACACTATTCAGCACATCTTATCGATAACACCACCATTTACCCGGGAGTAAGAGAGACTTTGCAAAAACTGAAAGACTATAAAAAGGCTGTGATATCCAATAAGAGGGAAGCCCTTTCCACAAAGATACTGAATGACCTCGGACTCTTGAAATACCTCGATTTAGTTGTTGGAAGCGATACGACTCCTGAGAGAAAGCCTTCGCCAATTCCGATCCTTCATGTCCTTTCAAAACTGAATATAAGGCCAGAAGATGCTGTTATTGTTGGCGACAGCAATTTCGACATCGAAGCAGGAAAGGCAGCAGGGATTAAAACCATCGCTGTTACTTACGGATACAGGCCGCTGGACTTATTAAAGGGCGCTGATTTTATAATAGATAGGATGGATGAACTGATAGATATATTTAGGAGGTTTGAATAAATGGGGTTTACTATAGCATTTGCAGGCAAGGGTGGAACTGGTAAGACGAGCCTTGCAGGACTGACAATAAAATTTCTTTTAAGCAAGAGGAACGGGCCTGTACTTGCAGTTGATGCGGACAGCAATGCGTGTCTGAACGAAGCCCTTGGCGTTAAAATCCATGCAACCATTGGAAAACTCAGGGAAGAATCCCTTCAGGCAGTGAGAGGCGGAGGAGACAGGCCCGGCGGCATGTCCATGGAGCAGTTATTCGATTATCAGGTTCAGCAGTCCATTATAGAGGCAAAGGGTTTTGATCTCATGGTGATGGGAAGGCCTGAAGGCCCCGGCTGTTATTGTGCAGCGAACAATATCATAAGGAAATACACCGATATCCTCTCGGAGAAATATCCGTATATCGTTATTGACAACGAAGCCGGTATGGAGCATTTAAGCAGGAGAACCACTCACAAGGTTGATTTGCTGATAATCGTGAGCGATCCAACTGTTAAGGGCATTCTGACAGCCAAAAGGATAAACGAGCTTGTGGATGAATTAAAGCTTGAAGTGGACAGGCGTGTCCTGATTATCAACAGGGTTGTTGGACAGGAAGGAGAGGAGCTTAAGAAAATGGCAGAGGGATTTGGCATTGATGTGGCAGGTCTCGTGCCACAGGATGAAATGATATTCAAATTCGATTTGCAAGGCAAGCCTGTATTCGAGTTGCCTGAAGATGCAAAGTCTGTAAAGACCGTATTCGATATACTCCAGTCATTGCAGATACCGTAAACTTAAATCCGAGATTCAGAGATAAGATAAGCATGACTGCCTTTCGCTCAAGTCAATCCCGATTATCTCATGGGGCTGACTTATGGTTATGGTTTTATAAAATAAACAAATAACTAAATCCCTTTACTTACTCATAATTTTGTGTTATTTTTATAGACTTTATTTAAATTCCAGAATTTTACCTTTTGTAACATGGCAATTACATTTTGTAGCGGAGGGAAGAGAAGATGCTGATAATCGGCGAAAAATTAAGCATTATAGCCAAAAGGGTGAGAGAGTCTATGATGAAGAGGGACAAAGGCCCTATACAGGAGATTGCGACACGGCAGTGGAAAGAAGGTTCAGGCATGATTGATGCCAACATAGGTCCGGCTGAAGACGGCGGCGAGGAGTTGATGCAGTGGATGGTCACGACTATTCAGGAGGTAGTGCCTCTGCCAATCTGTCTCGACACTACAAACTACAACGCAATAGAGGCAGGTCTGAAAGTACATAATAACGAATGGGGAAGGCCGCTTATTAATTCCACATCCAACGACCCGGAAAGATTTCCCATACTCGAACTTGCCGCAAAATACAATTCACAGATAATCGGGCTGACCGTCGGGAAAGGCGGCCTGCCTGCGGATGCAGAGGAAAGGGCTGCAATAGCGGCGGAGATAATGGCAAGGGCAATGGAATACGGCGTGCCTCTTGAAGATATTTATCTTGACCCTCTGGTGCTTCAGATCGCAACATCGCAGGACCATGCCGTGAAGGTTATTGATTCTATAAAGATGTTTCAGGAAATGAACGAGCCGCCTATGAAGACCGTGGTGGGACTGAGCAATATTTCCAACGGCTGTCCTAAGCACATAAGGCCGATATTGAACAAGTATTATTTTATAATGCTGATGAATGCCGGATTGACTGCCGCCATTGCGGATGCGCATGAGATGGCCGAAGCCATGAGAGAGAAGAAATTGGTTGATGATGTTCTGGCTGGAAAGACGATTGATGACCCTCAAAAAATGGCGGAGATAACAAAGACGCTTGATGTCATCATGGGCAAGACCCTGTATGCACATTCATATTTAGAAATGTAATAAAACAGATGACAGAAGACAGAGCACAGAAGACAGATTATTTAAAATTATTTCATTTTGTCTGATGATCTGTTTTCTGGCTTCTGACTTCTGATTTTAACGGAGGTTAGATATGGCTTTCGCTGCACCAAAGGAGACTTTTTCAGGCAAGGTTTTTGAGGTTATCATAGGTACAGATAAAACCGCTGTTTTCGGTGGAGAGAATGTTCTCTCCTTTCATGCCTTTGAAGGAAATGTTCCTCACAGGCCTGTAATAGCCTATGAGGTTCAGGACATAGTTCCAGATGACTGGCCCGAGACGGTGAAAAAGGTCTACGACAGCGTTTCTGGAGACCCTGTCACATGGGCAAAATACTGTCAAGACACACTGAATGCAAAGGCAATAGCCCTCAGACTCTTAAGCACGCATCCCGACAGGGAGAATCGCTCTCCCGAGGATGCAGCAAAGACCGTTAAGGATGTGCTTGCAGCAATAAATGTTCCATTGATAATACTCGGAAGCAATCATGCTGAGAAGGATTCCTCGGTGCTGGTTGCTGTTTCTGAGGCTGCAAAAGATAAGAACTGCATCATAGGAAAGGCGCAGGAAGGCAATTACAAGACCATTGCAGCAGCTGCGATGGCAAACAACCACAAGCTTATAGCCATGTCAGAGCTCGATATAAACCTTTCAAAGCAGCTCAACATATTGATTACCCAAATGGGATTCGATAAAGAAAAACTCATAACAGACCCCATGTGTTCTGCCCTCGGATACGGTCTTGAATATACATACTCGGTCATGGAAAGGATAAGGCTTGCAGCACTCACACAGAACGATGCGACCATGCAGCCGCCCATGCTTGCTGATGTGGGCATGTATGTATGGAAGATAAAAGAGACGCAGGCAAGCGATGCAGAGCTTCCTCTCTGGGGTTCTCTTGCAGAGAGAGGCATAACATGGGAGGCCGTGACTGCGGCTTCATTGCTGATGTCGGGTGCAGAGCTTCTGATTATGAGGCATCCTGAGGCAGTTAAGGCTGTGGAAAAATTCATAGACGAGTTAATGTAAGGGAGGTTAGATATGGCTTTAACAGGCGTTGAGATATTTAAATTACTTCCAAAGACCAACTGTAAGAAGTGCGGACATCCCACATGTCTTGCCTTTGCCATGAAACTTGCACAGAGGCAGGCATCCCTCGATGCGTGTCCAGATGTCTCGGAGGAGGCAAAGAGAATTCTTGGCGAGGCATCCGCACCACCCATAAGGCCGATTACCCTCGGCGCGGGTGATAAGGCTGTGAAGATGGGAGAAGAGACCGTCCTCTTCAGACACGAAAAGAAGTTTGTGAACCCATGTGCCTTTGCCGTTGAGGTGAAGGATTCCATGTCTGATGATGAGATAAATAAGGTTGTTGATGAGGTTTTAAATTCAGAGATAGACAGGGTCGGCCAGAAATTGAGGATTGACGCTATATTCGTAAGCAATGCATCCAATGATGCAGGAAAGTTCGAAAGCGTTGTTAAGGGTATTGCATCAAAGGCTCCTGCCGTACCTCTGATTATATCGACCAACAATCCTGCAGCAGCAGAGGCTGCCTTGAAAAATATCGCTGACAAAAAGCCTCTCCTTTACGGGGCTGATGAGTCCAATGCAGAGGCAATGGCGAATGTGGCAAAGGCATATAAGGCATCCCTCGGCGTTACTGCAAGGGGGCTCGATGCCTTGTCGGCATTGACAGAAAAGATAAAGGGCCTCGGCGTTGAGGATATAGTCCTTGATTCAGGCGCAAGGAGTGCAAAGGAGATGCTTGAGGCCAATACATTTATAAGGAGGGCTGCAATCAAGAAGAACTTCAAGGCGCTGGGCTACCCCGTGATAACCTTTGTGCAGAGGGACGACAAGATGCTCGAGAGCCTTGTTGCAACACTTGGAGTTACAAAATATTCGTCGATTGTTGTTTTGAGCAGCATCGAAAAATGGAAGAACCTCGCACTATTTACACTGAGGCAGAACATATACACAGATCCTCAGGTGCCCATGCAGGTGGAGCAGAAGATATACAAGATCGGAGAGCCTACACCGGAATCTCCTCTTACTATTACAACAAACTTCTCATTGACATATTTTATAGTCTCTGGAGAAATCGAAAACAGCAAGGTGCCATGCAGGCTTGCTGTGATGGACTGCGAAGGATTGTCAGTCCTTACGGCATGGGCAGCAGGCAAGTTCACTGCATCAAAGATAGCTCAGTTCATTCAGGAAAGCGGCATAGAAAATGAGATAAAGCACAAGGAATTGATTATCCCCGGCTATGTTGCAATCCTCAGCGGAGCCATAGAAGATAAGCTCCCGGGATGGAAGGTCACTGTTGGGCCGAGGGAAGCAAATGGACTTCCCGCATTCCTGAGGTCAAAGGTATAGTAGCCATAAGGACGGGTTATTTAAAAATTAATAAAAATGTATTGACTTATATTATGAAATTAGGACTAAACTAATCTTATAAAGTAAATGAGTAAATGTGTAAAAGAGTTAATGAGTAAAAAGTAAGCTCATTCACCCATATGCTCATATACACATAAACTAAATAAGGAGGTTGGGATGTCTAAGTTAATAGCCTCGGCAGCTATAAGAGGTGCACATAAACTCGTGGCTCAGGCCGAAGAAATGGTGGAAAAGGCAATAGCCGAAAAGGGAAAGGACTTTGTCTTCGAGTTTCCCGATACCGCTTACTATCTCCCCATGATATATGCAATGACAGGGTTTCCAGTTAAGACAGTCGGTGATATGAAGGTTGCCCTCGGTTTTGCAAAGGAGCTTATCCATGACGAACCTGAAGATAATATCTGGAAGCCATATCTGGGAGAGGCCCTCGACTCAGGAATGGCTACACTCTTTGCCGAGGAGATTATACTCGCAATCAAATATATATATGGTCTCGAACCATACAAAGATCCTGAAACAGGCTATGTCTATAACGGCTTCATAACAGACACAATCCAGAGAAACCTTGGTATTCAGCTCGTTGACGGCACAATGCCTGGATTTGCAGCAATAATCGGCGCTGCTCCAACAGATGATATTGCTGTAAACATCGTAAGGGAGCTTCAGGAAAAGAATATCCTTACATTTCTATCAGGGCAGTCCAACGGCGCCAATGGTCCTGATAGCGTGACAAAGCAGCTCCAGAGAAAGGGCATAGAACTCGGGTGGGATACAAGGATCGTTCCCCTCGGCCCTGACACAGAGCATACCCTTTATGCGCTTGACTGGGCAATCAGGGCGTCCCTGATATTCGGCGGTAAAAAGGCCGGTGACTTTAAAGAGCATTTGAAATACCAGAAAGACAGGGTCTTCGCATTTGCCCTTGCACTCGGTCCACTCGATGACATCAAGTGGTCAACAGGCGCAGGCGCAATAAATATGGGTTTCCCTGCAGTATGCGATACTGATGTGCCTGTCATACATCCGACAGGCGTGTGTACATACGAAGAAGTTGATAAAGAATTCGACCATGCAAAGATAGTCCAGAAGGCAATAGAGGTGAGAGGCCTCAAGATTCTCGTTGAGAAGCCTCCAATACCTGTTGCTTACGGACCTGCATTCGAAGGTGAAAGAATAAGAAAGGAAGACACCTTCATAGAGTTCGGAGGACAGAGGACTCCTGCCTTTGAATGGGCAAGAATGAGGGAACTGGAAGATATAGAGGACAATAAGGTTATTATTGTCGGTGAAAACTGGCAGGAGCGCTACGAAAAGGGCGGACAGATGCCCCTCGGCATTTTGATAGAAGTTGCAGGAAGGAAGATGCAGAAGGACTTTGAATCCGTTATAGAGAGGAAGGTCCATCACAATATAAACGAGGCTCAGGGACTATGGCACATGGGCCAGCGCGATATAAACTGGATAAGGATAAGCCAGGCTGCAAAGAAGGATGGAATAACCCTTGAGCATTTAGGCCATATACAGACAGCCATGATGAAGCACAGGTTCCGCTCCATAGTGGATAAAGTGCAGGTGATAATTTACACGGATGAACAGGATGTTTTAAGGCTCAGGGATGAGGCGAGGGCAGCTTACAAGGAGCGTGACCACAGGCTCGGAAGCCTTACAGATGATGCTGTTGACATGTTCTACTCATGCCTGCTCTGCCAGTCCTTTGCACCGAGCCATGTCTGCGTCATTACACCTGAAAGGCTTGGCCTGTGCGGTGCATACAACTGGCTTGACGGCAAGGCTGCATACGAGATAGATCCGACAGGCGGAAACCAGCCTGTTCCGAAGGGTGAACTGCTTGATGCAAAGTACGGAAGATATACAGGCGTTGATGATTATCTCAAGAAGGCATCAGGCGGTGCAGTGGAAACGCTGAACCTTTATACAATAATGGAAAACCCGATGACCTCATGCGGATGCTTTGAGTGTATTGTTGCGATTATCCCTGAGGCCAACGGCGTCATGATTGTAAACAGGGGTGCAACCATGATGACCCCTATAGGCATGAAGTTCTCCACCCTTGCAGGCACTGTCGGCGGCGGCGCACAGACACCTGGATTTATGGGTATCGGAGTTAACTTCATAACAAGCAAGAAGTTCCTCTCAGGCGACGGCGGTATCAAGAGGATTGTGTGGATGCCGAAGGGACTGAAGGAGAGAATTGCAGAGGATTTCAAGAAGAGGGCAGAAGATGCCGGTGTTCCCGACCTGCTCGACAAGATAGCAGATGAGGGCATCTGCGAAGATTCTGAAAAGCTTCTTGAATACCTTGCCAGTGTCGGACATCCGGCATTGGAAATGGAACCAATGATATAAAAGGCGGAGGTTTAAAATGGATAAGCATCTTATGAAGAGCGCCGATGAGGCATCTGAAAAAATAATAGAGTGGGGAGAAGCCCATAAATTAGAGACATGCTTTGAAAGGGCAGAGAAATTAAAACAATGCCCCATAGGCGAAACAGGAGCGTGCTGCAAGGTATGTCATATGGGGCCTTGCAGGCTTGTGGGAAAGAATGCCGAAGAAGAGGCAAGGGGTATATGCGGCGCAACCCTTCCTACTGTTGCAGCAAGAAATATGGTAAGGATGATAGCTGCTGGAACCGCTGCCCACAGCGACCATGCGAGGGACATGGCATTTACCCTGCTTGCTGCTGCAACAGGAGAGGCAAAGGACTTCGAGATAAAGGATGTGAGGAAGTTATACAGAGTAGCAGGTTATCTTGATATAGAGTTTGAAGGGAGGCCTGTGAATGATGTGGCAAAGGATGTGGCGCTGAAATTTATCGAAGACTTTGGCAGGCAGAAGGGCGAACTGTATTATCTTAAGAGGGCGCCCAAAAAGACTCAGGAGAGATGGAGAAAATGGGGTGTCGCGCCGAGGGGCATAGACAGGGAAGTATGCGAGGCAATGCACAGGACATCTGTTGGCGTTGACCATGAACCTGACCATCTCTTATTACACGGCTTGAGGACTGCCATTGCTGATGGATGGGGCGGATGTATGATAGCCACGGATATTACAGACATCCTCTTTGGAACCCCGCGCCCTGTAAAGGCAGAGGCGAGCTTTGGAATATTCAAGGAGGATGAGGTTAATCTGGTTGTTCACGGACATGAGCCGTCACTTGCAGAGATGATAGTTGATGTGGCGTCTGAGCCCGATATGATTGCGTATGCGAAATCAAAGGGAGCAAAGGGAATTAACCTTGGAGGCATGTGCTGCACTGCAAATGAAGTGCTCATGAGGCACGGGATTCCCACTGCAGGCGGATTCACAAACCAGGAGCTTGGAATAATGACAGGGCTTGTGGATGCCATGACTGTGGATGTACAGTGCATAATGCCGGCCATTGCCGAGCTTTCAAAGAAATTTCATACAAAGATTATAACCACATCTGAAAAGGCTAAGATTCCGGGTGCGATGCATGTGGAATATGACGAACACAGGGCGAGGGAGATAGCAAGGGAGATAGTGAAGATTGCCTGTGACAATTATCAGAACAGAAAGACAGAGGGAAGTCACATTACAGATAAATTCCCTGTAGTTGCAGGCTTCTCCCATGAATATATCGAGTACATGCAGGGTGGAAGATGGAGGGCGTCATTCAGGCCGCTGAACGATGCAATCATGGCAGGAAGGATCAGAGGCGTTGTCGGTCTTGCAGGATGCGACAATCCGAGGGTTCCTTCAACCGGTATCCACAGATACCTTGCAACAGAGCTGATTAAAAATGATGTGCTTATTGTCTCCACGGGCTGCGGCTCTGCAGCATGTGGAACTGCCGGTTATCTTACTCCTGAGATGGCATTAGAGCATGCAGGACCTGGACTCAGGGAAGTATGCGAGGCTATTGGAATCCCTCCGATACTTCATGCCGGTGCATGTGTTGACAACTCAAGGATACTCACAATATTAAGCGCAATGGCAGAAGAGGGCGGACTTTCCGATGAAATAGGAGGGATGCCAGGAGTGGGTATAGCCCCTGAATGGATGTCAGAGAAGGCTATTGCTATAGGTTGCTATTTCTGCGGATCAGGCGTTCCCATAATATTCGGCGGCGAGTCCCCTGTGGGAGCAAGTCAGGAAGTTACAAGGATAATGACAGATGTATGGTGGGAAAGGTTTAAGGGCCCGATGCATTTTGAGCCTGACCCTGAAAAGATGCTTGCACTCGCCCTCGACTACATCGATAAGGCAAGGGAGGCATTGAAGCTCAAGAAATACGAGCCCGGCAAATTCGGAGCAGAGCGCGTGCTCATGGATATGGCTGCAAGGCGTGAACTCGAAAAGGCAGCAAAACCGCATATTGAACTATAAAGTGTCGGTGTCAGTGATTAGTGCCAGAGAAAAATTATCTGACACTGACACTTAAAACTGACACTTATTATGGAGGTTAGATGAAGATAGAAGAGCTTAATATAGACGAACACTATAAAGAGATAGGAGAGGTTCTTACAGAGGAACAGAAAAAGAGAGGGCTTCTGATATATGCCTTCCAGCAGATTCAGAAGGAGTATAACTATCTCCCTGAAGATAAGCTGAAGGAATTGTCAAAGAAACTGGATATCCCCCTTGCCGATGTTTACAGCGCTGCATCATTTTACAAGCATTTCTATTTCAAGCCGAGGGGCAAGAATGTTGTGTGCGTCTGCATGGGCACAGCATGCCATGTAAGGGGCGCATCAAAAGTGCTTCAGAAACTTGAGGAGGAATTCGGCGTTAAGGAAGGTGAAACAACAGAGGATATGTCCATGACCCTCGAGACTGTCGGCTGCGTTGGATGTTGCGGTCTGGCCCCTGTTGTAACAGTGAACGAAGATGTTGTTGGTGATGTCGGACCTAAAAAGGTTAACGAGATTATAAACAAGATTAAAAAATAAACGGGGTTAGGATGGAGAGACTAAACAGCATAGGTGATCTGAAAAATCTGAGGGAAAGACTTTCCTCGGAGATGTTTCTGCCTGATAAGCCAAGGATAAGGGCATGCTGCGGAACCGCATGTACTGCAACCGGGGCATATAAGGTAATAGATGCACTTCAGGAGGACGCAAAGAAAAAGGGCATTGATGTAGAGATTGTGAAAACAGGGTGCCAGGGCATGTGTCAGAAAGGGCCTGTCATGAAGGCTGAGCCGTCAGATGTTTTTTATCAGAGGGTAAAGCCGGAGCAGGCATCATCCCTTATGAGCTATACCTTTGTGGGCGGAATGCCTTACAGGCAGGCGCTTTACAGAGAGGACATCCTCAAAGAGCCAGCCCTCGAAATGATGGATCTTCCTTTCTACAAAAAACAGGTGAGAATCGCCCTCAGAAACAACGACAAAATAGACCCTACAAATATATATCACTACATCGCAGTCGGCGGATACAAGGCTCTGGAAAAGGCTTTGGCTTCCATGACACCGGATGATGTCCTGAACGAGGTGGACAGGGCAAACCTCAGGGGCAGGGGCGGAGCAGGATTCCCTGCAGGCAGGAAGTGGAAGCACACAAAGGGATCTCCTGAGAAGATAAGGTTTGTAATAGCTAACGGTGACGAGGGAGACCCCGGAGCATTCATGGACAGGTCAATCATGGAAGGAGACCCCCACAGCCTCTTTGAGGGAATGCTTTTATGCGCTTATGCCATAGGCGCTGAATACGGCTTTGTTTATGTCAGACACGAATATCCACTCGCTGTCAAAAATCTTAAACATGCAATAAAACAGGCAGAGGATATCGGACTTTTAGGGAAAAATATCCTCGGAACTAATTTCAGCTTCTTCCTTGATGTGAGGGAAGGCGCAGGTGCATTTGTCTGCGGTGAGTCCACAGCCCTCGTTGCCTCAATAGAGGGAGAGAGGGGATTCCCGAGACCCCGTCCTCCAAGGCTCTCTGAAAAGGGAGGCGGTGCATGGGGCTATCCGAGCAATCTGAACAACATAGAGACATACGCATGCATACCTCCAATTATCGAGAAAGGCGCAGACTGGTTCAGGAGCATCGGAACAGAGACATCTCCGGGAACTAAGGTCTTTGCACTCACAGGAAAGGTGAAGAATACAGGACTCGTTGAAGTTCCGATGGGGACAACCCTGAAGGAGATAATATTCGATATAGGAGGCGGTATTATCGACGACAAGAAGTTCAAGGCAGTTCAGACAGGAGGCCCTTCAGGAGGCTGTCTGCCGGAAAGTTACCTTGATCTGCCTGTTGATTTCGACTCGCTCACAAAGGTCGGTTCAATGATGGGTTCAGGCGGCATGGTTGTTGTAGATGAGGATACATGTATGGTGGATGTGGCAAAGTACTTCCTTTCCTTTACACAATCCGAATCGTGTGGAAAGTGTCCTCCATGCAGGATAGGCACTTATCAGATGCTCCAGATACTTGAGAAAATTACTTCAGGGCATGGCGAACATGGAGACATAGAAAGGCTTGTAGATATCGGTAAACATATTCAGAAAGGCTCTCTATGTGGACTCGGTCAGAGCGCGCCGAATCCTGTGCTTTCTACAATAAAATATTTCAGGGAAGAATACGAAGAACACATATACGATAAATACTGCAGGGCAAAGGTATGCAGCGGACCTGGGGCATTTGTCATAGACCAGAGTGAATGTTTTAGATGCGGTCTCTGCAAAGAGGCATGCGTATTTGATGCTGTAAAAGAGACGAGGGAGCAGTATTTTATAGACCGCCAGTACTGCACGAGTTGCAAGGCGTGCTATTATGCATGTCCGATCGGTGCGGTTAAAGTAAGGAAGCCGAGACATCTGAAGCTTGAGGAAGAATTCAAGATCCCTTCCGAGAAAATAGAAATCATTGAAAGGAGAGCAAAGATGACCTTAAGAGATATTCTTGAATCCAAACCAATAGAGATTTTCTGCGTGAATAAGAAGCAGAGGGTTAAAGATGCAATAAACCTTATGAATGAAAGAAACATCAGTGCTGTAATGGTTGTTGACGACAACAATAAGCTGGTAGGAATGTTTACCGAGAGGGATGTTGTTAAATGCTTTGCCAGGAATATCTCTTTTGATACAGAGATAATCGAGAATATAATGAGCCGTGAAATAATCACATTTGACCCTTCCACAGAAATAAGTGCGGCAATATCTGTTGTGGCCAACAAGAAGATGAGGCATCTGCCTGTTGTGGAGGGTGATAAGATTGTGGGAATGGTTACATACAGGGATCTGGTGTCTTATGTACTCCCTGAAATAGTCTATATGGCAGAAGAGATGTATTAGGGGTAATGTATGACAGAGGTAAAGGAATTAAAGGTCGAAGACATAAAGAAAACAGCAGAGGAAAAGGGGTGTCCTGTACAGAAGGCTCTCTACTACATTACGGAGTTTCTATCGGGGCCCATGTGCGGAAGATGTTTCCCCTGCGCTATGGGAAGCTATGAAGCAAGGATAAGACTTCAGAGGATAGTTGATGGAAATGGTGTAGATGGTGATCTGCTCGCTTTAAGAAGGATTGCCGAACAGATGGCAGAAGGCTCCCTCTGCAAAAAGGGAAAGGACACGGCCAAGTTCATCCTCGAATGGATGGGCACAAATGTTTATGAGGAGCATATTAACGGCAGATGCCTTTCACGGGATTGCGTTGCATTCATAGAGTACAGGATTATTCCGGAGAAGTGCATTATGTGCGGCCTTTGCAAAGATGCATGCAAATACGGCGCTATCCTTGGCGAGAAGAAAGAGACTTATAAGAGCGGCTATCTGCCCTTTGAGATAAGGCAGAAGAGATGTGTTAAATGCGGAGAATGCATCGAGGTGTGCCCCACAGAGGCGATTATAATAGTTGAACCGAGAGTTAAAGAGCCTGTGGGCGTATGAATTAAGTAAATGAGTAAATGTGTAAAAGAGTTAATGAGTAAAAAGTAAACTCATTCACCCATATACTTATATATCCATAAACTAAGTAAGGAGGAATTATGGCAAACATGGTTAATCTTAAAATAGATGGCAAGGAGATAAAGGCCCCTGAAGGCACAAACCTGATCGATGCTGCAGAACTCGGTGGTATTCATATTCCCAATCTCTGTTATCTTAAGGGTTTAAAAGGTATCGGCGCGTGCAGGCTCTGCCTTGTGGAAATAGAGGGAATGAAGTCGCCGATGATCGCCTGCACCACAAAGGTAAAAGAGGGCATGTCCGTCAACACAAAGACAGAGAAGGTTCAGGATGTAAGGAAATTTGTAATAGACCTCATCCTCTCAATGCATCCGCTTGACTGCATGACATGCACAAAGGCAGGCGTCTGCAATCTCCAGCACTACGCCTATGATTTTGAGATAAAGGAGTCATCTTTTACAAGAAAGAAATTCGGTTTTTCCATTGACGAAGCAAATCCTTTTATCAAGCGCGATCCGGATTACTGCGTACTCTGCGGCAGATGCGTAAGAGTATGCAAGGATCAGGGAACCAGAGTCCTTGAGTTCATGGGCAGAGGGGTTGGCTCTAAGGTTGCAACAGCAGAGGACAAGCCGCTTCAGGAGTCAGGATGCACATTCTGCGGAAGCTGCGTTGATGTGTGTCCTGTCAATGCGCTCCTTGAAGCTGACAGATGGAGAAAGGGCAGGGAGTGGGATTATGACATGGTCAGCTCTGTCTGCCTGCTTTGCGGAAACGGCTGCGATATAACCGTCAGCACAAAAGACGGACAGATAATGAAGGTGAATGCCGGTGCATTAGAAGGCTCACCCGAAAGATACATATGTGCTTACGGAAGATTCGGCTTTGACTGCATCGAGGCTGACAACAGGGTAACAGCACCGATGAAGCGCGTCAACGGTGAACTGAAAGAGACCACATGGAAGGATGCCATAGAGACGGTTGCTAATGCTTTGAAAAAGGCAGGCCAAAATGCAGGCTTCATAACAACAGCAGGAATACTCAATGAGGATGCCCTTACATTAAAGAAATTAGCATCTGATGCTGCAAAGGCAAAGAATGTTGATACTACTGCAAGCCTTTACGGCGATGCGGATACATTGATCTCAGGCAGTGCAGAGGTTGATTCAGCAGACCTCTTTGTGCTCGTGGATTTAAATCCGAACCAGTGGCAAAGGGTATTGCCGGCCATTGATGCTGTTATAAGGAGAAGGATTAATGCTGGTGCAAAGCTGATTGTGATCAATTCATCAGAGCCGAAGATAGCATCCGTAGCAACTGTAAACCTCATCGAAAACGAGGCAGAGGCTCTCAGATCACTAACAAATGCTCTGCTTGATAAGGGACTGTCTGGCGATAAAAAGCTTGCTTCCGATGTGTCATCCGCTACAGTTTCAGAGACAATGGAAAAGGCGGCAACGCTTTATATGGAGGCAAAGAACCCTGTAATACTCTCGTCACCAGCAATGTATCAGGCTGCTGCTAATATCTCTCTTTTAAAGGGTGTAGCAGTATCTGTCCCTGTTGAAAGCAATGCAAAGGGAGTGGTGATGATGGGTCTTACAACTGAAGGAAAGTCTTATAAAGAGATGGTTTCAGGAGGACTTAATCTCCTTTATGCAATCGGAGAGATCCCATTAAACAAGAGGCCGGATGTGGATTTTCTCGTTGTGCAGAACTCCCATCTCACAGAGCTTGCAAAACAGGCTGATGTTGTCCTTCCTTCAGCAGCATACCTTGAAATAGACGGAACAATGGTTGATTATCTTGGAAGGTTAAAACATGTCTGCAAGGCAGTGGAGCCTGCTGGTGAAGCAAAGAGCCACAGGGAGATTTTTGTGGACATTGCAAAGGCAATGGGTGCAGAAATAAAAGAGGCAAAGGAGAGCGAGACAAAGAAGTTCGCTAAGGTAAAGGTGAAGGCAACAGTTGCTCCGTTTGCACGCAAAGAGGGCTTTGATGTGAAGGTGGATGAGATGATAGAGTCCATCAATGCCTCTGTCATCAACGGCTCAAGGTTGTTGTGGCTTAAGGAAGCATCAGTCTGTGCGTAAAAACAAGAATAAGATTTTGATTTGATAAAGAGCCCTGCTTCCTTAGAAGCAGGGCTCTTGTTGTTTAGAGACAAGAAAACTGTTAGAATAGTTAAAAACAGCAAGAGGTTAAAAATGAGAACTACAGCGGAAAACATAATAGACTCAAAAATCAAAAACCTGCCTTCCGATATAAGGAGGGAGGTATATGATTTTATCGAATTCCTTACAGCAAGACGCGCGTCTAAGAAAGGGCAGAAGGCAATCAAGGATAAACTCCTATCAGTGTCTGTCTGGTCAAAGAAAGACCTGTTGATTTTTGAAGAAATAGGGAAAGACATCAATAAATGGAACATCGCAAAGTATTAGCCGATACTGAAATTAAGGACATTTTTATAGCAGCTACGGCAATTGTCTATGACATACCGGTATTTACGCTGAACAAAAAGCATTTTGAGCGTCTTGAGGGAGTAAGTCTTGTTTAATTCCATATCTTCACCATCAAGCGATTATCGCCCCCTTCGATGAAATGGCCTGATGTGAAAATTCGTTACCTTGACAGAATAGACCCCCTTCCTTTATATTCTTCGTAAAATGTTTTTAAAAGGAGTGCAAATGGGATAACTGAGCCTTCGGGCATTAATCCTGCACAGACAGACAGACAGACAGACAGACAGACAGATTTCTTAGATTACAGGAAGAACATAAAAGATAATCAAAGGGCGTGCCTTGCAGCACGCCCTTTTTGTTTTCATATCTCGATAACAGGCTGCTATGATCTATAATTTGAAGTTACGATAGGGTAAAGGATTTGTGAGTTGTCGAACGGAATAAATTTAAGAGGAGGAGATGATAAATGGCAAAGATAAAAGTGAAATGTCCTAACGGGCATGAAATGTATATAGAGGATTATGAAAAAAGAGCTTGTCCAAAGTGTGGGAAGGTAGTTATAGGTCCTAAGGCAAAGTGAGTGATGATTGAATATGTTAGGAACATTGGGGAACCTGACCTGTCCCCCTAAAACAGTGCCACTTGTAATTAGAGTTTTGGGATAAAATAACACTCTAAACAAGGAGGCAAGAATGAAGAAGACGAAGTACACGGAGGAACAGATCATAGGGATATTGAAGG
>JAJYXI010000042.1 GCA_021791055.1 Nitrospirota bacterium | reverse complement strand
TTGACTCTGAGGAGGATCTGATTATGAATCTTGGAAACTTTTTATTCGAATATAATCATCTGAGGAAACACGGTGGATTGAATTATGAGACACCTTTTGATAAACTTCAAAAAGTTACCGAATTAGTAAGCTAGTACAACAGGTACATTTTCAAGGTGAGATGCTAAAAGAGTTTATTGAAAAAAACAGAGGTAGAAAAGCCTTTCTTGAGCACGAAGTAAAGGGGCTGTTTAAAAACATGGGCTTCTCTGTGCCCGATGGGATATTTATACCTAAAGACACCCATCTTTCAGCCTTCAGCCTTCAGCTTTCAGCCCTTTCATATCCCCTTGTTGCAAAGGTCTCATCATCAAAAATAATCTCAAAGAGCGATGTCAAAGGTATAAGGCTCGACATAAAAAATGAGGATGAATTAAAGAATGCGGTTTCAGAACTAATGCGTATTGAGCATGCTGAAGGCGTTTTAATCGAAGAGATGGCCCCGCAGGGGCTTGAGGTTATTGTGGGTGGTGTAATAGACGGGCAATTCGGCCCCATTGTTATGTTCGGCCTCGGGGGAGTATTTGTTGAATTGTTCAAGGACGTTTCATTCGGCCTTGCACCACTCAAGAAAGACGATGCCCTCTGGCTTATCAGACAGATTAAAGGTTACAGGCTTTTAGAAGGCTATCGTGGAAATCCGCCTGTGGATTTTGATGCACTGATTAATATAATCGTTTCTGTCTCGGAAATGATGGCGACCAATTTAATTAAAGAGATAGATTTAAATCCAGTTGCCCTTTATTCCCCAAGTTATAAGGAAAGAGCGATGATACTGGATGCAAAGATGGAGATTATTTAGCAACCCCGTATTTCTTTCTTACTTCCACAATCTTTCCGCATGTATATTCTCCCTCAGGGCACGGCGCATAGAGACAGCCTGGGCCTGCTTTTTCGAATATTACAGGCGATGTTTTTTTGACAAGTTTCAGCATTTCTTCAGCCATCCGTCTTATCTCCCACTGCGCGCGGTTGCAGCAGCGCATCCTGAAGAAATGCAATAATTCCCTTGCATTCATAGTAACTATTATCTTTGTCTCTGCTGCATTGGGAAGTATAAAGCGCGCATCCTGATTTGCCGACTCGCCTTTTACGCCTTTTTCATTGAGCTTTTTTACGATGTGGTTGTATGCCTTCTGAGCCTCTGACATGAAATCCTCAAAATATCTCTTAAGCGCTTTGTCTTCCTTTATTATGGGTGGGATTACGTAATCAAAGCCCGTTTCCTCACTAACGTATCTCTGCGATTGCTGGCTGTATGATGCGAGCCTGTGCCTTACAAGCTGATGGCTGCATGCCCTCGATATGCCTTCGATTGCAAAGGTGAATGAAGAATGCTCTATCGGGCTCATGTGTCCCATCTTCACGAGCTTCTCAACAAATGCCTTCTGGTCTTTTGCTTCTATCTTTTCTTTCAATGCCTCTATATCCGAGGGGCTGTAGCAGAGCTTTGCAGCCATTGCCACAATCTCCTCTGGATTTGGCGTGTGTTTAAGCAGAATGACCTTTAGCTTTGCCTCTGACATTCTTCCTCCTGTTATCTTCCTATTATCTGGCCATAATCTGAACATACCTTGCTATGCCGTTCCTTGTTATAAGCCCGATTACGCTTTCTTTATCTGTTACCACCAGTCTTCCCTTGTCTTCCATTATCATCAATTCAAGCGCCTTCATAATGTCATCCTCCTCGGCAACCTCCCATTTCTTGTCATGAGGCACGAAGATTTCGGATATTTTAATATCCTTCCACCTTTCCCTCGGCACATCCTTTATCTCTTTTAGAGTAATGAATCCGAGGAATTTTCCGTCATCAACCACCGGGAATCCGCCGTAACCGTATCTCAGGAAGTATTCATTGACTGCTGTGTCCACTGTTAGATTTGACGGCATGGTTACAATATCTCTCACCATTATATTCCTGACTTTAATTCCATTGAGTGTCTGCTGAAGACTCGCCTGCTGATAGCTCGCCTGTGATGCGGAATATAGAAACCAGCCTATGAGCATCAGCCACAATCCACCCGGAAATCCTGCAAATATGGAAAATATGCCGAAAATTATGAAGAACATTGCAATCTTTTGTCCGTAAGTGGATGCCTTTCGCGTTGCATAAAAGAAATCGTTTGTTTTTTTCCATATAAATGCCCTCACAACCCTTCCGCCGTCCATGGGGAATCCGGGTATCAGATTGAATGCGCCAAGTATGAGGTTAAGCTGTGCAAGGTATGAGAAAAGCGCCTTTGTAACCTGCGTTGTTGCCACATTATAGGCAATGCCAAAAATCATTGATAGGAAGAAACTGGACAAAGGCCCTGCAATAGCGATCCTGAATTCAGCCTTTGGACTCGGAGGCTCTCCCTTCATCTGGGCAACCCCGCCGAAAATGAACAGGGTTATGTTGATTATCGACAATTTGTATTTAAGTGCAACGAACGAATGCGACAACTCATGGAATGCAACGGAAACAAAAAGCAGCAAAGCTGCCACTGCCCCGTTAATCCAGTAAGCTGCCGCAGGTAGTTGTGGTGCAGCCTTCGGGAAATAAAATGTTGATAATGACCATGTTATCAGGCCAAAGATGATCAGCCACGAAAAATGAACCCTTATAGGTATGCCCATGATTGTCGCTATTTTCAGGGAGCCTGTTTGCAATGGTGCATTCATAAGATAAATTATACCATTGTTTGGGCTTGATAATATCGGAATTTTTTGTTTTTATATAACTATGCTTAAAAAGGTTATTCTTGGCATTACCGTAATCCTCATTCTATCCATAGCAGGGCTTATTCTATTTTTTCCTCTCGACTCCTTTGTGAAAGAAAGGATTGACAAAGCCCTCGGCCCTGGCATCTCAATTAAGAATTTAAAGATAGGATGGAATGCTATAGTGGCAGATGATATCTTGGTGAAAACGCTTGCCGGGACTGATTTCCTTCAGATAAAAGAACTGAGGCTTAAACCGTATCTGTGGGCGCTCTTACGAAAGAAATTTGACATCAAGGAGATAGAGATGGATTCGCCGCGTCTTGTCATTAAAAGGACTAAAAGCGGCAAATGGCTTTTCCCTGAGTTTAAAAAGAAAGAGGGTGAAAAGCGGTCTGTAGAGCTTATTATAAAGACCTTTAAGGTAAACAATGGAAATGTAATTATCGAGGATGACATAAAAGGGTTCAATCTAAACCTAACCGATGTGGATATTGATGTGAAGAGCAGCATGTCCCTCCTTCAACCGGGAAAGACCGCCATTGATGCATCTGCAAAATTACCGAATGGTGGTAAGGCGTTGGTGAAATCAGAAGGAAAGATGCCTGACGCAGACTTCAAAGGGAATTTATCCATAAAGGGCATGGATATAACCTTATTAAGGCCTTACATGAAAGGGGATGTGAGGGTTAAAAAGGGAAGGCTGAATTTGGATTCGAATTTCATTCTCGATAAAGGCTATGTTAAGGCGCCCTCTTTGCTCAGGATAAGGGATATGGATATAGAGGCGAGGGGCTTTTTGATGGGAATATCCGCACCTCTTGTAATGGATCTCATAAAGAAAAAAGGAGAGATTGCTGTAAACTTTAACATATGGGGAAAGTGGAACAATCTCCAGAACGACCTGAAGGATTCTTTTAAAAGAAAGGTCTCGGAGGAGTTGGGAAGGACTATTACTTCACCCCTTGAGCAGGCAACAAAGCCGTTGCAGGATGTGTTAAAGGATGTTGGCGGCCTCCTGCCGGCGATAAAGTAAAACCGTGATATAGCGATAAGGATAAGTCTCTGAAGAGACCCATCCTTATCGCTGGATTTGGATAAAGTTACAGTTTCCCTTTTGTCGTTGGCAGGCCTTTTATTCTCGGGTCGATGGTTACTGCCTGTCGTAATGCCCGTCCCAATCCCTTGAATATCGCCTCGATTATGTGATGGGTGTTCCTGCCATAAAGGACGTTAATGTGGAGCGTAATACTGCTGTTGCTCACAAATGCCTGAAGAAAGTCTTCGATAAGGTCAGGGTCAAAATCCTTGAGTTTGCTCTTCTTGGGAAATTCCACTTTATAGACAAGATAAGGCCTGCCGCTGATGTCGAGGTTTACTGATGCAAGCGCCTCGTCCATGGGCACGGATGCCTGCCCATATCGCGATATTCCTTTCATATCTCCAAGCGCCTGCTTAATCGCCTTGCCGAGGACGATTCCGACATCCTCAACAGTGTGATGATAGTCAATCTCGATATCTCCTTTTGCCTTCAGTTTTGCATCGAATAGTCCGTGCCTGCACATCAGCGAGAGCATATGGTCAAGAAAAGGGATGGATGTATTTATAGAGTATTTGCCGCTTCCGTCGAGATTTATTTCAACTGCTATGTCTGTTTCTTTAGTCCTTCTTTCAACCTTAACCTTTCTCACGCCTTTCCTCCGATGGATTTTCTTAATGCCTTTATAAAAAAGTTATTTTCTTCAGGTGTTCCGACTGTCACCCTTAATGAGTCTTTGACAGCACTGCTTAAGTTTCTCACCAAAACACCATTTTTTATCAGCTTCTGGAAGACTATATCTGCATTTTTTGTCTTGAACAATATGAAATTTGCCTCAGAGGGATAGGGCGATACATTATTAATTTTGCTTAATTCCTCAAACAACCTTTCCCTTTCTGAAGTGATATTTTTTATCTGTGATTCTATGACGTCCTTGTTTTTGAATGCCTCCAATGCCATTGCCTGGGATACTGAATTGAGATTAAATGGAAGCCTTACCTTATTGACCTCATTGATCAAGCCTTCATCAGCTATTAGAAAGCCGACCCTTAATGATGCAAAACCTATTTTGCTTAATGTCCTGAGTATGGCTAAGTTTTTGTAATCCTTTAATAAAGGTAAAAAGCCCTTCTCGCTTGAGAATGGCTGATATGCCTCATCCACAACCACAATGCCCTTAGATGCCTCTATGATTTTTAATATGCTTTCGGCAGAAAAACAGTTTCCTGTCGGATTGTTTGGCGAGCTGAGGAATATAAGCTTGGGGTTGCATTTTTTTATAGTAGCGAGCATTTTATCAATATCGAGGTCAAAATCTTTGTTTAATGGTATTCCGATATTTTTCTCTCCCAATGCCTGTGAGATAATGCCGTACATGGAGAATGTTGGTACAGGATAAAGCACAGGGCCACCAAAGGTGATGATCAAGTAATAAATTAATTCATCGGAGCCATTTCCTAAAAGTATATTGTCAGAATTGACTTTGAGGGTTTTTGATATCGCCTTCTTGAGCTCTTTAGTCTCTGGATCGGGATAGCGGTTAAGCCTTTGAAGGACTTTTTTGTCAGGCGTAATGTCAATGCAATACGGACTTTCATTGGCATCCAGCTTCACTTTGCATGGAATCTCTTTTGCCTCGTATGGCTTGAGAGAGCGTATGTTTGGTCTTGCGAGTTTCGAGAAATCCATGTTTTTCATGCTTTTTATAATAAATGGACAGAGAACCGTTGTCAATGTTTTGGTTGTCGGGTATAATGAGTTATGAAAATCGAAAATCTAAGACAAATCGGCAAGCATCTTTTTTCCGAAATAGGGAACACAAGGCTGAAGCCCTTTGCCTCTGAAGCTATTGGCAAAGGTGCATCCGGAGACAAGACATTTCCAATCGATAAAAAGGCTGAGGATATTATCATCGGCTCATTGGAAGCCCTAAATGAACCATTAAGCATAATTTCCGAAGAGGCCGGACTCAAGGAAATAAAAGGAGGCGGCAAAAGGGTATTAATAGACCCCATTGACGGAAGCAAAAATGCTATTACAGGAATACCATTTTATTGCACATCAATTGCAGTTGCTGATAAAGATAACATCGGCAGCGTTTCTCTTGCATATGTTATAAATCTCCTTACAGGCGATGAGTTCTGGGCAGAAAAAGGCAAAGGTGCATTCTTCAACGGCGAAAGGATCCATGCACAAAAAGACGATGTCTTCTATCTGATTGCCTATGAATCGCCAAGTCCGAAAAACGATATTCCAAAGATGATACGACTGCTTTCAGAGACAAGAAGGACAAGATGTTTTGGTGCAACGGCATTAGATCTTGCATATGTTGCATATGGTTCTGTAAGCGTATTTTTAACCCCATCTCCATCGCGGAGCTTTGATTTTGCAGGCGGCTATCTTCTAATAAAAGAGGCTGGTGGAGTATTCTCTGATATGGATGGAAATCCTATAGAGGAAATGGAGATAGGGCTTAAAAGAAGCGTGCCCATCCTTGCCGCAGGGAATAAGCAACTGCACGAAAAGGCATTGAAGCTGCTGAGTTGAACTGCAAATTATGAGGCTAATGTTTCAACTTAATTATCAAGAGGTTGCAAGTTTGAGATCACAAATTGTGACCTTAAGTTGGAGGGAAAATGAAGGCACTTATTCCAGTTGAGATTATTGAGAAGAAGATATTGATGATTCGAGGCGAAAAGGTGATATTAGATGCCGATCTTGCAGAGCTTTACGGCGTAGAGGTTAAGCACCTGAAAAGACAGGTCAGACGAAATATAAACCGCTTTCCAGTAGATTTCATGATTCAATTATCAAAAGAGGAATACGAATCTTTAAGGCGCCATTTTGGCACCTTAAAAAGAGGCGAGCATTCCAAGAAGATAGGGTTTCAGAGGGAAAAGGACGAGTGAATAGGGGTATAATGTTTTTTGGAGAGAGATGACAAGAGGGGGAAAGGAGTTGCGCTCCTGAATAAAAATTAATGATTACTGTTCAAAAGCCGAATATCTATATTCAACCCAGATTAAAATACTATTCCACATTTGAACAACTGCTTAAATCGAAAGCTGAATACGGTGACTATGATTTTTTCTATGATGATAAATTTTCATTTAAAGATAGTTTCTCTGTAAAAAGGTTATTTATTCTCTCCGAGCCGGGTTACGGCAAGACGCGACTTTTAAAAGAAATCATTTTGCGTGCTCCCGAACAAAACAAGCAAGGGATTTTTATTGACTTGAAGAAGGTGGATATAGACATTGAAAGTTTCATTGCTCGGAAGACCGCTATTGCCGATGAAATAAATGATAGGCTTTCTGAAACCAAGCTAAAAAACGCTTCTTTCCTCAAAACAAAAGACTTTGCTTTGCAAAACACTGACGCAACAATTGTCTGCCTTGATGCACTGGATGAAATCAAATATGAAGATTTCTCAAGGTTTGTCGACTGGATCAAAGAATTCTCAAGTAAGTATAAGAATATCCATCTCTTTGTATCGTGCAGAATCCACCATTTTAAGAAAGATCAGGAGTCTTTCGTTGACTCGATCTTCAACTTTATCGAGATCATACGCTTTTCAAGCGAACAAACGCATGAGTATCTGGAGAGTTCCGGACTGTCACAAAATGATATTAAGAAAATAATGGCTCTTTTTGAAACTGCCTATCGGACTCCTCTTATACAGGTGCCTCGTTACCTTGAATTGATGATTGAGATCATCAAAGATAAGGGTGCCGAATATGCAAGGAAATTAACAAAGACAGAGATATTTGAATATTTTATTTCTAGAAAATTAGAGCTTGAAGAGAAAAGGACGGTCACGAAAAAGAAGGAAATTATAAAACGAGTGCAGGAGAAACTTGCCCTCCTTATGGAAATATATCAGACAAATATTCTGTCAAAAGAAGAATTAATGACTTTCTTCGATGATGTTGACTCTAATCTTAATATCAGCCTTCTGCAGCAAGTGCCGCTTGAGTCTTTTTATAACAGGAGTCTTTTAAAAGACAACATAGACACTATCGAATTCGAGAACACTGAATTTCAGGAATATCTTGCTGCTAAGGAGATGTTGAGATTAGGGAGGGCAGACCAGAGTATTTTCGATATTGCAGTTGATCAGGAGATTAGAGAGATTTTCCCCTCATGGTTTAATACATTGGGATTTGCAATTGACCTTGATATTTCGCTATTGAAACCGATTCTTCATTTTGGGGCATCAGGAGATTCTATAGTTCAAGATGAAGAATATCATCGTTTATTAACAACGGTGGATACCAACAGACTGCCGGTTGAAGATAGGAGGGATATTTTTAGGAATATCTTCAATTACTACAATAGAGTTCAGCACTGGATTAGATTTGATATAGCACGAAATTTATCCCACTATTTTGATGTTAGTCAGCACTCTTTTCTCAAGGACAGTATAGAAGCTAAGACTGCAACATATATAACAAAAAGCAATGCAGCTTCTATACTCGAATTTCTCATAGAGATGAATCTCTTTAAACAACCGGAGAAGAATTACTGGAAAAGTAAGCTGGTTGAATTTATCAAAGGAAAAAACAACGTTCTGCAAAGGGCATCAATATCAGCGTTAAGCAAGTTTAAGGATATTGCGCTTATCAAACAAGTCTCAGAATATTTGAATACAAATGATAACGCAGTAATTCAAGCTTTAATAGGGGCATGCCGGCAAGCCGATCCTAACGACAGGTTTTCCATTGACTGCTTTGTAGAATGGACAAAGCATGATAGGGAGTATGTTCATGCCAGATATGGATTGTGGGAAGTAAAAGAGAAAAAAGCCGTCAAATACCTGCTGGACTGTTTCGTTAATGACCCTAAATTCATGATTCAATTCATGAATCATGAAACTATATTCGATAATAAAGATGACCAAATAATTCAAAATATAAAAAATGTTTGGGATAAAGAAATTCAAAACAAACTGCAAAAAATCATTGTATCAGCATTTTCTCATGAGCAATGGTATATAACTGAAACGGCTCAATTTATTAAGAACATTGCCATTTCATTAAAAGAAAAAGATAAAAATTATATCTTTAGATTAATTACTGAGATAAAAAAATCGGACAAGCTCAGGAAGCATTTATTCAGCATCATACCCGTGTTTACGCTTTTATTGGAAAAGGCTCAGGTTGGAAAGTTTATTGATGAGTTAAAAGAAATTGGGGAAGAAAGGCGCGCTCTCTGGACGCTTCAATCAACTTATACTCATAATAAAGAAGTTTATGAGGAAGGTCGAAAATATTTCAGGGAAGAATACGCAGCAGCCGAGAAGCGATGGAAAAGCGAAGCTAAGAAGGCAAACAAGGCTAAGGATATTTATAGGGATTTCCAATTTAAATTAGAACCACAAAAAGGCATGTATGATAAGGGAGTATTTCATTTTTATTTGGAAAACAAGGAGCAACTTGAACAAATAATTAATGAGCAAGATAAGGAACGGTTAGAAAAATTAGTCATTGAATCAATTTTTGATAAGTTTGATCCAGGTGAACAAAAGCTTACTATCAATAGAAAAGAAGGCGGGACCACAACTTATACCACTCACAGCTTTATTCATATCTTTGGCGACTGTTTGAGGGTTGCGGATTCATTAAAGATTGATATTTCTAAATACAGGCAGCGCATTATCAACTATATTCCATTTGCTTATGGTGAACACCGCCATGCTATATTTTCATTGATTCCAACTCTGACGGAAAAAGAGATAAGCAACTTGTTAAAACTCTATATTAAAAACCGAGATGACGACCTTCATAGATTTATGCCGGAAAGCTTTATTTATGCAAGTGAACAGTATCGGATTGTTGAGGCTGTTCCGATTTTAAAAAGATTTGTAGATGAACAGAAATTTTTATTGCAATACCGCGCATCTGCATTAAGGGCGATTGCGGCTATTCAGCCGGATGAGAAATATTTTAAAGCCATTTTCAGGAAGTATAAAGACAAGAGAGATGTACACCAGCTTGCAGAAGACGCAAACAAATACCTGATTGAAAGGTTTTCAAATGATGAAGCGATAAAATGGAGAATCAAAAAAATAAAAGAGGGAAGTTTTCCATTTGAAATGACCCATGATATAGGTTTGATACGCGACAGTAATTTTGCTTCACCGATAATGTATATCAAACAGCCGAAATATAAAAAACAATTCTTTGCGTTATTAGACAAATCATTTGCCATATCTAAAAAGGGCAAAGACAACTACTAATATGCCCAGTATCTGCGGGAGATAGTTGTTGCTTATTTCAACAATTTAAAAGAGATGAAATCTTATGCTCATTTAAAAGATTTGGAAAGCTACATTGCGAAGAATTCTTCAAAGGAAGGTATGAATTGGTTTAAGTACAACTTGCATAAATTAAGACAGGAATATATGCGGTATATAGGCAAGCCTCAAAACATTGCGGAGTGCATTAAGAAATATAACAAGTTGAAAGAAACACAATATCTCGATATAGCCTCGTCAGAAGACTTGTTTGAACTAATAAAGAAAGCCATTAATAAAGACCTTAAAAGATGGGTGGAAGATGAAGGGGCATATAAATTCATACAAGAAGCAAAGAGAAAGCAGGAGACGCTAATTCAGAAGACCATCAAGTCGCAGTTTGAAAATGCATTATTGAAAAAGGGGCTAAGAGGAAACGAAGTTAATATAAGGAGAGAAGAACAACTCCTTGACGATAAAAGAACTGATTTTCTGGTTTCTTACGGATTCATTGGGCCAGTTTTAATTGAAATAAAATTGCTTCATAATCCAGAAATTATAAACAATACAAAAAGAAGAGCATACAAAAAGAAAATGCTGCAGTATATAAAAGGTACAAAGTCAGATTTTGGAATATTTCTCATATTCCGGATTAATAACAAATACTCACTGAAAGATTACATGCCGAGAGTGAAAGAAGTTTATAAGGACTGCGACTGTATAGAAGTCATAGAATTGGATTGTATAGAGAATCAGGTACAATCTTGAACAGGTAATAATCAGGGCAGGTACATTTAATCAATGCCGGCACATAAAGATAAAACAATGAAAGTATTGCTCAAAGACATCGTGGAAGTTTGCAGTTTCAAAGATGTTAAATCCTCTTTGTTAGCGCTTTATCCCGATCAAAAAAAGAACATCAACGAATATAAGAATGTTTTTGAGACCTTAAAACAGATGCGTCCAAGATACAGTAAAGAAGGTATGGTTATTGACATAAAAAGAGTCGGCAGAGGCAAAAACGCATATTTTGATGTCAGCGGTATATGCTTGGAAAAGGATGCTAAGCAATCATACGCCCTTGAGTATACGCCATGGTCAAAGTGGCTTGGATACGAGGTATCCTCAAAAGTTCTCAAAAGGATGTCAAAAGAAGAAATCATAGCTCACTGCCTGTGGGAAATGACTTTTATGGGCTTTACCCAGAATAAAATCAGGAGAGAACTTAATAAGCTTAAAAAGCGCGTAGAGGATATTAAAACTGGCAAGGTAAAAACCATTCCGTTTGAAGAAGTAATGACGAGACTTAAAGAAAAAGTGAAAAAGGTATAGCAAAAATGGATAATACCATTCCCTCAATCTTTCAATCCTCTGTAGAAAAGAATAAAGACCGAATTGCATTCAATTATTTTGACGGCTCATGGAAGGCCATGACCTATGAAGAATTCTTTTTACTCTCAAATAGTATTGCATCTTTTCTTTTAAGCAACGGCCTTAATAAAGGCGGCAGGATCGCAATAGTTTCGGAGAACAGGACTGAATGGTGTGCTACATACATGGCAATACTCATGTGCGGTGGAATTGCAGTCCCAATCGATATGCAGCTTGGCAGTGACGAGGTCAGAAATCTCCTTACTGATTCAGAAACTAAAATCGTTTTTTACAGCTCCAAGACAGAAGCCAATGTCTTAAAGGCTGTAGAAGGAACTGATATAAAGGAAATAAATCTTGATACAGCTTCATTCACCCATTCACCCATTCACCCATTCACCCATCCGCCTGTTTCTCCCGACGACATCGCTTCCATTATCTATACATCAGGCACGACAGGAAAGCCCAAAGGTGTGATGCTAACACATGAGAATTTCTGTTCTGATGCCGATGCTGTCATTCAGGCAAAGGTGGTCACCCATGATGACAATGTCCTGTCCATACTTCCACTTCACCATACATATCCGTTCATGTGCGCATTCATTGTCCCTGTCTTTATAGGCGCAACCATCACTTTTGCGCCCGGTTTAAAGGCAGCAGACCTTATATCAGCAATAAAAGACAGAGATGTGACTATTGTGGTTGCTGTTCCAAGGCTCCTTGAGATGATAAGGAATGGGATCGTCTCAAAGATAAAGGAGAAAAAATTATTTTCGAGGATTGTTTTATGGATAATGAAGCTGTGCGGAATATTGAGAACAAAACTTGTTATGAACATGGGAAAGGTTGTATTCAAATCTATTCACAAAAACTTTGGCAGGCTTAAATTCTTTGCAAGCGGGGGTGCACGGCTGGAGCCGTCTATAATGAAAGACCTCGAGGCATTAGGTTTTACAGTTCTTGAGGGTTACGGACTGACAGAGACATCCCCTGTTATTACATTCAATCCCCCTGAAAAAAGAAAGCCGGGTTCTGCAGGAAAACCATTGCCATGTGTTGAAATAAAAATCAGTGATGACGGAGAGATAATGGTAAGGGGGCATATGGTTATGAAGGGATACTACAGAAATATCGTGGCAACCGAAGATGCCATAAAGGCCATAAACGGTGAAAAATGGCTTTTGACAGGCGACACCGGATATTTGGATGAAGATGGTTATCTCTTTATAACAGGACGCAAAAAAGAGGTGATTGTGCTGAGTTCAGGAAAGAATGTCTATCCTGAAGATGTCGAAAAATTTTATGTCTCAATTCTGCTTGTCAAAGAGCTCTGCATTACCGAAAGGGAAGGGCAGTTGCATGCAGTAATAGTCCCTGACTTTGAATATGCAAGGAAATCATTGATAGGCAATATCTCTGAGGCTTTAAAGTGGCAGATAAACGAGGTCTCAATGAGACTGCCAGAATATATGAGGGTTAAAGGCTACACCGTACATTCTGAGCCTTTGCCTCGCACGCCTCTGGGCAAGCTTAGACGATTTATGATAAATGAACTCATAAAAACCAGAGGCGAAGAGGTAAAGGTTAAAGTTGAAGACAGAAGCCTTATGGAGGATGAGGTTGGCATGAGGGTTGTTGAATGCATAAGGCCGTTGATGGCAGAGGTTATTCCAATCCAATCTTCGGATAATCTTGAGCTTGACCTCGGTTTTGATTCATTAAAGAGGATAGAGCTTGTATCTTCCCTCGAAACAGCATTTTCTGTTAGTCTTCCTGATGAATTCATGGCCGAGATTCAGACGGTAGGAGACATTGTCTTAAAGCTGAAAGAGTTTGTGTCGGAAGGAGGGATAAAGGAAGGCGGCGCTGCATCGTGGAAGGATATCCTCGAAAAAGAGCCGTTGCCTGAAGACAAGGAAAAGGTTGGTTTTTCTTACAACAACATGGAGATTGCCATTGCGTATGTTTTTCTTACCATACAGAAGGTCTTGTTCAAACTCTTATTTCGCCTCAAAGTAGAGGGAAGTGAGAACATACCTCAGAATGGGCCTTTTGTCATTGCACCCAATCATGTCAGCTTCCTTGACGGCTTTGTGATTGCATCGTCTGTTCCATATAAGACCTTTAAAGACCTTTACTTTATTGGCTTTCAGAAATACTTTATAGGAAGGCTCAGGTCATGGTTTGCAAAAATAAGCCATGTGATACCTATAGACCCGGAGACATATCTGTATAAGGCGCTTCAGATGTCTGCGTATGTTTTGAGGAACGAAAATGCCCTATGTGTATTTCCAGAGGGTGGACGCTCTTTTGATGGAAGGTTAATGGAGTTTAAAAAGGGCATAGGAATATTGGCTTTGGAAATGAATATTCCTGTTATACCCGCATTTATCAAGGGAACATTCAAGGCGCTTCCGAGGGGTACAGCGTTTATAAGACCCTCAAAAATAGAGGTGTTTTTTGGAAAACCTCTGATATTAAGCGATATTAATATGGAACAGAAGCCCGAGGGCATTGATGAATATCAGTATTTTGCGGATGAATTGAGAAAGAGGGTTATGGAACTGGCAGAAAATAGATAAAACTTTGCCGGATGTGTTAAATTTAATAAATTAAGAATAAAAGGAGTTTTTATGACAGACTTTATGTATAGGGAATATAACGCAGAAGAAGATAATATCTACACTGAGGCAATGGCAAAGATAAGGGAGGGATTAAAAAACGGGCTGAACTTTAATGAGGCTTGCAGTGTTATAAATGTGGATGTCGAGCTGAAAAAATTTATCATCGATGATGCACTTAAGGTAATGATTGCGGAGATGCATTATGCAAAGGGAATGACGCTAAAGCAGGTTGCGGATGCATTAAAGGTTCCGTTTAAGACGGTAGACATTGCAAATATGGAAATGCTTGAAGATGTGGGCATAACCGCAGCAGATGTGTATAAAAGGAGCAATCCCGGTAATCCGGTAGGGAATGCATAATGCTCCTTTCTAAATTTGTCTTATGGAGGTAATGCTATATGATATTCAGTAAGGTTTTATCATTGAACGACATTAAGAAGGAATCTTTTGTTATAGAGAATATAAGGTGGGACATTGATCCGAAGGATTTAATGGAGCCGAGGCGTATAATCACAGAGGAAGGAATAAAGGCAAAAGAGCCTATAAAGGGATATGTTTTTTATATAGACACTATGGATAAAAAGCCAATCCTCTTCTTGATGCGCCACACCGCTGCTGATTATGCAGAAACACTGGCACAGATAGATGAGATCCCTCAGGATTTGCTGCTGGAAGCCATAGAAGAGAACAAAAGCAAGGCATATTTCAGCATGTATCCGATTAACAAAAGAGTGGAAGAGTGGCTTAAGAAAGAGTTAGGAGTTCTTTAAAGAACCCCTATTTTCACTTTTAAAAACAATTAGTTATGTGTCTTACCCCCTGCCACTGTCATAATATTGTAATAATCGCCCTGTTTTTCGGTCTGATTTTCGGCATAAAAAGTGTCTAAAATCTCAACCGAATTTCTTAGACTTTCAGGGTAATGGTGGGCATATCTTTGGGTAGTGGATATGTCGGAATGCCCTAATAGTTTACTCACCTTGTAGATGTCAACGCCTGACTGAACCAATCTTGTTGCAAAGGTGTGCCTCAGGTCATGGAATCGGCAATGTGTTATCTCTGACCTTTTGACATAGTGTTTAAAGAGATTAGCGAAACTGAATTGGTCAATCTTCTGTCCTGTCTTTTCATAGAATACATAACCTGATATAGAAGGCGTGGACAGTCGTTTCTTTAGTATCTCAAGGGCAACACTGTTTAAAGGAATTACCCTCGCCTCTTTGGTTTTTGAGTTCTCTTTAGCAACCGTAACAGTTCTGTTAAACAGATTCACATTATGAATTTTCAGGGATAGGATTTCATTCTGCCTCATGCCTGTATTCAAGGCAAACAGGCAGATTTCCTGCATCCATCCTGACATGCCACTTAGCAGCTTCTGTTCTTCCTCATAGGTCAACCACCTGTCCACTTCATTGTTAGGTTTTCCGAGGGTAACCTTTGAAACAGGATTGAGATTGCACCATTCCCATTCCTTAATTGCAAGGTTAAACATCTTAGACAGCATCCTGATAGTCAAAAACACTGTAGCCTTTTTATATCCCTTTTGCAGAAGGTCATTTTTAGCGTGGTTAACGAGGTTTGAAGTTATTTTATCGATGGTTAGTCCAGATAAATAAGGCTCCAAGAGTCTTACAGCATCCTTGTATCTTTTATAGGTGCTGGGCGTTCTGTTAAACTTGCAATGCTCATTCAGGAATTTATCTGTCATGTCCTCGAACGTATGCTGCCTTGCCACGTCAATCTCAAACCATTTCCCTTCTGCTATCTGGGTCGTCACCTTTGCCCTGATTTTCTCTGCTAACTTCCTGTCCCCTGTGCCTGTACTGCGCTGATATGCCTTGCCGTTTGCCGTAAATGACATCCAGTACGTGTTACCTCTTAAATACAATCCTGTCTTGTGTTTCATAAGTTATTCTCCTTTCCTTACTACTCCACAAAGACCTTGTGTTCCCGCCGTTGTCAAAGAGCCTATAAGCCTTGTGGAGAGTATATCACATTCTAAGACGATGTTTGTATCGTCCTTGAGGTATTAATCGATTGTAGAGGCGTTAATCGATTAATACATCTGCTTTTGCAGACTCAACAAGGCTATCGATGTATAGATTTTTCTTTTTCCGATGCCCTGTCTTTGTCTTTGGTTTTTTAATCTCTGGCTCTTTGTCTGGCTGTGGTTTTGATTCCCTCTCCTTGGGACATAGCCACGCCTCAATGTCGCTCTGCCTGAATCGCAAGCATGCCCCAACCTTAAGAAACGGAATCTTACTCACGCCTCTTTTTCCCTTGTGCGACCAGTTGTAAATTGTGCTAAGCTCTACGCTCAACATCTCTGCAACTTCCTCTGCCTTCAACAACTTTTCCATAAACAGTATCCTCCTTAAAAAAGTGATACTGGTTTAAATAGCGTCATGGACATTAATTTTTACGGAGAGGGACGGAGAAGGATAAAAAAAGGGCAGGAATTAACCTGCCCTCTCTGTCGTGGATTACCTGCCCGGTCTCGGCGATAAATCAACGTTGTTGTAATTGTCCTGCTCGTTTGTCCGCTCCGGCTGTTGTTTCAACGATTGCGGCGGATTAAGCACGTCAAGGATGTGCTGTTTCTCGTCCTGTTTTGGCATTAGCTGAGATAGGGTCTGTGCCGTCCTGGTTAGACCATTAAACAACGGCATAGGGTCTCCGTTGCCTAAACTTTCCAATTCCCTAAGCATAGTGTTTCCTCCTTTCTACAATCCCGGTTTATTGCCCGATGGTGGGGCTGTATTCAGTCCGTTTGTTTCCCTGTAATAATCGTCCAAATCAACTGGTGGTCTAACAGACCCGTCCTTTGCGCATCGATACAGGGTCGTAATCATCCCCATCTGCTCTGCGGTCGCGATGTCCATTTTTTTATACCACACAAGATTAAAAGCTTGATGTAACTTATCGGCGTTGGTTAACTCGTGTAGTTTTTTCATCGCCCTTGTTAATTCCTGCTTCGTGATTGTTAACGTTGCAGTAATATTATCGGCACTGATAATATCGTCTCCCTGTCCCTGTGCTGGTTTTGGCGGATTTAAAATGTCGTCAAACTCTTTACTCATTTTCAATCACCTCCCCATTGTGATATTTACTCCGCCTGCATCTCCTGCGGAGTCATCGCCAATGCTCATTAATAGCTCTCTACGCCACTTTTGGTGCTCTGCATATGCGCCCTGTGAATCAGCGATTTGCCGGGCAAATGCTGACGTAATGTAGTTATATAACCGCTCGTCCTCTACAACCAACAAATCTGCGCCGCCTGCGGGGATATTGCGCATAAACTCTCGTTTGAAATTGTCTAACGATTCAGGATAGTAAATGTATTTCTGTAGTATTTCGATTTGCGCCAGCGTGTCGTTGTAACGTTCAGAGGATTGATATTCCTGCATTTCCCGCTGTGCTGTTTGGATTAGATGCAACGAGTATGTGAGCATCTCCCTGATGTTTTTAATCGCCTGCTCTGCGTCTATATTAAACATCTGCGCTACGTCCAGTTTAGCCTGTCCTGCTCTGATATTAAAATACCACGACAGACAATACGCTTTATCTGCACTCGTAACGACTAACTGCATCTCTGCCATTGCCTGCGCTATCAACGGATCCGTTACCTGCTGTCCCACAGGCAACAGAACAATCAAACTGCCAAATCTCACTGATAGTTGTTGATACACGCCAAACAACGCTCCTGCGCCGTGTTTCTGTAGTATTTCCTGTGCCTCCTGCAATGCCATGCGCTCAATGGGCAGGCTGTCAGGGGCATAGGTGGCAACCCTGCGCCCCTTGTGGTGAAACACACTCCCTGCGTTTTTACAACGCTGTATTTTTGTTTTTAATGCCTGTTCCATTTCTTTGTCCTCCTAAAAGTTTTTTAACATATTTTTCTGTTATGCCTTTTTCTTTAAGCTTCTTAAAATTCAACGGCTCGGTGTAATCCTCTCTGGATGGGATGTAGCGTTTAATAGTTATCATCTTTTTCATCTGTTGACCTCCTGTGTAATTGTGTATATCGTACTAACAACGATGCTCCCCATGACCAGAGACACGGCGTCCTGCTCGATTGGGAAACTATCAACAACGGCATGCACGCATAGCCAAAAAACCAGATTTGTGATGTGTAAACATATTTTCTCGGCTGTGGTGAACATACTCATTGTCCCGGTCTCCTGTTGTTCTGCTGTGTTGGTTTTTTCAGCGTCTGCGATGGATTTAAAACATCGTTTACGTCGGCGTTATCGTGTTTCGATAACAGCATGTCAAAATTTTTCATCATAGCTCGCAATTCCATGTAGCTCTCGATGTTATCGATACGATTATTAATTCGGTCCAATTTTTTATCGATGCCGTCCATCTGCGGCTCAATCCGTTTTTTGATTTCGTTTGTTACTGCATCTGTAATTTTTTTAATCATTTTGTCCCTCCTTTACATTCCCATAACCTCGATGACATTAAAAATAGCCATCATGACCACAACAGCAACCATTACAGCAGCGGTGATTCTGCCAATGCTGGCTGCCTCCTCGGTCATACCTTTTCTAAAATCCTGTAAGTCTTTTTTTAGCTGTTCTTTATCCATATTTTTATCCCTCCTTTATTTCCGGGGCATCGATGGCATGTTTGCCCCAACGTTTCCCCAATTCTGAAATGTGTTCATGGCGGCGAATCCTTGCCCGATAACCTCACTGGCGAAACGCTCGCTTTGCCAAATCAGTTTTGCAACGGGCAGAGCAAGCATCGCCGGGGCTATCAGGCAGGCAATAGCAAAGCGGAAAAACCACGAAACTATCTGCATCACAGGCGCATCGTGTGATGGCGTTGAACCGACAAAAACCCGTTGCATGACCTCGATTAAACCAAATTTACCCGATAGCATGGTAAATGCTTCGGCGGAGACAATAAACACGATACAAGCAACAACGGGGGTCAGGGCAAGGGAAATAAATTTAGCGATTTGGGAATAAAAAATCTGCCGTCTGCTCTCAAACCCAACGTTGATAACCGAGATGGGAAAAAGCAATGTGTGGATAACGGCTTTGATGCTGGCGGTTATCATCACTGCATAAAAACTAAACGTGGCAACTGACGTAAATATAAACTGCGCCATTTCGTTCAGCGCCCATTTTAAAAGCTCAAACGCTGGGGGCGTGGCAGCCACCGTCCCGTCTGCCCAGCCCTGCATCCTCGACAATACGATTATTACAATCGTCCCAGCAGCAATCCAGCCGGCTATACCGCCAATCATGGCAAGGGCAATCAGCAGGGGAGACATGACAGCTAAGATAATAACGGCAACAGCCAACCCTTTTATAAACGTGCCGATTGAGCTAAATTTGGCGTTTTTTTCCAAATCCTTCTTAAATTCGTCACTCTCCCATAACTGGTTAAACTCCGCCTCTTTCTGCGCCGCCGTCTGTGCTTGTTCTGCCTTGAGTTTGCGTATTTTTTCATCCAGATTATTTGGCAGCATAATTAGCGTTGATGCACTCCAATTCCCGCCGTTTGCAATTATCCCCTTAGCCGTCTGGAATCCTGATTCCATAACCACCTGTGGAAACGTTGTAATAAAGCTGCCGTTGTATCCGGGGATAAGATTGAACGGCATACAGAGGGCAACAACAACAATGAATTTCGCCGCTTGGTCTTTGATGAACGGCATTGATTTTTCATAGCCACTTTTCCATGCCTCGTTGCCGATACGCATTAGAGACATGACAAAAGCAAGGGAAATGGCGGTGCTGCCGATTTCATTAGCGTATGCACTCATCAAATATGATGTGCGCCCTAAAAGGTCTGAGTAAAGATTTGCAAAATCCATTTTATACCTCCTTTAGTTTCCCGGAGCCATGCGGTTTGGCTCTGGCGTTGGTTGTTTCAGGGTTTGTTTCGTTTTCAATAGTTCGGTTATGTAATCCTCGGTTATTCCGTCCCGGTTGATGTCGCCGTGCCTTGTGGCAATGGCGTTGATGATATAGGTAATCCCCAGTGCAAATGCGGCTATGGGATTGCCCGCCCTGAGCGCTTTTTTCAGCATTTTTGACTGATGCCGTTTTATCAGTTGTTGGCGGTACATCTGCTGTTTTATCGTCTGCAACTGCTCCCTCGTCATAACCCTGTCCAGTTCGGATTTCATATTTTTCAAGCTCTCCCAGCGGGCAGAAGGGGCGTCATTCTTGGCTCTGTGAGAGAGGACAGCATTAATCCTGTTTTGTATCTCTTGTTTTGCCATGCCCTGATATTTCAGTGCCTCCATCGTTTTTGTAAGGCGGTTTAAAAACATCTGCTCTGCCCTACGGAGACGGTCAGCATTGCCCTGATTGTGCTGTATGCGATTGCTGATATAGGTTTCAAGGTCTGCCCTGTTTTTGAGGCTCATGTTAATACTATTTAGCCTGATTTTCTTGCCCTTAAAAGAAAACGTTAAACTGTTTTCTGTCTCTCTGGTGATATACGGCTCAAGCTCTGATATACTTTTAGCATTGTTAATGAGCTTTCGTAATTCTGCTTTCTCGGGCTGTTTTCCCTGTTTCTCCGCTTTAACAATCCGCTCGTTTTTGTAGCTATAGCCTTCAATCCCATCTCTGGTATTAAAACGCCCTTCTGGTCTTTGCAGAGTGGATAAATTTAGTTCACGGCATGCTTTATCGATTGTTTCTTGTTGTCGTATTGCTTCTTTGTATTTTGCCCTCCCGACAAAGTTAAGGGGTTTGTTATCCGCATCCAAAAACGTGCTAATAATATGGATGTGCTGGTGTTCCGTGTCGTTGTGGCATATCGCAATATAATTGCGATCCTTTAGGTAGTCTTTACTAATTATTTCACAAAAGTTTTTAAATTCTTGCCCTGACAATTTTCTGTCGTGTGGGTCAAATGATATACGTGTTGCCAGTCCGTCATACTTTTTCCCTGCGAATAGTTTAAGTTCTGACGCAATCCCGTCTTTATCTGTGCCGGATATAAACGTACTATGCACAAACTGCACACGATTATTTTTGCCCTGAGTGTCCAGACAATAATTTAATAATCCTGTAGTCCCCTGCATTCCTCTTGTTCTGCTCGTTGCCATGTTTACCTCGTTATATTGGATATAGCATTAACGATTTTTTGGGCTTCCGCTCTTAATCTTTCCACTGCCTCGATTTCTATTTGCCCGGTGGAATTTTTTATGTGGGCAAGTTGATTTAAATTCCTCCCCCAGCCTGCAATACTCCGCCTCACGTCATCTGGTAAGGCTGGTTTAATATGTCTGCCGATACCTGCACGCAATAAAAACTGAGACATGGACAGTTTAGCGATACCTGCCCTCTCTCTAATTGTTTCCAACTCCACATCTGTTAGTCTTACCGTTAATTTCTTTTCTCTCATCTGTTGACCTCCTTTCTACTCCCCATAGGGGTTGGGGGTAACCCTCTCAAAGAGAGGGCAAGCGCAACCGATGCCAGCGGCGGCGGTTGCTGATGCTTGCTTTTTTGTATACAGTCTTTAATAGCATTGAACAAGATTTTGTATACAGGTTTTTGCGTGTTTTTTTGCAGGGTGTATACATGCTGTTTACAGTTTTTGTATACAGGGTTGTATACAAGTGGGGTGCTGTATACAGGTTTACGCTATTACTGTATACAGGTTGTCTACAGTCTGTATACAGGAGGTCAAATATGAGTAAAGTAATCAGTTTCAGGGTCTCAGAAGACGAATTTGAAGGGTTAAAATTAAAAACACAGGGTAGCGTAAACGATTACGCTAAGGGCATCGTTACAGGCTGTATACAGGATAATCCGGCTGTATACAAGGATGTATACAAGAATAACGATGATTGTATACATCAAAACTGTGAGGACTGTATACAGGTAAAAGAACTCCAAAAAGACCTCGCCGCCGCCGAGGAGACAATCAAAATCTCTGCTGATTGCTCGGAATGCGAAACGAAAACAGAACTAACAACAACCCTGCTGCAAATCGCCGACCTCAAACAGGAGATAGAGGAGCTAAGGGCATCCCCGGCTCCTGACTGTTCGGCGTGCGAAAAGATGGCGGAGATGGACAGGGAAAGGGCGGAGCTACAGGCGGAGACAGAAAGGCTGGCAGAACACAAAACTAACCTGCAAGGTAAATGCGATAGGCTAACGGCAGAAATAGCCGAGGCAAGGGCAGAGGCTCAAGAACTCTCTCAAGGAAAAGAAAAAGATTGCGATAACTGCGAAAGGATTACGGCTCAAGGAAAAGAAAAAGATAGGATAAAAAGCAGTCTACAGTCCGAGGTCGAAAAGACCGAGCGGCTGGAGTCTGCGTTGAACCGTTTGGAAAATGAAAACAACAGTCTGAAAGCTGAAACGGAAGCTGGCAAGGCTGAAGTGGAACGCTTGCAGTCTGTTGTTGAATCGATGGAGTCTGAAATTACAAAACTCACAACAGAGAGGGATGCAGCATATGCAGAAACAGGTATTCCGTTGTGGATGATACTGCTGTTCGTTGTCCTCATCGCCGGGGGTTTTATGGCTGGGCGATGGATATAAAGAGAGATTAATCCACAGTGAACCCCCCTTGGGGAAAAATTTTCCCCAAGGGGGGTTGGTCGTTTGACGCCATTTGCTTTTTCTTATACCTTTTTGATTCAAAAAATTGACAATGTCCACCCTATAATACGCAAAATAGGGTAAAAGTTTCTTATATGAAAAAAACAGAGGGCAGGAGAGGCGGGCAGAGGGCATAAGACCTCCTCGGTAGGAAACTGAATGGCAGGGAAGGCGGGCTGGTGGTAATGCCGTCCCGACTGCCTGTTGCTGTGTCTTTTCTCTCTCTTCTGAGGCTTGTGGTAGCTCTTTTAGCTGAAGGCTGGTAGTTCCTGCCTTGCCTTGCCCTGCCGTTCCCTTAATGAGCAATCCTTTTCTTAGCCCTAAACCCCAAAACAGTACAGAACCAATATAAGTGTGCTACAAGTGTGCTATCAAGTGTGCTATCAAAAAGCACAATAATATCATATACTTATCTATCTTTTAGCACAGTAGCACAGTAAAAATAAGAAAAAAAAGTATAAGAGAAATAGCAGAGGGGGAAAGAGAGAAGAAATTTAAAAAGAGTTTTTTTTAAAATTACTGTGCTAAGTGTGCTAAAACGGGGTTAAGTCTTTGAATTAAAAAGAAAAAAGAATAGCACACTAAGCCAATTTTTAGTGTGCTATTCTGTGCTAAGGTGTGCTATTTAGTGCGCTCGAAACTCCTGTATCTGACCCCACAGGTGGCATATGTATGCCCGATGTAGGATGTCCATGTCTGCCAAATTTTCCGCTCGTTTTGCTCCAAGCCGATATAAATATGGTATACCCATTTCAACGTGTCCTGTGTATATTTGTTTGCCTCTACTTCTTTTAGAAATTTTTCGAGTTTTTCAAACTGATTCGTTAATGTCCCCTCTGACTGTTTCCCCTCGCACAAGGGCATTAATTCTACCGATAACCAGTCAATATCTTTTTCTCTCATGTGAGATATGAGTTTTACGATTGCGGTTGTCGTGGATTCTTGGATTCTTTTCTTTGCGGATGTCTTAAGTGCTGTCATGGCAGTTTCGATGTTATAGTCGTATCGTGCCACATCGATAAGAAATTCATCCACTTCCGGCGGTAGGATACTCCCTATCCATTCGCTCATGGTAACGTCATTGCCATATTCACGATTAACCACTTCTGGCAGTTTATGTAGCGATGTTTCAAACACGCTGTACCTTCTGTCGCTCCACTCAATTTGTAGTGGGATTTCATGGTTCGAGAAAACGATACAGTTAAAATATTGGCTCTGCTGCACCGCCTGCCTGTATTTGCCGTTGATAATGATTTTATCGTCTGTGATATAAGCCTTGAGACGTTCGTAAATTGTTGAGCGTTCATGCATATCCGCCTTAACTTCATTAAACGCGACAAACAATTTGTTGTCCATACAGTCGTTAAAGTCGCTCCGTAACTCCTCGTTGGAAACAGTCGTGCAATACTTTTGCCCAACGGCTCGGCTAATTACATAGTCAAACAGCACACCCTTACCCGTCCCCTGATTGCCCTTTAAGACGATAGCTGTTTTCATTTTCTTTCTTGTGTTGATAATTGCGCTTAGCCAATTCACAAAATAAATTACAGCCTTTTCATCATCGCCAAAAACATTGCCGAGTAATAGCCTGACCGCTGGGTACTGCTCCCAGTCCATATCCTTAATTCTTTCGCTGTCTTCCGTCTCGGCTGCTGCAATCTGCATATATCTGGAAGGCGTGAACATATTCAGATATGCGGGTTCGCCTTCGCCTCGGTATTGTATTTCCGGTGCTGATGGATCGAAAATCCGATATACACTCTGGACGTCATAGAGTAATTGCCCAGCTTCTTTAGCTGATACACCAAAAACATCATAAATTAGTTTTTTAGCGCCTGTCTCTTTGACGAATATGGTTTCATCATTACTATTTATAATGAAATAACTCCCCGCTCTGTGGTCATAATACATCTGTACACTTCCACAACGTCCTACGGCAAGCTTATGTCGTATCATCTCTAATTGCTCGTTCTTTTTCTTAGCAGTAGTTTCTGTTGTTGTCCCCGGAAACCATATATAATTGTTTTCATCATTTATGCTATTATTTGGATTAGTGTTCCCGTTGTTGTTCTCTTGGTTGTTGCCCTGCCCATTGCCCGGCAGGGCGCTTTCTTTTGGATTCATTGTTATCTCCTTTCTTAATTCATTGACAAATCATTGCCCGTAATAATTCCAAATGCGTGGAATATACGTATATTCCAGTACCAGCCT
This sequence comes from Nitrospirota bacterium, assembly GCA_021791055.1. Taxonomy (GTDB): domain Bacteria; phylum Nitrospirota; class Thermodesulfovibrionia; order Thermodesulfovibrionales; family Dissulfurispiraceae; genus Dissulfurispira. The sequence continues at coordinate 60,855 of JAJYXI010000042.1, read as the reverse complement.
ATTTGTATTGTCTTAGCAGTTATATTTATGTCGTTAGTGTTATTCATGGTTCACCGCCTCCGCCGTATAAATTTTTGTTCTGATAAGTGATGACAAAGGTATCCTTAATTTGTCTGCCTCTGCCTTAAGCTGTTTGTAATCAGCCTCCGAAATTTTGAAGTTGATAAGTTTTGTCTTCTTCATGGTAAAACCTCCTCTTTAAAAGTTTTATACTTATTACTAATAGCATTGAGGTTTAAAATTTGTGTGAGTTTTCACAGTCTTAAAATATTTTGTGTATTTATTGTCTATCCTTGCCTTTCCGCCCTCTTATTTTTGGACAGCTACGTAAATTTGTGTCCCTGTCCAAATCTTTTAAGCCGTCCTTTGCCTTCCTTCCTTTCCCTGTAAGGAAGCCTTATGCCCTTAAGCCCTCTGTTGCCTTTCTTATATCCTTTTTTATGTCCTTTGCTATTAATAGTTTTAAACAACAACGGAGGGAACTATGGAAAAGGAAAAGAAAAGATTTAGTGAAGAGGATTTAGAGCTGGCAAAAAAGGTTAATCTTCGAGAGTATTTTGGTTGCAGCAATAAGAACGGCTGGAATTTTTATGAAAGCAAGAAAAACCCGGGCTATTGGCTGGCATATCACGAGGACACCAAAAAGACAATTAATGCTGTCGATGCCGTGATGGTGTTAGAGGGAACGGATTTTGTAAGTGCTGTAAAAAAGATATTAGCGTTTGCAGATAAACCAAAATCCCTTGATGAATGCCTTGCAAACATTGAAGACCTTAACCCTGAAGCCGAATTTGAAAGGTTAATGTCCCTGCCAAAGGATGAATGGGCGCAGGAAGTAGCAGCAAGGTTTAAAGCGCAGCGGGCAAGGGCGGAGATGCAGGCGGAGATGCGGGAGTGGGATAAAAACGATGTAACGGCGGAATGGCTTCGGATAGGCGGAAACTCAGAGGATATCAGGAAGGCAGAGGTGCTGGAAATGCTGGGCGCTAAAAACCTTAACGATGCCCTTAAAATGGATGAGAGGGACATTGCTGTTGCTCTTGTGCGTGCCGCCGAAATCCCTGAGCTGTCCCCTGAAGCCCTCGACAATGCCCTGCGCCAACAGTGGGCAATGATGGGCAAAGTAATGAAAAAAGTATCAAATACAATCCCTGAACTGTCGGAAAAATGCGAGGGTGCATATTTTGTTATTTGTGAAACATACGAAAAGCTCAATCCCCCTGAGCCTGTCGTTGACGATGTTGAAATACCTGTATTTGATTTCTCTAAACAGGACGATTTGCAGGACGTCCTGAATCCAAAGGATTGCCTGTCAAGCTCTCCTAAGTCCAAAACCCCCAGTGTTTAAGTCGGGGTTTTTTACGATTGAACGATTGTTCAACCGTTCACTGTCATAATATTGTAATAATAATAGGTAAAAAACGGGTGAAAAAGAGTGAAGGCAGTAAAAAGTCAAATCTCTGTAAATAGGCTCTGGCAAAGGATTTGTTGGCGGTTTACAAGGTCTTGTGGAAAGATGGGTCTTGAGTTAGGAGTTCTTTAAAGTCCTTTAAAAACGGAAAGTCGTTTATCGGCTTATCTTGCTTTTTGGAATTTGCCCTTGTCTTTAAGAGGAGATATTTTATCCCAAAGTTTTTTGCTGTCTTGAGTATCTCTGCCGTATCGTCAATAAAAAGGGTCTTTTCTTTATCAAACTTTAATATCTTCTCTGTTTTTTTCCAGAATTCCATCATTTCCTTTGGATAGCCTATTTCAAAGGATGTGATGCATTTATCGAAGTACTTGCCTATTTCTGTTTTTTTCAGTTTTATATCAAGGACCTTGTAATGGGCATTGGTTACCATATACACCTTTTTCTTGTGCCTTTTCAGCATCCTCAGAAAGTTTTCCACATGGGGATGCACCTCAATGAGGTGCTTTATCTGCTCTTTTAGCGCAGGTATGTCAAGATCCAGTTCCTTTGACCAGAAATCTATATCTGTCCAGTTCAGGGTGCCTTCGTGGTCCTTATACTTTGAAAGCAGTTCCTCTTTTGCCTTGCCAAAGGTTATACAGTGCTTCTCTGCATATTTCTCAGGAACGAGGTGCTCCCAGAAATAGTCGTCAAAGTATTTATCAAGAAGCGTTCCATCCATATCCAGCAGGACAAATTTAATGTCCTTTAGCGGTATCATTCATCACCCCTGTACCATGACTGGTCTATATAGTTTTCTGTCCTTGCGTAGATCAACTCCATAATTCCCTTCAGTTCTTCAAATATCTCATCAAACAACTCGCTGTCTGTGGCATCTTCTGCCTCTATATCATAGCTGTAGTGCATTTCGTATTCCTTGAATGGTTCATCGCCGCCAATGATTTCTCTGATGGTCAGGATAGGCTCTGTATCAGGGTATTCTTCGCTTATTTCCTCGATTAGTGACTCTATATCAGGATAGTCTTTCATTATTGGGAATTTTACAGTAAACTCTAATTCTATAGAGGTATCCACATCTGCATTATTTTCATCCAGTGTATTGTCTTCGTAAAGCGTCATCCCTGTCTGGAAGGCATCATAAATGAATGATAAGGTTGCCGATACAGGGAATGGCTGCTCCATGTTGGGCAGTGTGAGAGAAAACCTGCCTTCCCTGTCGAGGGTGAACTGCTCGATAAGAACCTGCATGTTGTATATATCGAGATAATTCTTTGCAGACTCTGCTATTGTCATCTGTACTTCTTCGAACCTTGCCATACTTCCTCCGATTGCTTAAAATAGGTACAGTAAGTCAGCAGGACAGCCTGACTTTTGCAAAACTATTAGCCGTTGGTGCTTAATAAGCAGCAAAACTGAATATAAATGTTCTTTTCGGTGCAAATGGAAGGGGCAGTCGTTACTTTGCCCCTCAGAGAACCCAGAAGTTTTGCTTCAAGTCAGGCTGTCCTGCTGACTTTATTATACCATTAATGATAAGACTTATGACTAATAAGGTCACTGTAATAACAGGCGCAGCAGGCGGTTTGGGAAAGGAAATCGCTCTGGCATTTTATAAAAATGGATATGGGGCTGTCATAAATTACCTTGAGTCCGAGAAGTCGGCACAGGAACTTGCAGAAATGATTGGTGATATGGCTATATCTGTGAAGGCCGATGTGAGCAGGTTTGAGGATGTCTCAAAAATGGCTGAATATGTCTGTAAAAAGTGGGGGAGGGTGGATGTTCTCGTAAACAATGCAGGGGTGATAAAGGATGCGTTATTGATAAGGCAGAGCGAAAAGGATTGGGACAGGATAATGGATGTAAATCTTAAAGGTACCTTTAATTGCATAAAGGCATTTGCGCCACTGATGAAAGAGGGCGGGCATATTATCAATATATCCTCATATTCAGGGCTGAAGGGGAAAGAGGGGCAAGCTGCATACAGCGCTTCAAAGGCTGCATTGCTTGGACTTACAAAGACTGCTGCAATAGAGCTCGCAGAGTTTAAAATAAAAGTAAATGCAATTCTGCCAGGATATATGCCAACTAAGATGGGAGTGAATGCAGAAGAAGCCATGAAGAAGGCAAAAGAGGTCAGCCTTTTAGATACACTATCTGATCCGAAGGAAGCGGCAAGGTTTATAGTGTATCTTGCAGGCACAGAGAATATAACAGGACAGGTATTCTGCCTTGAAAGCAGGATTATCTGAAATTTTGCAAGAAAATCTAACAGTCACTTGACAGATTTTAGAGATGACAAGAAGGGCACCATTGTCAAAAGGCATTTTTATAACAGGCACGGATACAGGCGTAGGCAAGACTATTGTCTCTGCTGCAATAATAAGGGCTTTGATTAAAAAGGGTATTAAAGTTGGCGCAATGAAGCCTGTTGAGACCGGATGCACTGAAAAAAGGGGCAAGGGTCAAGGGGCAAAGGGCAAAGGGCAAGATAAGACATTAATACCATCCGATGGGATGTTTTTGAGGGAGACGGCTGAGATGGATGATTCCATAGATTTGGTTACTCCAATTCGTTTTGAGTTTCCCCTTGCGCCGATGGTTGCGGCTGAATTGGAAAAAAGGCCTGTTGACCTTGATAAAATTTTCAGCGCTTATGGCGCTCTTTCTAAGAAATACGATTTTATGGTAGTGGAGGGAGTAGGGGGACTGCTTGTGCCTATCAATAAGAGGCAAGAGGCTTATTTTGTTATTGATCTTATCAAAGACTTGGAATTTCCTGTTATTGTAGTTGCAAGACCAACACTTGGAACAATAAATCACACACTCCTGACAGTTAACTATGCTTTAAAAGAGGGAATTAATGTGCTTGGAGTAATTATTAACTCCCATAATCCTCCGGAAGACAGCCTTGCGGAAAAGACAAATCCTGATGTGCTGAGGAAGTTATGTCCTGTGCCGGTAATTGGCATGCTGCCTTATATCAGTGATGTTACTAAGGATAATATTGAAGATGTTGCAATGAAGTGTATCTCGATAGAAAGCATATGGCAGGCAGGTGAATGAACCTGACTGCCATATGCTATGTGAACGATTCGCTTTACTTTGCAGGATTATTGTTTTCGTCAAGCTTGATGATTTCTGGCTCAAAGTCTTTTATCTCATCATCAGCCATATAGCAGTATGCGAAAATGATAATTTTGTCCCCAACCACTCCCTTTCTTGCTGTAGGGCCGTTTAGACAAAACTCCCTCGAACCGGGCTTTCCAGGTATAACATAGGTCTCAAACCTTTCGCCGTTATTCAGATTGCTTATCATAACCTGCTCGTAAGGGAGTATATCTGACATATCCATCAATTCCTTATCTATGGTAATACTTCCCTCATAGGCGAGGTTTGACTCGGTAACAGTTGCCATGTGTATCTTCGATCTCAAGAAACATCTAAGCATACTATTCTATTATCTTCGGGACCCTGTAGAATTTTTCTGTGGAATCCGGCGCATTCTTAAGTGCCTCTTCCATAGGCAGGGAGGTCATCAGAATATCATCTCTCATGACATTGTTTAGAGGTATCACATGGGATGTCGGCTCTATGTTGCCGGTATCGAGGCTGTTTAACTGTTCCACATACTCCATTATTGAGCTTAACTGTCCGCTGAAGGTATCTGTCTCTTCATCTGACAAATGGAGTCTTGAAAGCCTTGCAATATGTTTTACATCTTCATTTGTTATTTTCACTCTTTATATCCTTTCAAGGTTCGCATATTTAGCAGCTAAGCGTTTCAGTCCGATGCCCGGGAAGTTCACTGTGAGCTTCATGTCGTTTCCTTCTTCGCAGCAGTCCCTGACCACGCCGACACCCCATGATGGATGCTTTACTCTGCATCCGACAACATATGCCGCGGCAGGTTTTTTAGGGATTATTTTAACAGGCTCCGGAGCTGCCTCTATTTTTTGCTGTACCTTTTCTATCCAGTGGCAGCAGTCTTTTGGTATATCCTGTAAAAACCTTGAAGGCTCCTGCTCCTGAACCTTTGAATAAAGCCTTCTCCTCTTTGCCCCTGTAATGCACAGGACATCCCTTGCCCTTGTCATGCCTACATAGAAGAGCCTTCTCTCTTCCTGCATTTCAGATGCGTCATCAATTGCCTTGAAATATGGAAGGATTCCTTCTTCTACGCCGACAACAAAGACCACCGGAAATTCGAGTCCTTTTGCGCTGTGCAGGGTCATCAGTGATACGGATATTTTTTGCGTGGCATCATCGGATGTTGCCACGAGCGATACCCTGTCAGCAAAATCTTTAACGGTTATACTTTCTGCAGATGACACAAGTTCCAGTATATTTTGCAGTCTGTCTTCTTCTATATCTTCTATATAACCTGTTTTTTCCACAATGTCCTTGAGCATATCTGCGGCGGTTTTGTAAGGGTTTGAGGAGATACTGTCCATGATCTTAACGAACTCGCTCAGCTTATCTTTAATGGACGATGCCACACCGTTTGATTTAAGCATCAATTTTATGGCAGCAAAAAGGCTGACCGAATTTTTCTTTGCTTCCTGCTCTACCTTCGATATGGTGGATGCGCCTATGCCCCTTGGCGGACTGTTTATTATTCTTCTCAGGCTTACATTGTCGTCAGGATTAAGGGTGATTTTCATATACGAGATAATATCCTTTATCTCCCGCCTGTGGTAAAAGCTCACACCGCTTACCACATGATAGGGGATGGCCTCTTCCCTTAAGGCATCCTCTATTGCCCTTGCCTGAAGATTTATCCTGTAAAGGATTGCGAAGTGGCTGTATTCGAAGTTGCCCTTCAGGTAAAGGTCTTTTATGGTGCGCGCGACATATTTTGCCTCTTCCTCTTCTGAATTCAGCCTGCAGTAGAATACCTTCTCTCCGCATCCCTTTTCTGTCCAGAGGCTTTTCGGTTTTCTCTGAGGATTTTTTGATATCACTGCACCGGAGACATCAAGGATATTCTGTGTAGACCTATAATTCTGCTCGAGTTTTATAATCCTTGCGTCAGGAAAATCTTTCTCGAAATTCAGGATATTGCTGACATCAGCCCCTCTGAATTTGTATATGCTTTGGTCATCGTCTCCCACAGCACAGATGTTTTTATTGGATAATGACAATAGCTGGAGTAGTCTGTACTGTGCATGGTTTGTGTCCTGAAACTCATCTACGAGGACATAAGGGAACATATCATGATATTTAGTTAGTATCTTTGGATTCTCCTCGAATAACTTTACTGTAAGCATTATAAGGTCGTCGAAATCGAGTGCATTGCATCTCTTTAACTCGTCCTGATATTTGAGATATACTCTTCCGAGTTTTTCGTCAAAGCTGAAGCCGTCTCCCTGAGACAGAAATTCTTCAGGAGATATAAGAGATGATTTCAGGATGCTTATCCTCGAAGCGACACCTTTGTAAAGCGCCTCGTATATCTTTAGCTCCCTGAGGATATGGCGTATGAGATTACACTGGTCGTCGTCGTCATATATCGAGAAATCAGGTTTGTATCCCAGCGCCTTTATTTCCCTTCTGAGAATCTTATTACACTGGGAATGGAATGTCCCTATCCATGACTGCCTCATATCATGCTCGACAAACCGGCTGATCCTTTCTTTCATTTCGTTTGCTGCTTTGTTTGTGAAGGTGACAGCGAAGATGGATGAAGGACGGTATTTCTTCTTTCTTACGAGATAGGCAAACTTATGGGTTATTACCCTTGTCTTACCGCTACCTGCCCCGGCAAGTACGAGAAGCGGACCTTTTGAATATAGTATTGCCTCTTTTTGCTGGGGATTGAGTTCCTCTAATAAGACTTCTTTTGCCATTTTGTTCTCCTTTTAGTATAACATAATTAAGTTCATGGCTCATAGTTCTTAGCTATGGGCTAAGAGCTAAATTGGCTATGAGCTACTCCACCGTTACACTCTTCGCTAAGTTTCTCGGCTGATCCACATCGCAACCCCTCAAGACGGCGATGTGATACGCAAGGAGCTGAAGAGGGATTGTGAGTAATACTGTATTTAAATAAGTATTGCTTTCATTTATAGAGACGGAATATCTGGAAAGCTTTTTTGCAGCGCCGTCGTTATTTGAAGTAACGGCTATTATGGCGCCTCCCCTGCTTTTTGCCTCTTCCATGTTGGACAATACCTTTTCGTACAGCTTTCCGGAAGGTGCGAGGACGACAACAGGAACATCTTCATCAATAAGCGCTATTGGGCCATGCTTCATTTCGCCGGCAGGGTAACCCTCTGCATGAATATAAGAGATCTCTTTTAGTTTTAATGCTCCCTCAAGCGCTATCGGATAGTTTATACCTCTTCCGAGATACAGAAAATCCTTTGCCTTGAATAGTTCTTTTGCGATGCTGCTTATTTCCCTGTCCAGTTCCATTGCATGTTCTACCCTTGCAGGAAGATGGAGGAGCTCCTCTATAAGCATGGATGAAGCCTCGCCTGACAGATTGCCCCTGCCTTTGCCTAATGCTATTGCTAAAAGATATAATGCTACAATCTGGGTTGTGAATGCCTTTGTAGAGGCCACTCCTATCTCAGGGCCTGAATGTGTATAAAAGACAAAATCAGACTCTCTGGAAGCAGTGCTGCCTATTACATTACAGATGCTCAGAACTTTTGCGCCAAGCCCTTTTGCTTCTCTTATGGCTGCGAGGGTATCTGCTGTTTCTCCTGATTGTGTTATCGCAATAAACAGCGTGTTGCCGGTTATTAGCGGATTTCTGTATCTGAACTCAGAGGCTATATCGACCTCAACAGGTATTCTTGCCAGTTCCTCTATCATGTATTTGCCTACAATCCCTGCGTGATAAGATGTGCCGCAAGCAACAATGAATATCTTGTCAACAGATTTAATGGCTTCTGGCGTGAGGCCGAATTCTTCTATTGCCACATCTCCCTTTTCAGGCAAGACCCTTCCCCTGATGGTGTCTGCTATTGCCCTCGGCTGCTCATATATCTCTTTCAACATGAAATGGCGGTAACCGCCCTTTTCTGCCATTGATGGGCTCCATGAGATTGTGACAACATTTTTATTTAAAGGCATTCCTTCAAAGTCTGTTATGATTACGCCGTCCCTGTGCATTACTGCCATTTCATTGTTCTCGATGAATATGACCTCTTTAGAGTGGCTCAGGAATGCAGGGACATCCGATGCAAGGAAGTATTCGCCTTCTCCGAGTCCTATAACAAGGGGACTTTCCTTCCTCACCGCTACTATTTTATCCGGCTCTCTTTCATTGATAACAGCAAATGCGTATGCTCCTTTAACCTCTTTAAGTGCTGTCCTCACTGCTTCTTCGAGGGGATTTGTCTTTGAATATTTGTTTATCAAATGGCATAACACCTCTGTATCTGTCTCTGATGTAAATGTGAAGCCATCTTCCTGAAGTCTATGCTTTAGCTCCACATAGTTTTCTATTATTCCATTGTGGACAATAACTATTCCGTCCGACCTGTGGGGGTGGGCGTTTTCGTCTGAAGGCTTGCCGTGGGTTGCCCATCTTGTATGGCCTATGGCGAGATTGCTCGATATATTACATTTATTGACTATACTTTCAAGGTCATGGATTTTGCCCTTGCATCTTTTGACCTCTATTTTGCCTTCAGTGAAATATGCTATGCCTGCTGAGTCATAACCCCTGTATTCGAGGCGCTTTAATCCATCCATCACCACAGGTATGGCATTTTTATTGCCGATATAGCCTATAATTCCGCACATTCCTTTATTCCCTTTCTGACTTCTGGCTTCTGTTTTCTGTTTTCTGTTTTTTGAGTGCCCATTTCTCTATGTGCCTCTGCTCAGCCCTGCTGACTGCGAGGGATAGGGGAGGGACATTCTTTGTAATTGTTGAGCCGGCGCCTACATATGCGCCCTTCCCAACCTTCACCGGCGCGACAATCTGTGTATCGCTTCCGACAAATACATTATCTTCTATTATAGTTCTATGTTTTTGTTTTCCGTCATAGTTGCAGGTTATGGTCCCTGCTCCTATGTTCACATTTTTACCTATCTCTGCATCTCCTAAATAACTGAGGTGCGATGCCTTTGTGCCGCTTCCGATGATGGACTTTTTTATCTCGACAAAGTTTCCAATCCTGGATGCTGAGCCGATTATCGAGCCCGGTCTGATATGGGCGAACGGCCCTATGGCGGCTTTATCTTTTATCGTGGAAGATTCGATTACTGTGGAATCCTTTATAACTACATTATTGCCGATCGTGCTGCTGACTATTCTTGTATTTGGATATATTATGCAGCCGCTGCCTATGATTGTCTTGCCTTCGATATGAACATTTGGATATATGACCGTATCCATGCCTATTTTTGCATCAGGGTGTATGAAGACAGAGGTCTTATCTATGAATGAAACCCCACTTTTCATCCATCCGGATAAAATTTTATCCCTCATATAATGACCGGCCTTATATAGGTCTTCACGGGTGTTTATCCCTGTCATCTCTGCTTCATTTCCGAGGATATGGGCGCCGACCTTATAGCCTTTTCTTGCGGCTATATCCGCTATATCGGTGAGGTAATACTCTCCTTTTGCCTTGTTTATCTTTATTTCTTTCAGAAGCTTTAATGTATGGGATTCGATTGCATATATGCCGCTGTTTACTTCTTTTATCTTTTTCTGTTCTTCGCTTGCATCCTTATCCTCTATTATTGCCTTCGCTCTATTGCCTTCCCTGATGATTCTTCCGTAAGAATGCTGGTCCTCTGCGATGAACGATATGATGGATATATCCTCTTTATTCTGTTTATGAAGTCTCAAGAACCTTTGTAGAGTCTGTGTGCTTATAAGAGGGGTGTCTCCGTTTAATACCAGCACTGTGCCGTTGAATCCCTTTAATTTCTGAATAGCAACCTTAAGGGCATCTCCTGTTCCTTTTGGTTCTTTTTGAGCAGTAAATATTACAGGATAACCGTCAAGGGTGTTTTTTATTCCATCGGTTTTTGGGCCTATCACAACTATATTGTTTTTTGCCCTTAAATGTTTTATTGAGTCAGCAACATGCTGAATTATGGGTTTGTCGTATATTTTATGAAGGACCTTTGGTATTGACGACTTCATCCTTGTGCCGAGACCTGCTGCGAGGATGACTACTGCCAAGGAATAAGATGATTTCATTGCCTTAGCTCTCCCTTTGTCTCCAATATTTTTGAAGGGGCAGCTATTCCGCCTGAAAGAATAATTTTAATGCCTTCCTCTATTGATATGTCGGTATAGGTTATGCTCTTGTCATCGAGAAGGACGATTTCTCCGAGATACAGGTTGTTTGTCGGGATATATACAGCCTTTAACGGCGTTTCATTTCCGTTGGATTCAACTACGCATTCCTTTGTCAAAAAGCCGAAGGCGTAGGCTCCGGGTCTTGGATACTCAGCAATAACAAACTTCTTGAAAGAACTCTTGTTGTCGGGCGAGAATGCGTCGACAAGCTGTTTTATTGAGGTGTAAATGCTTTTAAAGACCGGTATTTTCAGAAAGATCATTTCTATAATACTTAATACCCTTTTGCCGAATACATTTGTCGAAACTATTCCTATCAGAAACACGATAACAATGGCTGCAATAAAACCTAATCCTGCTACATGTCTGCCGAGGAAGAAGTCGAAAAACGGGCCTAAGATGCCGTCAACAAATCTGAATATTCCGACCAGGACGAATATTGTTATAACTGCCGGGATTGTAACTATCAGTCCTGCTAAGAATTTTCTTTTGAAGGTAATATGTATAGATTCAACCATATAATTCCAACTTCTTACTTACCACTTGCTGTTGCCATTGCCTCTTCAGGTATATCGAAATTGGCATAAACATTCTGGACATCGTCATTGTCTTCGAGAGCATCGATTAGTCTGACCATCTGCTCGGCTGTGCTGCCCTCTATCGGGACATAACTTTTGGGCAGCATCGTTATCTCTGATAATGAGACAGTAATATCCTGTTTTTCGATTGTTTCTTTCACTGTATTAAGATTTTCAGGGGATGTAATGATTTCATAATTGTCTTCTTTCGGGTCATTCTTCATGTCCTCTGCGCCTGCGTCAAGCACTATGGACATTAATGTGTCTTCGTCCACCTTTGATTTTTCTACAAGGATATACCCCTTCTTCTCAAACATCCATGCGACGCATCCTGCCTCTCCAAGACTCCCACCGTTCTTTGACAATATATGCCTGACTTCTGAGACCGTTCTGTTTTTGTTATCTGTAAGAGTTTCTATAAGGAGCGCCACTCCGCCCGGGCCGTACCCTTCATAAATGACCTCTTCATATGTGGTGCCGGGAAGCTCGCCGGTGCCTTTCATGATGGCCTTTTTAATATTGTCATAAGGCATGTTTACTTCTTTGGCCTTTTCAATTGCAGTTCTCAGTCTTGGATTGCCTTCGGGGTCTCCGCCACCTGTACGTGCTGCAACAGAAATCTCTTTGACTATTTTTGTAAATATTTTGCCCCGTTTAGCATCAGTGCTGGCCTTTTTGTGTTTTATCTGAGACCATTTGGAATGCCCTGACATGTAAACCTCCGGAAATTTTTAGAACATTTTTAGAACATTTTATGATAATAGGATTAAGCTAATAGTGTCAAGGAGTTAAAGTTCCGCATCTTTTAATGCGTCCTTACATGGACAACTGCGGGAGTCTGGCGTTTGAGAGATGACTTCTTTAATCAGGGATTTTATGCGGTCTATGGAGTTTTTCATTGTCTCGACAACCTCTGTGGTTGTAAGTTTGCGCTCTGAGATTCCTGCAGCATAATTGGTTACAACAGATATTCCTGAAATGCATATTTCAAGTTCCCTCGCAAGGGATGCCTCCGGCATTGCTGTCATTCCTACAACATCGGCGCCTATCATGGAGAAAAACTTTATCTCCTTTGCAGTCTCAAGTCTTGGGCCGTTTGTACATATATATGTTCCTGCTTTATTTATAGGCACTCCGATATTATGTGAGGCTTTAATAATCAAATCCCTCATCTCAGGACAGTAAGGGTTGGTGAAATCTATATGAACGACCTTATCTTCATCATGAAATGTGGATATCCTTGCTCCAATCGTCATGTCGATTATCTGGTCGAGAAGGACAATAGAACCCGGAGGCATATCTTTGTTAATTCCGCCTACGGCGCTTACCGATAAGATTCTATCTACTCCCAGCGATTTAAAGCCCCATATATTTGCCCTGTAATTTATCTTGTGGGGAGGTATGCTGTGGGGAATTCCGTGCCTTGGAAGGAAGACTATTTCTTTGTCGCAGATTGTTCCTATTTTGTAAACAGATGAGGGATCTCCATATGGCGTGGATATGGAGACTTCCTTTGTTATCTCCAGCCCTTCAATCTCATAAAGCCCGCTTCCGCCTATCAAGCCGATTTTCATGGGGATATTTTATGGTATTGGGGATTTTTAGTGCAAGGGAAAAGAAGAAAAGATTATCGGTCTGTAAGAAGGTAATAAAGCCTAATCGGCATCGGATAAGATGTAAGGGATATGATGAAAATTAGTCGCTTTTTTATCCTGCTAAAGGACAAGACATAGCCTGTCAGGTAAGGTATTGACTTCTTCCTGAAACACATGACAGTTTCAAATGTCGATGACTGTTAGTTTCATCTGCAAGTCGATAGGTATTAGGGAACGAAACTGTTGACGATTGCTATTAAAAACATTCAGGAGACCGTCAACGCTTTACTCGACCAGCCCAGAGGTCTGTACAATACTGCAAAGGATTTCTCGCTTTAAAAGGTCGTCTCTCTTTTTATAAGAGACTCTGGAATAACATGCTTTGTTATTGACTAATATGCATAGTTATGCAATACTTGCATAACTATGAAAGATAGGAATTACCAAGAGAAGGAAATCATAGAGACCTTAATGACTTTGGAAGAGGTAGCAGTTTTCCTGCGACTCAGCAAGGATACAGTTTACCGTATGGTTCAAGCAGGTAAGATTCCTGCTTCAAAGGTCGGAACACAGTGGCGTTTCCGGAGAGAGGAAGTTGATGAATGGCTGGGAAAAAATAAAAATGTCTAATAGTAATTCTTGTAATTAAGGAGTTGCAGTGATACCGGTTATTGATGTTTTTGCTGGCCCTGGTGGTCTTGGAGAAGGATTTTCTTCCGTAATTTCCGAAAATGGAGCCAAGCGATTTGATATCAAACTATCCATCGAAAAACATCGGAGTGCCCATCAGACACTCAGGTTGAGAAGTTTTTTTCGTGAATTCAACTTGCTTGAAGTGCCTGATGACTACTATGAATTTCTAAGGGGCCGGATAACCCTTGAAGAATTATATGACAAGCATCCACGAGAGGCTGAAATTGCGAATGCAAAATCATGGCTTGCAGAATTAGGGAATGAAAAGCTTCCGCAAAGGATTGTAAGACAACGCATTAGAACTGCACTGAACGGGAACGATAACTGGGTACTGATTGGAGGACCTCCATGTCAGGCATATTCTCTTGCAGGTCGTTCACGAAACAGCGGGAATGAGAATTACGATCCCAAGACAGATGTTAAACAAAGACTCTACGTAGAATATCTTCAGATAATTGCCGACCATTGGCCTGCTGTATTCATAATGGAGAACGTCAAAGGTCTTCTCTCAGCCACTCTGGAAAATCAGAGGATTTTTCATCGCATGATCGAGGACTTGCAGGAACCTGCATCAGCAATACGTCGAGAAAGTCGTACAACTTGTCATACGGGTCGCAGACATCGATATGGCATATATTCTCTGATTAACGCCAATGCCCTTGTCAACGGCGATTTGCGAGATTCGGTAATACGGGCTGAAAATTACGGAATTCCCCAAGCGAGACATCGTGTGATTCTACTAGGTATCCGGGATGATCTCGGCCGTGTAACTACTGAAGCACTGCCAATGCAAACACAGGTATCTGCATCAAGCGTATTATCCGATCTGCCTGCCGTTCGTAGCGGTCTGTCAAGAACCACAGACAGTATACATGCATGGATTGGCAATCTCAGAGATGCCCTTAATAAACGTTGGTTTGCCGGCATACGCCGGGCTGCTGGAGAAGATGTACAAGATTATGTGAGAACTGTTCTGCATGAATTGACTCCTCCGGAATATGACCGTGGCAGTGAGTTTCTGTCAGTGGAATCCTCACCTGATTATGCAAAGGTGTGGTTTATCGATCCTATGCTGGACGGAGTCTGCAATCACAGCACTCGTGGCCATATGCATAGCGACCTGCACAGGTATCTTTATGCTGCCTGTTTTGCCAAAGTCCGCCATCGGACCCCGATCTTGAAGGATTTTCCACCAGACCTGCTACCGGATCACAATAATGTTCCGCTTGCCTTGGATAGTGGAAATTTTGCGGATCGTTTCAGGGTTCAGGTCGAAAATCGTCCAGCAACAACTGTTACATCGCATATTTCAAAAGATGGACACTACTATATTCATCCTGATCCCATGCAATGCAGAAGTCTCACTGTTCGTGAAGCAGCTCGTTTGCAAACCTTTCCAGACAACTATTTATTTGTCGGCCCTCGAACTTCCCAATATGTGCAGGTAGGAAATGCTGTTCCGCCGCTTCTGGCAAAACAGATTGCTGAAATTGTATATGACATATTAAATGAGGCAGGGATGGTTGACTGAACATGGATATCGTGTCAAAAGAGAAAAGAAGCGAAATGATGTCCCGCATACGCGGAAAGGATACGGTACCGGAAAAACAGGTGAGAGCTCTGCTCCACAGGATGGGTTACCGGTTCCGTCTTTATGTTAAAAATCTTCCCGGGCAACCAGATATCGTACTTCCGAAGTATCGAACCGTTATCCTTGTGCATGGTTGCTTCTGGCATCGTCATCTTGGTTGTAAATATGCATATCAGCCAAAAAGCAGAAAGGAATTCTGGCAGAAAAAGTTTCAAGAGAATATTGAGAGAGACAAGCAAAAAGAGAAAGCATTACAGTTTCTTGGATGGAAAGTTATAATAATATGGGAGTGTGAACTCGAGGACCCCAAAAAAATCGAAAAGAAACTCAAACGGCTAATTAAATAATTCATTATGAACATTTGAGATTTTATTAAGATATAATGTCGGAATTCCGATGATTAAATTTTGAAGGAAGCAAACAGGGTTTATGAAAACAAAGTCTCCGCGAACAGAGATGGCATACGCCGCTGACAATTTCGAGAAATGCCCACCTCGGGCCGATGCAATGATACATTCGCTAAGGGCATTCGGCTATGACTTGAGCATGGCCGTTGCTGATCTCATTGATAATAGCATCTTTGCTGGTGCAAGCAACATTTGGATCGAATATGCATGGAATGATGGTAGGCCTTGGATTCGTATCATGGACGATGGAATTGGAATGACAGAAGAGCGTCTGGTGGAAGCCATGAGATTGGGAACGCAAAGCCCTCTGGAAGAACGGGACTCCAAAGATTTGGGAAGATTCGGTCTCGGACTTAAAACAGCCTCATTTTCGCAGTGCAAGCTTTTAACTGTCATTACAAAAACCACAGATGCTAAAACTGCAACCCGGTTCTGGGATCTCGATCATGTCCAGACTTCACGCAATTGGCTTTTGGGAAGGGTTCCGCCAAGAGACGCCATGGATCTTCTTTCAGGAATCAATGAGCTCAAGAGCGGAACTGTCGTTCTCTGGCAGAACATTGACCGAATTATTGATGAGCCCCCCGGAACAGCACCTTACAATGCTGAGGAGGCATTTCTTGATAAGTTCCTTGTTGTGAAGGAATATCTCGAAATGGTTTTTCACCAGTATCTTGAACCACACCCAAAGAAGATAAATATCTTCGTCGGTGTTGCCAAGTGTGAACCTTGGGACCCTTATCTCCGCAGGAATGATTTTACCCGCGAACTTTCTTCTGAAAAATACGAAGATAGCAGGATTTCAGTGATGCCCTATGTTCTACCACATGTATCAAAAAGGAGTGAAGCTGAGAGTATTAATGGTGCAGGACCTAATGGCTGGAATGCACAGCAAGGGTTTTATATTTATCGCAACCGCCGGATGATCGTCTCAGGTGGATATCTGAACTTTGATTTAAAGGCAGAAGAACATTACAAGCTGGCAAGGATAAAAGTTGATATTACCAATGACATGGACCATGAATGGTCTATTGATGTCAGAAAGGCAGTTGCGATACCTCCTGACCGTCTGAGGGCTGAATTGGAAAGAGTCGCCAAGGCTACCCGGCAGAAGGCTGCGGAAGTATACAGAGCGAGAACCGGTGCCGTAAGAAAAAACGGTATTTTAAGACAAACTGATGAAGTATGGATCAAGAAAAAAATAGGTGAAAAGATCATATACAAGATAAATCAGGAGAACTCTGTTATCAGGCTGATTCTTGATGAGTTCGCTCCAACGAAGAACTGGGTCAAAAAACTTTTTCATGTCATCGAAAGTACGGTCCCTCATCGCCTTATCATCATGGATGGTCTGGAACACGAAGATTGCCATGCAGATCTTGCCGCAGACCTGAATCCGCCGCCCAAAGAACTTCTCGATATTTGTCTTGAACTGTACCGGAAATACCGCAACGAGGGAAAAAACCACGAACAGGCTGTGGATATACTGTGCGGAATGGATATTTTCAGTACCCATCCTGCATACCGGGCTCATCTGGATGATTATGCTCAGACGAGGTTCAAAAAATGAATATTAAACAGATGAGCATCGATGACATTGTTCGGACGGCTATCGCATTTTTTGCTAATCAAAAAGTTACTCCAGAAGGAATCAGGTCCTTCATTGCGCTTATGAAGCCTTCTTTTGCAGATAGCATAGACGAAGAAAAGCTGTTTCTCAAGATCGAGAGTATGCTCACTGTCACAATTGAGGGAACCATTCTTACCTTGGAAGATTTCGTTGGACATGAAGACTGGTTCAATGTTTCAACGAACATGCCAATTAAACGCCAGTTTCCGTGGCATTTCTGGGATCATCTCAAGTCCTACTTGGTCAGTCAGAAGGGACGCCCGGCAAATGTGGTGGAAAATCTTGACAGGCTTTCGAGTGAGATACTTAGCCGGCTCGAAGATCCCTGCCGCGAAGGAACATGGGACAGGAGAGGGATGGTTATGGGCAGTGTACAGTCGGGTAAAACATCCAACTATACTGCCCTAATCTGTAAGGCCTTGGACGCAGGATACAAACTCATTATCATACTTGCGGGCATTCATAACAGCCTTCGAAGTCAGACTCAGGATCGTCTTAATGAAGAGTTGCTTGGCTATGACTTGGATAGAATCCAGAGACTTACGGGACGGGAAAGGCGTATAGGTGTCCGAAGGATATTCTCAGATCACAGAATTGTAAATACTCTTACGAGCAGTAGCCAGAACGGTGATTTCAGCAGAGCAGTGGCTGCACAGGCAGGAATAATTCCTTCTGTAACCGGTGATCCTATTATTTTGATTATCAAGAAGAATGTGACAATTCTCAAGAACCTTATCGGCTGGCTGAACAGTCTTCCTGGAACGACAGAACTGGAAGGCCGAAGAGTTATCCCCGACATTCCGCTGCTATTGATTGATGATGAATGCGATTTTGCATCTGTGGATACAGGAATACCAGAGAGAGATGAAGATGGAAATATTGTCGAAGATTATGATCCAACACAAACGAACAAACATATAAGACAATTGTTGTTCACATTTCAAAAAAGTGCATATATCGGATATACAGCTACACCATATGCAAATATCTTTATTCATAACAAGGGATTCCATCCCAGTTATGGTGAAGATTTGTTTCCGAGACATTTTGTTATCAGTCTTCCACAGCCGACCAATTATATAGGGCCTAAATATGTTTTCGGCATTGCAGGCTATTCCGAGCAGGGTATTGAAAACATGGAACAACTTCCCCTTGTCAGACATGTGGTCGATCATACTGAAAGGATACCCGATACGCACAAAAGTAGCCTCTGTGTGGCACAACTGCCGGAATCGTTACTGGAGGCCATGAGGTGTTTTCTGCTGGTCTGTGCCACAAGAAGAATCAGAAAAGAAGGTGTAGTGCATAACTCCATGTTGATTCATGTTACCCGCTTTAGAGCGGTGCAGAGACAGATCAAGGATCTGGTTGAAAAGGAATTGCGTAAACTGGTTGCCAGAATAATGTCAGGGTCGGACTCCCTGTCTGATTTCAGGAGCCTCTGGGAGAATGATTTTCTACCCACGTCGGCGAAAATGGAGGGAAAGGGATTTAGAGAAGCAATACCATCCTCATGGAATGAAATCAAGAGGGAACTCTTTAGTGCCGCAAAGACGGTTAGAGTCAAGGGTATAAACGGTGAGATTGGAGACATATTAGACTACAGGGATGCAGATGCTCTTGTGAGAGAAAGAATCCTGCGAGGCGAAGATGTCCCTTGGGAGGATAGAGGTATTAATGTAATTGCCATTGGCGGAGATAAACTGTCAAGAGGACTGACACTGGAGGGTTTATCGGTTTCCTACTATCTTCGTGCCTCCCGTATGTATGACACGCTTATGCAAATGGGGCGCTGGTTTGGCTACAGGGAAGGATACAATGATCTTTGCCGCATATATACAACACCTGAACTGGCAGAATGGTATCGGCATATTGCTCTTGCAAACCAAGAGTTGCGAAATGAACTGGAATATATGGTTGCTATCAATAGTACACCGGAGAATTACGGCCTCAAAGTCCGAAGTCATCCCGGCAGACTCGCTGTTACTTCTGCTGGCAAATCCAGAAATGCAGAGAAACTGTCCATTTCATTCTCCGGAGAATTCCCCAAAACCATTGTCTTTGATCCACGACATCTGGCAATCAACCGCACAGCTCTCCAGATATTGACAGAACAGATTGGTCGTGACTGTTCAAGAGAAGTAGACCCAAGTAAGCCACGATATCACTGGGAGAATGTTCAACCAGCCCCCGTACTGAACTTTCTGAGGAGTTACGCTACGCAGGATGTCGCAAAAAGGGTTGTTGATCCTGCACGGATTGCTGATTTCATTGAGAGGCAGAACAAGAACAACGAACTCATTGACTGGCATGTGATTATTGTTTCCAATATCCTGCAGGATGCGGAACACAAGTATCAGATGGGAAAATATATAATCGGATGTGTCAGGAGAACTCCTCTTGAAGTTCTCCCTGACAAAATATCCATAGGGACTCTTACAAGTCCTGCCGATGAATTATTGGACCTCTCGACAGAAGAAATTGAAAGGGCTTTGGAATTTGACCGGTCCCGGGGAAAGCAGAGATCGGACGGACTTCCGACATCGTTGGCCATTCGGGTTGTCAGGCCGAAGACAAGAGGACTTATCCTGATATATCTTCCCGCCTGCAAGGATATTGACAATACAAAGAATAATTATGGGTTAACCGGTCAGGAAGTGGTTGGTTTTGCCGTCAGTTTTCCATTTAGTGATACCGCTGTACCCATTGAGTACTGGGCAGGGCCTGTGTATATGGAGGAATACTGATGAGTTCAGCAGATCGCATAGATTTGCTCATGCGGGAAATGTGGAAAGAATTGGAGAGAAAACTACCACCAGATATAGATTCTCATCAGCGGACATATCGGCGTCTCGATCTGGAAAAAGAAACGGGTATCAGGCTTGGTTGCACTTCTCCCGGAAGCATCTGGGAACTGCTTATTGAGGCTGGGATCTCAGGAGAAACTCTTTCGATTGACTTCCCGAAGTGGAAAGGAATGGATTTTGAAATTCTTACTCTTGATGTTCCAAGGTGGGACACCCGCCATATCCGTCTTTTCCTTGAACAGCGGGAAAACAGAGACATTTTTGTAACTGTTTGCGCTGATCTCGTCAGATCTCTGAATGGCTGCCTGACAAATGAAAGTCGCAGAAGTGAAATTGCAGATTTCTTGGCAAGATGGGGTCGTTTTTTTTGAACGGCATGGACAGGAAGGGCTTTCATCTGAAGAACAAATCGGCTTGTACGGTGAACTCTGGTGGCTACAGCGCATGATTCAAGCAGGTATGGAGTTTGTAGCTGCTGTCAATTCATGGAAAGGCTGCAGGCGCAACTATCATGATTTCGAAACAAATGGCCATGCAGTTGAAGTAAAAACGACAATAACAAAAGAACCTCGAAAGGTTCAAATTAATAATGAGAGACAACTTGACGACCGGGGACTGAACTCTCTGCATTTATTCGTCCTTACTCTTGCGAAGTCGAGTGCCGGTGGTGAGACATTACCCGGTCTGGTTCAGTCTCTAAGAAGCATCCTTTCAGAAAAGCCAGTTGCCTATACTTTCGAACATTCACTCAGAGAGGCTGGATATCTGGATATTCACACCCATCTCTACAACAATAGCAGTTACACAGTTATAAAAGAAGAGCTTTTCCATGTAAGCGAAGGATTTCCGAGGATAACAGATGTACCGCAAGGACTTGGTGACCTTCATTATACTGTTGTGCTTTCAGCTTGTGGGCATTTCAATTATGATCTTTCGAAATATTTCCTGTTAATCAAGAGGTAATTTTATGATCGCCGAAGATGTTTTTGAATTTTCAAGAGACTTCCATGAAGAAATAAGAGCCGAAGCTAATGCTATAGGCGAAGTGATGCGAGAAACGGTATTTGTTGAAAAAATGGGAAGCATTCTGGAGGACTATGGAGAAATAGAAAGTCTTGTTCCCTGTCCATATAAGGGCAGAGGCATGAAAGTTGATGGCTACCACTATGATGACGAATTAAAAGACATTACACTCGTCATATCACATTTCATGGATGAAGACGATCCTGCAAAAGCCCGGATTCCCAATGATGAAGTAAACTCCTTATTCAGGAGTGCAACAAACTTTCTGACGCGAAGCCTCAAGGGGCTGCAAAACAGAATTGACATCTCGAACGAGGCTCATGAACTTGCCAGTCTCATAAATGAGTGCAGAGGTGATATCAGGACAGCAAAGATTGTTGTGATTACAGATGGAATAACCCAGAAGAGGCCAGCAGATATTGATGTGATTGACGACATCGAGATTATTCGTACAGTCTGGGACATTGAAAGAACATGCCATTTTTATAGAACAGGCGAGAGGGAAAAGATAACAATAGAATTCGCTGAATATTGCGGTGGACCACTCCCATGCGTAGTCAGAAAAAACGAAACTGACCGCTATTCCACCTATCTTGGATTCATTCCTGGCTCAGCTCTTGCCGATATGTATGCGAAATGGGGCATCAAAATGCTCGACATGAATGTACGGGTGTTCCTCTCTTCCCGCGGCAATGTCAACAGGGGAATCAGGGAGACAATACTGAAAGAGCCCGACATGTTCTGTGCCTATAACAACGGGATCACGGTTTTTGCCAGAAGCGTTGAAGTCACATCCTCGGAGGCGGGATTCGGATTGGTGCGTGCCGAAGATTTTCAGATCGTAAATGGGGGACAGACAACGGCTTCTCTCTATCATACTCGAAAGAAAGATCGGGCAGATATTGGCAATATCTATGTTCAGATGAAATTGACCGTTATTCATAAAACGGAGGATGTCCCCATACTTGTTCCGAAGATCAGTGAGTATTCAAATACCCAGAACAAGGTTCAACTGGCAGACCTTGCTGCAAACCAGGCACCTCACCCGGAGATTCAGACTATTTCAAACAACATCCCAGCACCTGATCCTACTGGTGGTTCACGCCAGACCTACTGGTTCTACGAGCGTGCCCGAGGAAGTTATGAGGAATTCAGAAACTTGACTGCCAGAACACCTGCACAAAAACGCCAGTTCGATGCGCTTAGACCGAAACATCAGAAGTTTGACAAGATCAAGTTCGGAAAAGTCTGGAACACATATTTGAGACTTCCCCATATGGTAAGCTTGGGAGGACAGAAAAATTTTGGACGGTTCAATGAATGGCTGAGAGAACAAAAGGAAGAAGACTGGGTGTCTTTCTTTAAAAAGACGGTTGCGTTGCTCATTCTCTGGAATTCTGTGGAGAAGATTATTCGCAGGCAGAGCTTTCAGGGATATCATCACAATATTGTTGCCTATAGCCTTGCATGGTTGTTTCATCTTACAGATTTAAGGATTGACTTGGAAAAGATATGGCAGAAACAAGCGGTCAGCGATAAGATCTTGGACATCTTGGAACCCATGTCACAGATTGTGAACGATTATATTCGCGACACTCAGCAGAATGTGACAGAGTACTGTAAAAGGGAAGAATGCTGGAATGGTTTGAAAGTCAGAGATTTTACACTGCCGCCAAGCATCCGTGATGAATATATTGCCGGAGGTGGAAGACCGGCCTACGATCCAAGCATTCCAAGTGAGAAGGAGGTAATAGAATTTTGCAAGAACAAGGGTAGCAAGGGATGGTTTGAATTATCCAAATGGCTCAAAGAGCGTAATTTCCTAACCCCGAAGGCTCGTAGTCAATGTTTCAATATGGGAAAATTTCTCCAAAAGGGAAAAGAGCCATCTGTTGCCCTGAGTATTCCATGCAAAAAGGCATGGGAGGAAGCGGAGATTCGGGGATGGGACCATAGCCATGAAT
Organism: Nitrospirota bacterium; assembly: GCA_021791055.1. Lineage (GTDB taxonomy): Bacteria > Nitrospirota > Thermodesulfovibrionia > Thermodesulfovibrionales > Dissulfurispiraceae > Dissulfurispira. The sequence goes on along the minus strand of JAJYXI010000042.1, from coordinate 37,879 downwards.
AATATCTGAAAGACCTTATCAGGAGTTTAGCATAGATTGTGCCTAAGCCTCGCTGGATCTCGCATTCCTCGCAGACCCAAATGACGTGCGAAGCATGGGGCTGCGGGGAATACGCTCGCTATCCATTTAATCATGCATTATCAGTTAGGTTAAGTAGTGGCACCATGGCAGTCGAAATATTGCGTATTTTCTGAAAATATGCAATTATAAGATAAAAGATGTAAGAGAGGTAAGAAAAATGGAAACCGTAATAATTGGGGAGAGAGGACAGGTGACGATCCCTAAAAAATTGAGGGAGAAATTAGGCATAAAACCGAAATCCCCTGTGGTCATTGAGCTTAAGGAAAATGGCATTCTGATAAAACCTGCTGTAACAGTGCCTTTAAGAGAGTTTTCTGATGAGTTTGTCAAACAGCTTGAGAAAGCGGATATGATGAAAAAAGGGGAAAAAGAGGGAATCCTGTCTAAATGGAAGAAAAAATAAAGGCATTTCTGGACAGCAATGTTTTGTTCTCCATTGCCTATTCAGGCAGTGAAAGATCAAGAGCCTATCTGATTTATGAAATTCAATCGATGGGTGCTGTGGAAGTCTATGTATCCAACCTTGTTTGCAGAGAATCAGTTTTTAATATAAAGATAAAAAAACCTGAAAGACTGCCGCTGCTTAACGAATTGATTAAGAAATCAAAGATTCTTGCCGATGTTCTGGCGGATATAAAATATGAATTGGTGAATAGTCTTCCTCAAAACGACAGGATAATACTTGCCACTGCTATATCCAATAGAATGGATTATTTTATAACTGGAAATTCAAACGACTTTAAGAATCTATACCGTAAAAAGATTGGCAAAACATTAATTTTACAGCCTATCGATTTCTTATATGGTAATTTATAATTAAAAACCATATCCTGTTTCCTCTGACGTTAAGCCCTTTATGTTAAAATACCGAAATTGAATTTTATGGAGGATTTTTGATGGTAGATGATGAGATTCTGCAGAAACTCATAAAAAAGACCCTTTCAAATGGCGGGGAGTATGCGGATATTTTTATTGAGAATAGAAGAACCACGGCTATTCAGCTTGAGGACGACAAGATAGAGAAGGTGATTGCAGGGGCTACCGCAGGCATGGGCATCAGACTTATATATAACGGCAAAACCGCTTATGCATATAGCAATGATTTTTCTGAAGGCGTCCTTATGGAGCTTGCAGATACGGTTAGCAAGGCAGCATCGAGTTCTGTTCAGGATATTGTTATTGACATGAAAAAGAGGTCTCCAGAGGTAACCTTTGTTATAAAAACACCTCCTGAAACTATCCCGATGCCTAAAAAAGTTGGCCTTGTAAAAACCGGCAATGAGACCGCAAGAAAATTTGACCAGAGGATTAAACAGGTCAATGTCGTTTATCGTGATTCCTTGCAGAATGTGAAGATTTATACATCCGATGGTTTTGTGTCGGAGGACGAAAGGGTTTACACTCTGGGCGTAGTGCAGGTAATTGCCATAGATGGAGATGTTATTCAGACAGGGTACGAGCCTGTTGGCGGTCTTATAGGGTATGAGCTTTTTGATGACAGGCCAATGGATGGTGTTGCGCTCAAGGCTGCACAGAGGGCTGTGATGATGCTTGGTGCAAAGAGGGCGCCCGGCGGCAGGATGCCTGTTGTTATTTCATCAGAGGCTGGCGGTACAATGATTCACGAGGCAATAGGTCACGGTCTTGAGGCAGACCTTGTCCAGCAGGGATTGTCTGTTTATTCAAAAAAGATTGGCCAGCAAGTGGCCTCTCATGCGATTACGGTTATAGATGATGCGACCCTTCCAAACAAGAGGGGATCGTTTTCCTTTGATGATGAAGGGACACCTTCAAAACGGAATATCCTCGTGAAAGAGGGGATTCTATTGGGATATATGTACGACAGATACACTGCCATGGTGGATAAAACTACGTCCACAGGTAACGGCAGAAGGGAGTCTTACGAGCATAAACCCGTGCCGAGGATGACGAATACATTTATAGCTCAGGGTAATAGGTCTCCTGATGAGGTTATCAGGTCTGTAACCAAGGGTCTGTTGGTTAAAAAGATGGGCGGAGGGCAGGTAAATACGGTAACAGGCGATTTTGTCTTTGAGGTTCAGGAAGGATACATTATAGAAAATGGCGGGATTGGCGAGCCGGTGAGAGGTGCAACACTTGTTGGAAACGGCCCGGAGGTTTTGAAATCTATAGATATGGTTGCCTCTGACCTTGGTTTTTCGATTGGCACCTGCGGAAAGGACGGACAGGGCGTTCCTGTCTCTGATGCCATGCCGACCCTAAGGATTCCTGAGATGGTGGTTGGAGGAGAGATTAGCTCATAGTTCATAGCTCATGGTATTTTTTCTTGCTAACAGCTATGAGCCATGAGCTATTAGCTATCTGAGTGTGGTAAATATCACACAATATCGAAATTAATCAACACTCCGATGTTTCTATCCCATTGTTTTATATTAATTTTTATGATGGTATGCTATTTGCTTGCTATATTGCCCTGATGAGATTACAGAGAACAATAAAAAAAGAGATCACCTTCCATGGCATTGGTTTGCACACAGGCAAGTATGCGACTGTGAAGCTCAAACCAGCCTCAAGGAATACGGGTATCGTCTTTTATCGCACAGACAAGGGAGCAATAATACGGGCAAATGTTGCCTCTGTTGTCGACACCGCCTTTGCTACGACAATCGGCTTTGTCGGCGGCTCTGATATAGTAAAGGTAAAGACAGTGGAGCACTTGCTTGCCGCAGCATCGGGACTCGGCATCGATAATCTTATCGTTGAGGTTGACGGTCCTGAAATTCCGATACTGGACGGAAGCTCTGCAAAGCTGGTAGGGATTATACTCGATGCAGGCATAGCAAAACAGGGCAAAAAGATGCCGTATATAAAGATCACAAAGCCTGTTGTGTATGAGGATGCTCATTCGAGGATAGTTGCCCTACCATACGACGGAAGACGCATATCATACTATATAAACTTTGGGCATCATATGTTAGGTCAACAGGAGCTTACTGTTGATCTCGATGAGAAGAGTTTTGTCAGGGAGATTGCCCCTGCGAGGACATTTGGATTTCTAAGCGATGTTGAGAAGTTAAGGGCAAACGGTCTTGCAAAGGGCGGGTCTCTTGACAACGCCGTGATTGTCGGCGACGAAGGTATTTTGAATACGGCAGGGCTCAGGTTCGATGACGAATTTGTAAGACATAAGATACTTGATTCGATAGGAGATTTGTCGTTGATCGGTTTTCCGATACATGGACATATTATGCTTGAAAAGGCAGGCCATACCGCAAATATAAACTTTCTGAAGAAGCTCGTCTCGTCTGTGGACTGCTATAGCCTGATTTCATCGGAAGTTGACCATTTACCCCGCCAAGTTTTAAACTATAGCTAAAAAAAAGGGGAATACCCAACTTAAAAACCAGCCCAAGAGTTTTTAGCAACCGTATAAGTTGTTTTTGGGTATTCCCTAAAAATCGTACATTCCCAATTCGACTTTTCTTATTTCTTTTTTGCTGCTGCCTTTTTTGCTGCAGGCTTCTTTGCTGCTGCCTTCTTTGCCGGAGCTTTCTTTGTTGCCATTATATTCACCCCCTTTCGGTCCCGCAGGATTTTTCATGGAAAAACTCTGCGGAAAGTTTAAGCCTTATATCCTTCCCAAAAGTGTAATCCTTTTTTCTGCAAGGATGCGCTTTACGCTTGCATCCTTCCGCTTTTTTAGTTTGTATTCAGCCTCTTCTATTACGGTACAATTTATCCTTTTGCCGAAATTTTTTTCGATATCGTGCAGGCCGATTAGCAGTGCAGGGGTGAATGAACCGATGACAATGAGATCAACTGTTGGCGTGTCCTCTCCTTCGGCATAGGGGCCGTAGATAAATGCTGACTTTATATCATTCGCCCGCAAAAGGCTTTTCAAGGCTCCCGGAAGTCCGAGGGATTTTGCAATAAGGTCTTTTAGCTCAGAAAATAGGGGTGAATTTCTGTCGGCCTGGAAGTATTTCAGGTTGGCAACCTTTTCACTGAATACAAGCCCCATCTCCTCTAATTTATCAAGCTCTCTCTTTACCCCCGACGGGTTTTTTCTCAAGAGCTTTGCTATCTCTCTCACATAAAACCTTTCTTCAGGGCTATTCAGCAATAGCGCCAGCACATCGGCTCTTACGGATGATGAGAATAAGCTTTTAAGCATCCTTTTCTCCTTTTGAAGAAAACTATACACCATAATTTTCTCTTTGTCAACAAAAAAATTAATTTTTAAAACAAAAGTTGTTTTTTATAGAACATTCACTTTTTATAAACGATTGTTCAATAAACAGGATCTGTCTGCTTGATAGTCCGTGAATGGCTCTGAATAAAGGTTTATGATGACCGGATATCTACTGCGCCTTTCCTGATGATTTTTATTGCGGTGTCGGTTGCATCAACAATTGTGGAAGGTAATCCACCTTTTGTTTTGCCTCCGTCAATTATCAGGTCTATCCTGTCGCCGAAATAATCGAGGACCATCGATGCGCTGTCGGCAGGGGGCATGCCTGAGATATTTGCGCTCGTGGCAGTTATAGGGAATCCTGCTGCACATGCGAGCTTGAGCGCAAAAGATTCCCCCGGAATCCTTACCGCCACTTTATTCTCGGATACGATGTATTCCGAGAGTCCTGCACGGCTGTGAAAAAAAATTGTCAATGGCCCAGGCCAGAATCTGTCCATAAGCTCTTTGACAGAGGCATTTATAGAGTCTGTTATCAAGGATAGCTTATCGATACCGCCTATAATTAGTGGCATCGCCTTTTCTTTCGGCCTCTGTTTTATCTCATAAAGTCTTTTCAGTGCAGAGTCTATATCGTATTTGGCTCCCAATCCATAAAAGGTCTCTGTGGGGTATGCGATTATCCCGCCTTTTTTGAGGATGGATATTGATGTATTTATTATTTCTTCAGAGGCTTCGTCGGTGAGTTTTAATATCATCTATTAAATGCCCGATAGGTATGCTTTTCGGACTTAATGTATTCTGCTACGATTGTTCTGTAATTGTCCTGCTGCGCCGGAATAACCGAGTCTATGTAACTATTGACGGTCGTCTCCAGTTCGCTCGCAAGCGTATTGAGGGCATCGGTTATATTGTCGAGGTTTGAAAGCATTGCGCTCTGAATTTTCCCTATATCCAGCGACATTACATCCTGCGTGTCAAACTTGAATCCGAGGGATTTGAGGGTTGAGTTGTTGTATGTTTTTGTCTGGATATCTGTCATGGCATTTTTTAAATATCCTACTGAGGAGTCCCTTTTCAGAGTCCCTTTAGCGCCTTGAAGCTCATCTGTTAATTTGATGGTGTTGTTGTATGCTTCTATAAAAGAATCAAGTTTTTCAAAGATCAGGGAATTCTGATCCTCGGACACGGTAATGTAAACAGGGAACTTGTCGTCTTCCTTTAAGAGTTTCATAGTTACGCCGGTTATTGCATCCGTTATTTCATTTTCGGTCTTTTCAAAGAAGCTGCTGTCTGCAAACAAAACAGCATTGTAAGGAGGGGTGGACTCCGTCATGTTTTTTGCGGTATTTGTGTCGTATGAGAGAGCGGAAAGGCCGTTTGAATCAGTATTATTCAGATCGTCATCGGATACGATTATGTTTATTTTATTTCCGTCACCGCTGTCTTTAGCTGAAATCACAAGCCTGTAGCCTGAAGCCTCTTTTTTAAGAGATGCTTTTACATCTGCGTCTGATGCATTTAAGGCGTCTTTTATTCTGGAGAGTGTCTTTCTCGATTCTGTTATATTTAAATCGACTCCTATATTGTCTCCTATCCTTATGGTCAGCATGCCTGTACCCACAGCCGAATTTTCAGCAGGATACATCTTTGAATAAAGGGTATGCGATTTCGCAGTTCTATTGACCTTTACCGAATATAAACCTTCCGTCGCCGATGAAGATGCCGTGGCTGTTAAAATCCCTTCGTCAGAGACCTCGGCTTTCATTATCTTGAGGGATTCTGTTTTTATGCCTTCAAGGCTTGTTTTAAGTTCTTCGAGGGAATTCAGGAGCTTGCCCAGTGCGCTTATCTTTGTATTTGCTGCGTCTTCCTGGGATTGGATGGACTTTATATAGCTGTTCTTCTGAACCTGTGTGTATTTGCCGGAGATGGAATTGGTGAAACTGAAATTTAAAAAAGATGTGTCAACAATAGAGCTCATCTATCAAATCCTTCCTTAGTATTAAAATTAGCATTATTTAAAGAATAGTGCAATATTTTTATGAGCCTTCGTTGACATCCAGTGAAAGCTTTTGTTAGCTTAAAAAAGATGTCAACAGCTATTTCTTCAAAAAAGCAGCGATTCGGCCATATTGAAATCCCGCTTCAGAGAGTTCACATAGAACTTACCAATGTATGCGATTTCAATTGCGTATTCTGCCCCAAGTCAGAGATGAAAAGGAAGTACGGTTATATGGATACCGGCCTTGCCAAGCGTATAATTTCTGAACTCCATGAAAACAACATATGTGAAAAGATCACCTTCCATGTGATGGGTGAGCCAACACTCCATCCGGATTTTTTTGATATTCTCTCCTATGCCCGTAATACAGGAATCAAGATAGGACTAACAACCAATGGAGGAGGACTCGGCGGCGAGGCAGGAAAAAAACTTTTAAACTACGACCTCTATCAGGTTGATATTTCTCTGCAGACGCCTGATGAGAAATCCTTTGCGCTCAGGAAGGCGAGGGCGCTGACATTCGATGTCTATCTTAACGGCATTCTCGATTTTTTCTCTTCTTATCACTCAAGGCATAAAGATACGATTTTCAAATTCCGTTTTTTGAACACGAGATTCCGCAAAAGGGATATGGAAAAAGGGACAGGCCCTATACATGTCATCTCATCAACCGGGGAATTGAGAAACACCTTCGGATATTGGGCAGGGCGCATCTATGACATGCTCGGTGTTGATAAAGGTAAAAAGGACATGGCACTGAAGAAAATAAATAAACTTGTCTCATATAAATGGAATGTAGTGGAAATATATCCCAATATATTTTTTGAGACATATGTGCTTGAAGATTGGGGGCATGCCTTCGATGACGAAAAGATACATGATGCATGGGCAGGATACTGTTTTGGCATGCGCGACCACTTCAGCATACTACATAACGGAGATGTTACCCTCTGCTGCGTTGACTTTGACGGGCGCACAAAAATAGGGAATCTTAAAGAGGCATCTTTGAGGGAGATTCTTTCATCAGAGGAACTAAGAAGGATAATCGAAGGGTTCAAGAAGTTCAAGGTTGTTCATCCTTACTGCAAGCGGTGCCTTGGAAGCAAATCAAGGGCATCGTGGCTGTTAAAGCCTGTAGTTTCTGTATTGGCGCTCAAGACCCTCAAACCGTTTTTCTATTCGAAGACAAAACTCTACGAGTAAGAATATCTAACACCCATGTTGAGTGATTTCATATAGGTCAGGCACGGCTCAAAGACTTTAAAAAGTGTTGTTTTAAGTGTATATGAAAGATTATAAATGCATCACCCAACAAGCATTCAATGTAGTAGATGACGGATACAAGATAAATTTTTTACAAGTGAGGGGTTTAAAGTCTTGTCGCCGCACCTGACCTATATTTCTAAATTAGAAGCGCTTAATTTAGGTTATATTTTTTTCTTGACAATATATTCAAATATTATTATATTTTTATTCAAGCATATAATTGGAGGTGATAATTAGATGCGTTCATTAGGCAAAAAGATAGAGCTTTTAAAAATCATTGCCCATCCGGTAAGGATAAGGATACTCGACGAGCTGACAAAGGGAGTTAAATGCGTAAGCGATTTCGAGGAGTTTCTCGAGATAAGCCAGCCCAATGTATCGCAGCATTTGTCCATTTTAAGAACACATGGTGTTATTGACCATTATATGGATGGGAGGCTCAGGTGCTATTTCCTCAAAGACCCCATAATCCCGGACGTAATCAAACTTTTAAAGAAGGACTACATTGAGGAGCTGCCTGCTCCTGCATGCTGTCCTGTAACTAAAAAAGGCAAATATCCAGGCAAAAGGAGGCATTAATGCAAAAGGAGATTGTGATGTTTCTTTCAACAACGCCTTATAGTTTTGAGAACACCCACACTATTTTAAAGCTTGCGGATGCTGCCCTGAAAAGGGGTCAGAAGGTGAGGCTTATTGCATCGGGTGATGGCGTGTTTTCGATAGTAAAAGGACAGGTTCCAAAGTCGCTATCGGCGCTTGAAGATCTTGTCGGTAGGGGGCTCAAAGTTGACATATGAACAGGATGCATGCAGACCCGCGGTCTTGCGGCAGAGGACTCTGTTGAAGGTGGAGAGATGAGCTCATTAAAAGGGCTTTTCAATGTGATTAAATCAAAACCCGTCTTTTTAAATTTCGGGCTATAGGGGGCAATTATGGGAAGCATAGGCATAATTTTAAGGAGACCGCCATACGGCACTGTTGATGCGCCAGAGGCTATAAGACACGCACTCGGCGGAATAATCGAGGACATGGCTGTAAAACTGATACTTGTAGATGGCGGTGTGAACGCAGCTAAAAAGGGGCAGGACACATCCAATACCGAATATTCAAGCATCGAGTCGGGGATCAAAGATTGCATTGATATGGGGGCGGATGTATATGCTGATAAAACCTCTATAAAAGATGAGCATCTCGAGAATGATGACATCATAGATGGGGTAATTATTGCAAACAGCTCTGAAATCGCTGAGATTATTAATGAATCAGATACAACAATGATTTTTTAGGGAGGATTTATGCTTGTAATTATCAAAAGTTCACCGGATACCCATGAGGGTAAAAGGGGTGTAAAATTGGCAAGGGATATGGCTGCTGATATTTGCCTGATACAGAATGCAGTGTATTTTGCACAGAAGGAGAGGCTTGAAGGTTTTTGCGGAACAGCGTTTATCCTTGATGAAGATGCACGGCTAAGGGGATTGGGTTTGGAGGAGATAGGGAAGGGTATTAGAGAGATTAACTACGAAGGACTTGTGGACCTTATGGTCAATGAAAGCAAAGTAGTGGGAATGTTCTAAAAACGGGGGAAGGTAATGAGGACAAAAATAGCAATACTCGGGGGCTCCTTCGGCGGTCTCACCGCTGCCTTTGAGTTGAGAAGGCTTCTCGGAAAAGAATCAACGATAACGGTTGTGAGCGATGACGAAAGGTTCGTCTTCCTGCCGTCTCTGCCGTGGCTTATTATGGGACATAGAAGGCCTGATGATATAACACTGAGGGTTTCTGAGATACTGAAGCCAAAAGGCATAGATTTTATTAACGAGGCTGCTATAAGGATAGAGCCGGATGCATCAAAGGTATTCACTGCTGCAAGAGAGATTCCGTACGACTATCTCATAGTATCCACAGGCCCTCATCTTTCTTTTGATGAAATTCCTGGTATCGGCCCGGATAAAGGTTACACGGACTGTACATTCACCCTCGATCATGCTGTGAAGACCAATCTCTCGTGGAAGAAAATCCTCGAAGAACCCGGTTCCATAATCCTCGGCTCTGCACAGGGAGTAAGCTGCTTCGGGCCGTCATACGAACTCGCATTTGAGATGGATACAGAACTGAGGAAAAGAAAAATAAGACATAAGGTGCCGATATTTTATCTGACATCAGAGCCCTATGTAGGCCATTTCGGCATTGGAGGACTTGGCAATTCAAAGAGATTCGTTGAGGATGAGTTTGCAAAGAGGGATATAAAATATCTCGCAAATCAGGCCATTGAAGAGGTTGTGCCATCAGAGGTGAGGCTTAAGGACGGCACAAAACTGCCATTTAAGCTTGCCATGATAGCGCCGCCGTTTAAGGGTGTCCCTGCTGTTGCGCCACTCGGCAATCCGAGGGGCTTCATACCGGTGGATAAAAACTACAGACATACAAAATATAAAAATATCTTCACTATCGGCGTTGCAATGGCTATTGCTCCTCCTGAGTCAACCCCTGTGCCAACAGGCGTGCCAAAGACAGGTTATATGACCGTAACAATGGCAAAGACAGCAGCGGCAACGATTGTATCCGAACTCAGGAATGCAGCTCCGCCTTCGCCTGAGGAGTTATCGGTGATATGCCTTATGGATATGGGCAATACTGCCGCATACATGAAGGCAAGGCCTGTGCTTCCGCCGAGGCAGGAATCAGTGCTCATGAAGAGCACCTGGATTAAGTCCCTTAAGGCCGGATTTGAGAGATATTTTCTCTGGAAAATGAAACACGGATTAAGCAATTTGCCATAAAGGAGGAAGGTGTATGCGGAAGTTTTCTCTTGTTGAATTTTCTGTTGAACATCCAAAATTAGTGGTTATTCTGTCGGTAATTATCACACTTATCTTCATGACCCAGTTCCCGAAGATGAAGACCGACACGAATCCCAAGAATATGCTTCCGGCAACATCGGATGTGAGGGTATGGAATGACGAGGTTGACCGCACCTTCGGACTGTACGAAGACATGATCGTAGTAGGGATAAAGAATGAGAAGGGCATTGTCAATGCCGATACCCTCGGAAAGATTAAAAAAATAACCGATGAGATTATGCGGATAAAAGGCGTTGCCTCGCGGGATGTGAACAGCTTTCCGACAATTACAAATGTAACTGCCGGGGAAGGCATATTGCACGTAGCTCCTCTCATGACCGATGTGCCAAAGAACGAAGGGGAGCTGAAGGCATTCCGGAAGGATCTCTATGACAATCCCCTTTTTCTGAACCGCATCATATCAAAGGATGGAAAGACTACGGCCATTTATGTGCCCCTTGAAAAAGGAGCCAACGGCAAAGAGATAGCAGACAGGATACGGGAGATATTAAAAAAGGAAAAAGGTGATGAAAAATACTATGTAGCCGGTGATCCTGTTGCAAGGGATACCTTCGGCGCAGAGATGTTCAAGCTCATGGCAATATTCGCTCCAATTGCAGGGATGGTAATGCTGTTTGTCAGATATCTGATGTTCAAAGATTTATTTTTATCAGTTACGCTGATGATGGATGCTATGATGAGCATTATATGGAGCATGGGGTTATTAATAGCCCTCGGATTTCCCATTCACATCATGAGCTCCATGGCGCCTGTGTTTTTGATGGCGATTGCAACGGACAGCATACATATCTTCAATGAGTTTTATTTCCGCTATAAAGAGAAGAGGGATAAAAAGACAGCAATCATAGAGACCATGCGGGCTGTGGGGCGCCCTGTGCGATACACAGCGCTGGCAACTGCAGCTGGTTTCGGAGTGCTCTTGTTCATGAGCATTATTCCTGTCAAGGTCTTCGGCGGGCTCGTGGCATTCGGTACAGTGATGCTAAGGGTTCTGAGCTTCAGCTTCATCCCTGCAATGTTCATGTTTGTGAAGGAATCCAATCTGGATAAGGCATCGCAGGGCGAGGATATGGCGACAGGCAGGGCATCCAGATTCCTTAGAAGCCTTGCAGGTCTGGGCGTTTACAAATCTAAGGCTACAGTTATTACAGGCATCGTCCTCTTTGTCATGGCAGTCATCGGCATATCAAAGATCGTGGTGAACAACAATATGGTGGAGTGGTTCAAAAAGAACAGCGAAGTGCGCGTTGCCGACAGGGAGATAAACAGCGCGCTCGGGGGCACATCTCTCGGCTATATAGTAGCAATATCGAAAGAGGACGATTTTATCAAAAACCCCGGGACAATGAGATACATCGAAGGACTACAGAGGCACATCGAAAAGCTGCCGGTAGTGGGAAAGACATTTTCTGTAGCAGACTATGTCAAGAGAATAAACCGTGTACTTCATGACGATGATCCGAAATTCGACACCGTGCCTGAAACAAAGGAGGCTGTAGGACAGTATCTCTTCCTCTTCAGCATGTCTGCCAAGCCCTCTGATCTCGACAATGTGGTTGATCCGGCATTTAAAAAGGCAAATATATGGGTGCAGCTCAAGACATGGGATGCAGGCGCAATGAAAGAGGTTATAAAGGCTGCCGGGGAATATAAAAAGGCAAATCCGCTGCCGATTGATCTAAAGCCAGCAGGCATAGCCTATTTCAATCTCATCTGGAACCATGAAGTGCTGTGGGATATGGTTAAAGGCTTTATCCTTGCCCTCATTGCTGTATTTGTGATACTCGTGTTTAATTTCCGTTCCTTTAAATGGGCATTGGTAAGCTATGTGCCGCTGGTATTTACCATACTCCTCATTTATGGGGTCATAGGATTTTCAGGCAAGAGATTCGACATGCCAATCTCGGTGCTATCATGCCTCAGCTTAGGCATGGCAGTGGACTTTGCAATTCATTTTGTAAGCAGGTTCAGACAGAGATTAGCTGAGAGTCAGCAGTCACCCCCCCAGCCCCCCCTTACTAAGGGGGGGATTGAAGGGGGGGTAAATTCTAAACTACCAACTCCTAACTCATCACTCATCACTGATTCATTGCTATGGACTGCTGCAAGACCTGGCAAGGGTATCATGCGCAATGCCGTGCTCTTTGCCTCTGCCTTTTCTGTAATGATGTTTGCTCCGCTTACGCCTTATATAACTGTAGGAGCTTTCATCGTGAGCATGATGATGCTCAGTGCATTAATGACAATAATATATCTGCCGGCCCTGATAATACTATTGAGGGGCTGGCTCTTTAAAGGAGGTTTGAGGTGAATATCAAAGTGATCAGAAAGGTTTTGGTTGTGCTGCTTATCTTCATGTTTTTGCTGCCCGGGGCATCTTTTGCCCGGCTGTCAGAGTCCGAGAGATTGGAAAAACTGGTAAAGATGATTAATAAAAACCAGTCAAAGAACCTTAAGACATTTGAGAAAAAGGCTAAGGACTATTTTTTCGGGGTTCAGAAACCGGATGTGATCGAGACCCTGATTAAAGAATTCCCGCCAGGAGACACGGTTGCGATAATCATTATGTCGAATCTGTCAAAAAAATCTTACAGGGATATTGCCAACATGAGGAAATCAGATAAGGGATGGCAGGATATGGCAAATCAATTAGGTGTAGAACTTAAAAATGTAATCAAGGAAGTGATTAGCTTCCGCAGCGGAATAGGCTGAGAGTAAGTTAATGTCAGGGCGTGTCCCTGAATAAAAGTTCAAGAAAATTGGGGAGGATACAAATTGAGAAACATTCTTACGAAACCATGGTCTTTTGTGTGGGGAGGATTTCTGGTAGGGCTTGCAGAAGTATTGTATTTCCTGAAATATGAAACACCGATACCCATAACAACAGGCCTTGCAAAGATGTTCGGCACGCTTGAGGAAAATATAAGCGGGACCGATTTTATTACACGGACATACAGCGGAGATATCCACTGGGTGCTGATCGGCATGATATTCGGGGGCTGCATTGTGACGATCATAGAGCGGGAAAGAAAGAGCTGGGTGAAATACCCTCCCCGCGTCTTAATGCTCGCCTTCTTCGGGGCCATGATCTTCGGATTCGGCACCAGGCTTGCACAGGGATGCACTGCATGGCATTACCTCGGAGGCATACCGGCGATGAGCCTTACATCAATAGTGGTGGCTATTGTCAGTATCCCCTTTGCATATCTTGCATTTTTGCTTATGGCAAGATTAAATGCCGGCGGGTTCATGAAACACCACGAGGTCAAGTCAACGGTGCAGAAATGCGTTGAACTGGAGTATCAGACTGAAACATTAAGTTATGACCCTGATTACAAGCCGTATAGAGACCCTGTCCGCCTGATATTCACGGCCTTTTTCCTCCTGCTCCTTGTTTCCGCGGGATGGACAGCCCTGAAGGGCAATTCGGCTAACAGTATCGGCAGCATTCCGCTGTTTGAACTCGGGCTTAAAACATTGGTCGGCCTTCTCGTTGGCTTCGGTATTGCCAAGTCCGGTTTCGGCACCGAATGCGCCGTAATGTCACCAAAGTCCCTCCTTTTTAAGCCAAAACATTTTGAGGCTATGAAGGTAGCAAAGATAACCCAAACCATGTTTACAGGACTGATGCCATTTGCCGGGCTTCTCGTTGCAATACTTATGTTTAATCTGACAATACTTTTTACATGGATTGTCCTCGGATGGGATGTGCCGGTAGTTGTAGAGGCCGGAAAATACAAATACGGTTTTCATCTCGGCCATCTCGTAGGCGGTCCTATGCTGGGAATCGGCAGTGTTATGATGCTCGGCTGCGAGATCAGGACATATTCAAGGCTCGGCATGGCATACATGACAGGTCTTACCGCCCTGCCCGGCTTTATGTTAGGCTATCTCCCGTATTCGCTTTTTAAGGATCAGATAGACGATATCTTCTTCTCCCGTGGCTTCATGGAGGCAAAAAATATGCTTGAACTTCTTCCTGACAACGAGTACGCGCAATACGGCTTTGCCCTTGCTTACACTGCTCTGTTGATTTTTCTCCTCGTCTGGACAATAAAGAAGGGATCCGGCATAGCAAAAGTATCCAAAAAGGAATATATTACCAAATCTACGGATGAGATATTTTTAAAGGAGCTTCGCGAAGAGCATATCGGAGGCATAAAATAATGGGAAGGAGGTTTTAAGATGACAAAGTATCTTTTACTTGTGTTTATGTTGATTTTACCATTAAATGTATCTGCAATCACAGCAGATGAAGTCATGAAAAAATCGCAGGCTGCATTTCTCTATCAGGGGAAAGACTTTAAGGCAAGGGTTATGATGAAGCTTATAAGCAAGGGCGGTGCGGAGAGGGTAAGGGAGCTTACGATGCTGAGAAAAAACTATGGCGAGCCGGGAGGCGACCAGAAGTTCTTCATGTATTTTTTTCAGCCCGCTGATGTAAAGGATATGACATTCATGGTCTATAAATATCCTGAAAGGGATGATGACAGGTGGCTCTTTGTTCCTGCAATAAACATGGTGAGAAGGATTGCTGCACAGGACAAACGCTCAAGCTTTGTCGGCTCGGATTTCACATATGAGGATATCTCCGGAAGGGACATTCAGGATGATACACATTCAATAGTGAAAGAAGAAAAGCTTGGCGGGAAAGACTGCTATGTTGTAAAAAGCACGCCAAAGGCCGGTGATGTGGATTACAGTTACAAAATTTCATGGATTGATAAGACAAATTTCCTGCCTCTTAAAGAGGAATATTTTGACAGGAAAGGAGAGCTTTACAAAGTATTCAGCGCCGATGAAGTAAAGACCGTAAAAGGATTCCCAACAGTCACAAAAAGGACAATGAAAAACCTCCAGAGCGGACACAGGACAGAGGTCACATACATAAAATCGGATTACAATATCGGTATCGAGGACAGCCTTTTTTCAGAGAGGTTCCTCAGACAGCCTCCAAAGAAATGGATTGAATGAATAGTAAACTCCCATAAAGGGAGAGGAGAAAAGGAGGGATTAAAATGATAAATGCGAAGCACATAATGCTTATGCACAGGAGGGTTGCAGTAAGGCCGGATGCAACAGGAAGAGAGATTGCTTACGGGTTTATGTCAACCGGTCTGCCGGGGCTTCCAGTAATAAATGAGGATATGGAGGTCATAGGCATCGTAACAGAATTTGACCTCCTCGGAGCCTTAAGAGAAGGTATTAAGCTGGATGAGTTTACTGCAAAAAAGATCATGTCAAAGGAACCGATAACTGCTGATACAGAGACCCCGGCAGAAAAACTCATTGAGATGATGCTTGAGAATAATTTTACCGTAATCCCCATAGTAAGGGATAAGAAGCTCGTAGGAGTAGTAGATAGATTTTCAGTAATGGATGCATATGTGGAGCCAAAGGGCTTTCCAGGGTTTTATCGTTATTTTGAGGAACAGAAATGAGAAGATTCGTTTTAATCTCATTTTTTGTTTCACTACTCATAATAACATCATCCCATGCAGGCGATATAAGCCTGCATGGTTTCTTTCAGGGGAATTATTCCTTTAGTACGAGAACGAATCCTGACGGAGGCGATTTCAAATGGGCAGAAGAGAGGTTCCAATTAAAACTCGATGGAGCAAAGGAGCCGTTCAGGGTATTCATAAAAACCGATGCCTCCTATGATCATATTGATGAAAAGGGAGACTTAGAGTTAAGAGAGGGCTATATAGATTACACAGCTAAAAGCTGGGATTTAAGGATAGGCAGGCAGATAGTCACATGGGGACTTGGAGACCTTCTTTTTATAAACGATGTCTTTCCAAAGGACTACGAGGCATTCTTCTCAGGGAGGCCTCTGGAATATCTCAAAAAAGGTATTGATGGAATAAAACTCGGACTATATCCTGAAATTGCCTCCTTTGAATTCATTGCAATACCGATTTTTGAACCTAACAACTATCCTGATGCCAACAGGTTTTATATGTTTGACCCTATGCCTATGGTTGCAAACCGAGAAAAGAAGGACCCTGCCACAACCTTTGAAAATACCGAGTTAGCCTTGAGGGTTTACAGAGACATAGCAGGTTTTGATGCCTCCCTCTACTTTTATCGCGGCTATTTCCGCAAGCCCTATATGATACCCGATGACATTAATAACACAACTAAAATTACCCTTTATTATCCAAAACTATCTATTTACGGTGCAAGCCTTCAGGGAAGGGCTTTGGATGGAGTCTTGAGCCTTGAGGCAGGCTATTATGACTCAAGGCAGGACAGAAGTGGAACCGATTATACAGTGCCGAACTCACAGACAAGATTTCTCTTGGGCTACCAGAGGCAGTTATGGGAGGACTTCACAATAGGACTTCAATATTACGGAGAATACATGCATGACTATTCAGGATACAAGAGAAACCAACCTGCCGGGCTTCCTATAGACAAAAGATTTTATCAGCTTGCCACTATAAGACTGACACAGTTTTTAATGCACCAGAACTTAAGGCTTTCCTTCTTTTCTTTCTACAGCCCATCAGACGGAGACTACATGCTAAATCCTGAAGTCAAATACAACTTCTCTGACCATGTGTGGGCTGCAATGGGAGGGAATATCTTTGGTGAAGGCGAGAGATGGAGCCAGTTCGGGCAGTTGGATAAAAATGACAATTTTTATTTACAATTGAGATATGAGTTTTGAGCGGGGCGGACGGGGCTCGAACCGGTATTAACAGGGTCTAACTTATTGAAAAATAAGCGCAAATAATTTTACATAATGTGGTTGGGGACAGTTTGGGGACAGTTCCTTGTGAAAGCTTGATAATAAAGCATCTATAGAAACAATCTTTATAAACAATTGATAGTGGCGGTTTCCAGAGGGTAGGGTATCAGAAATGCCTTAACGGTGCGGTTTTCTGGTTTTCCGGTTATATATATCTTTAGATAACCGAAAACCTATTCGTTTCGTGCTTGTTTATCTTGTTTAGGGGGTAGTAGGCTGATAGTTGTAATAGCTGTTTGAAGGGTGTTTAAGTTTGTGTGAGCATACCTTTGGGTCATTTTAACACTGCTATGCCCTAAAAGCTTTGATATGATATTTAACGGTACATTGGCATTGACAAGCTGGCTTGCATAACTATGTCTTGTGGCATCGTATAACCGGATGCCTTCATTCTCAAGTCCTAATGTCTTTACTGTCTTGTACCAAGTTTTTCTGAGTGCATCATCGCTATATGGTCTTTGTGTCCTCGGATTCAGAAATACAAAGCTTTCAGGAAATGTTTTTAAGGATTCAAAAAAGGGCTTCATTTCAGGATGCAGGGGGATGATGTTTTCCTTTTTCTGTTTAGTCGTTTCTCTGATGATTTCTTTTCCGTCCCCGCCCTTAGTCCATGTTCTTCTTATTCTGATAATATTACCTTGTATGTCTATATCCTTCAATTTTAATGCTCTCGCTTCTCCTGTTCTTACTCCATGCAAAAACAGAAAAGCAAATATAGGTCTGTCCTGTTCTGGTATTGTATTCAGGATATTAATTTGTGTCTCTGCGGAGATCCACTTCCAGCCGTTGTATTCGGTATTTTCAATTTTAGGGAATGTTGGCAGTTTTTCGATTAACTCTTTTTGATATGCAGTATTGAAAAGATTTTTGATTGCAGTAAAAATATTCTTAATCGTCTTTGGTGCTAAATGGTCGGGCAGGGATGATTTAAAATCATCGATGTCATATCGCCTGATGTCTCTAATGTCCTTGTTTCCAAAGAACGGCTTAAAATAATGCTCATTGTATCTTTTAAGCTCCATTACGGTTGAATATGCTAACAGTCCTCTGTTGGCGTTTTCTGTCTTTTCTGTAAGCCATTTCTCCGCTACAACACTAAAATAAAACTTTACTTGTTCTGATGCAATATATTTTGAGGGGTCAAATGTATGTGTGCGTAACTCATGCCTGATATGTTCAAGCGTTTCTCCAGCAAAACTATAACTGTCAAGGATTCTGCCTGTACGATGGCTGTATACCTTAATTCGCTGGTTTTGATAGTGTAGGTCGATAAAGTATTTCTTAGGCGTGGTTTTGCATTTAGGACAGATAAAGCCTATACGGACAATATGTTTAAACTGTTTTTTACAGTTTGGACACTTTTCTTTAGTCCTTATGGTTCCGGGCATCTTCTCTCCCTGTTGTTGATTGGAGAGAAGATACTCGATAGCTTCTATATCTGTCAAGTGTTCGCTCATTAATTAAAACAATATCTCGTGCTGTTGTTCTCGCCTTTTGTTCTTTTTAGTAATTCATAATCGCAAGCCTCGGACAGTAAATCTATAACGGTTTCCCTGCTGTAGCCGTACGGCTTCATTGTTTCAACGATACGACTTTGTGTTGAAAATATTGATTCGTCTTTGTTGTATTCGTCTTTGAGATGTTGGAAAAAGATATTAAATTCTTGGTCTGATACGTCTTTAATTTGTATCTCTTCGTCTGTGAAATTGATTTCAAGAAGTCTGGAAATATCTTCTTCTTTGCAGTCTCTGTGTTTAGTGCATTTAAAGTTCACATAGTTTTTATCGGGAATAATTTCAATTACAACGTCTGCATTATCTTCAATCGCTGTAGCTCCACGACTGCCCAAATCCCCAAGCCCCTTGCCCTTGTGATGCAGAAGTATCAATGCTTTAGCCTCTGTCTGTGCAAGATTGATTAGGTGTTCCATAATTATTGTCATGTGCGGGTTGCTGTTTTCATCTCGTCTGTGTATTTTTGATAGTGTATCGATGATTACTACCTTGTCTTTTACAAGCTCTTTAAGTTCTTCTATCTGTTTTTCAATATCGATACTCAAAATGTCTTGTCGCAATAGAAATTTAAGGTTATATGCGTAATGGTAAGCTAAAAGTCTGAGTCGCTTTTTAATCAACTTGATGGAATTTTCTAAATCGATGTAGACAACTTCTGTTGCTGTAGTTCTCCAATTCTCTGTTAAAAAACTATCCCCCCTGACAATGTCAATCGCCATTCTTAATGCAATTAGTGATTTTTTAGTTCCTCGCCGTCCTGCAAGTAGCATGATAAAATTTTCAGGCAAAAGCTTATTAATGACATATTTTGTTTCGATGTCTTCTGAATCGATTATATCTTCAAAACTTCTTAACTTTTCTGAAAGCTTCTTCTGTTCTGTCTTTGGTTTCTGGTTCTCGATGTCCCGTAAAACATCACCAAAACCGAGTCCTAATTTTTCACAAAGAACACGTATGTATTTATTTCTAAAAACCTCAGTCGGTTCTTGCCTGATAAGTCCAACAATTCTTGAATAGTCGTTCTTATTGAAACTCGTTTCTAATAGATTTTCAATGTCGTTCTGTGCTATATTTGTATTAACAGATTCTTTTCCGTTTCCGTTGTCGCCTACCACTGCCATGGTAGGCTTTTCTTTTGTGTGCATGTCGTCCTCCTTTAATTTAATGAATAGATAACAGCATGAGTAATTACACTGTTATTGATGTCTTTGCCTACGTAAACGATGAGATTAAGCCAATTTTTCTGTTTGATAACTTTGGTTATCATTTTTTTATCTCCTCGGCTCGTATGGTTTGTAATTCTGCTGTTGATAGTTCTTTGCTCTCTCTACTGTTTTTTGCAGGTAGTTATCGAGTCCTGATCCTTTTCTTTTCTGTATCATTGGCGATTCGGCTTGTAAAATGTCCTTAACATCATTACTATCAAAATGAGATTGAGAGAGAAGATAAACAGCATACCGAAAATCTGCCCTGCTGTAATCGGGTTCTCCGTTATTTTTGTCTGGCACTGAATTAAGAAAATGGCTGTAATCATACTGACGGCTCACGGAGAGGCTCAAATTTGAGTTATTTTTAGTAGGGATGATGTTTGTATCGTCTCTTTTCTCTCCTGCGGATGCAGGTTTTGTTAGCTCCCTCTCACACGGCAGGTTATAAGGGCTGTAAGTCGTCTGCGGGTTAAACTCGCTGATAACGGCTAACGGTCGCTCAGGATATTTCACATTACGAAAATCTGGTAATCTAAAAATCCTCGCAAGGTCGAAAGTGTGGTCTGCATTGTATTGTTTCGATAACGCTTTACTGATAGCCTTAGCCTCTGCCTTTGATACCGGCTCTGATAGTTTTAAAAAACATTGATATTTGTTCGGGCTGGTATTAATGACAAGTGTCGGCTCGTAATCTTTCCTGAACTGCTCATATGTCCCCGGAGCATCAAAGTCAAGAAATATCCTATCTACAGTATCCACAACGGCATTTTCGGTTCTTTGTTTATCCCTGAACGTATATACAGACAGATAGATATTTGAATTATTGGCGTTTGCAGCTTTTAAAAACCTAATCCATTTCTCTGTTTTGAGGTCTGAAATTCTTGCAAATCGCTGCTTCCTGCCCATAAAATCGGGAATTGTAGCGATACAAACAAGGTCGTTGTCGTTATAAAAATAATCAAGTATTGTATTATAGTCTTTCATGGTATCCCCTTTAACTCTGTTTGTGCTTTGGCTGTAGAGCTTTGAAAATCAAGTGCCTGGCAAATCCGCTCGTTGTTAGCCGTTCTTTCTCTGCCTCTTTTTCTAATTTTCTTAAATCCTTTTCGTTAACTCTGATTGCTAAAAGCTTTGTCTTTTTCATGTCCTTAACCTCCTTTAAAAATTTAGTTTTGTATATTTTTATTATATTTTTGTTTGACATAACAGTAAACAAAATGTATAATTTAGTGTAGGATTAATTGAAAAGGAGATAAGGAAAATGGCAAGGTCAAAAGTATGGACAAAGGAAAGGGTAATAGATAAGGTGAAGCATTTAGCGATTGCAAAAAATAAAGCCCTAAAGGATATAACGATTAATGATATTCGAGACGCTGGGCTATATCATGCCATTGTGTCAGAGTTTAAAGGCTATAAAAACTTGAAAAGAACACTATCAAATAGTATTAAAAACCCAGTACAAGGTTATGTGCTGTATATGGAAGACATATATAAAAATGTGTTAAAGGTCTCTCCAATTTTCTATGACAAAATAAGAAACGTTGTATACGGTCAATTCAGAGACATTGATGCTGCACATAAAAAAAGAAAGGTGATTAGAAAATACATGGATATGATAGAAAAATATAGACAGAAACATGGGAAGTTTCCTTCTCTGTCAACATCCAAGTATCAATATCTGTATCGTCTAATAAAAGGCAATAGCTATATAACAACTGAAATGTTTGATATGATAGATTTTGAAGACGATAAAATACGTGGTGAGTGGCTTAAGTGGCTCGATAAAATAGAAGAAAGGTTTCACAGAAGGATTGAACAAGAATAATAAAAAGGGCAGGGACGTTACTAATCCCTGCCCTTAGCTGTGTAGGAACGTAACTAATCCTTTAATCCTTCGGCGATCTCTTTAATCTCTTTTTCCTTGACCGAGTGCATCCCTTCCCGTGTAAGGCTCTCCGCCATTCTTACGATAATCTCTCCCGCCCTCTCTAAAGCCGTCTGTCTGTCCATCCAAAACCTCCTAAAATTAAATTTGATAGGAAAAGATTAGCACTAAAAAAACTCAAATAATAGCTATTATTTTATAATGATATGTGTTAAAATGTCTTTAAAATCAATGAGATGTCAACAAAACAACAAAAAATAATTGCATGTAAACAAAAAAACAAAAGGGCAGGAATTAACCTGCCCTTGATTTTACGCTTAGCGTAAAATCTACCTGCCCGGTCTTGGGGACAGGTCTGGTGAATTGTAATTGTCCTGTCCCTGTTCTGGCTGTTGCCTCTGTAGCATCTGCGGCGGATTAAGCACGTCAAGGATGTGCTGTGCCTCGTCCTGTTTGGGCATTAGCTGCATTAGTGCTGATGCCGTGCTGTTTAGTGCATTAAACAACGGCGTTGGGTCTCCGTTGCCGAGGGCTTCAAGTTCTTTTAACATGTTTTCCTCCTTTCTTTTTACATGCTTGGTTTGATGCCCGATGGTGGGGCTGTATTCAGTCCGTTTGTTTCCCTGTAAAACTCGTCCAAATCAACGGGCGGTTTAACCGTGCCGTCCTTTGCGCATCGATACAGGGTCGTAATCATACCCATCGTCTCCGCTGTTGCGATGTCCATTTTTTTATACCAGATGAGATTAAAAGCATTGTGCAGTCTATCCTGTCCTGTGAGTTGATGTAGTTTCTGCATTGCCCGTGTGAGTTCTGCCCTGCTGATTGTTAACGTTGCAGTAATATTATCGGCACTGATAATATCGTCTCCCTGTCCCTGTGCTGTTTTTGGCGGATTTAAAATGTCGTCAAACTCTTTACTCATTTTCAATCACCTCCCCATTGTTGTGGTTAATCCCCCGCTTCCTGCGGAGTCTTCGCCTAACGATAATAATAGCTCTCTACGCCATGCCTGATGCTCTGAATATGCGCCCTCGCTGTCTGCAATCTGTTTTGCATATGCACTGGTAACAAAATTATAGATGCGCTCGTCCTCAACAGACAGTAAATCCGCTCCGCCGTTGGGGATGTTGCGTTTTTGGTTCTCGATTTCCGTGTCGGCAAGGGATGGAAAATTGAGATGTTTTTTGACGATTTCCCAGTTTGTGATTTTCTCTCGATAACGTTCAGACCGTTGATACGCTTGCATCTCCGCCTGTGCCGTTTGGATTAAATGTAAGGCATAAACTAACATTTCCCTGACATCTCTTATTGCCTGCTCTGCATTGTCCTGAAACATCTCTGCAACGTCCAGCTTTGCCCTCTTTGAGAGGATGCCGTAATACCAGCCTAAACAGTACATTTTGCCGTCATTGGCAATGACCAGTTGCATCCGTTGCATCGCCTGTGCAATTGCCTGATCCGTTATCGATTGCGCAACGGGCAACAGGACAATCAGGCTGCGGTATCGTTCAGCAAGGGATTGATACACATTAAACATAGCTCCTGCACCTGCATGTTGCATAATTTCCTGTGTCTCTGCTAATGCCCGTTTTTCAATGGGCAAAGGGTTGAACGTGGCAACCCTGCGCCCCTTGTGGTAGTAGATGCTCCCAGCGTTTTTACAACGCTGCATTTTTGTTTTTAGTAATTGCATGTCCATGTCCTGACCTCCTTAAAGAAAATATATACGTGAGATACAACTATACTCCCAAAAAACATCGACACGGCGTCCCCCTCGTAATGGCTATCAACAACGGCATATATAACAACCCAAAAAACCAGATTCGTTATGTACAAACAGATTTTTTCGATGCTGGTAAATATCCCTCTCTGTCCCTCTGCGTGGGACTTTGGGACTTTGCTCATTGTCCCGGTCTCCTGTTCTTCTCTGGTTTTTTCAGTGTCTGTTTAGGGTTTAAAATATCGGATATGTCGTTATCGAATTTCGATAACATCAATTCATAACCCCGCACCATCTGTTGCAATTCCATGTAGGATTCAACATTGGAAATGCGATTGTTGATTCTGTCCAGCTTAGCATCGATGTTGTTCATTTGTGGTTTTAAATACTTTTTCAATTGCGCCGCTACTGCGTCTGTAATTTGTTTAATCATTTTATCCCTCCTTACCATCCCATACACTCGATAACGTTAAAAATAGCCATCATGACAAAAACGGCAATCCATACGGCAACGGTGATTCTGCCGATGCTTCCCGCCTCCTCTTTCATCCCAGCAATAAATACCTGTGCATCCTTTCTTAACTGCTCTCTGTCCATATTTTTACCCCTCCTATTATTTTCTTGGCATACTCGGCATGTTTGCCCCAACGTTGCCCCAGTTTTGCATCATGTTAACCGCCGCAAATCCTTGCCCTACTGCCTCCGCCGCAAATCTTTCGCTCTGCCAAATCAGTTTTGCAACGGGTAGAGCAAGCATTGCAGGGGCGACCAAACAGGCAACGGCAAAACGGAAAAACCATGACACGATGCTCATTATCGGGGCGTCCTGTGCTGGCGTTGAACCGACAAAAACCCGTTGCATGACCTCGATTAAACCAAATTTACCCGATAGCATGGCAAATGCTTCGGCGGAGACAATAAAGACGATACAAGCAACAACGGGCGTTAAGGCAAGGGATACAAATTTGGCAACCTGTCCGTAAAAAATCTGCCGTCTGCTCTCAAACCCAACGTTGACAACACTGATGGGAAATAACAGCGTGTGAATGACGGCTTTGACTGCCGCTGTAATCATCACGGCGTAAAAACTAAACGTTGAAACGCTGGTAAACATAATCTGCGCCATCTCGTTCAGCGCCCATCGTAAGAGTTCAAAGGCTGGCGGGGTGACTGATACTGTCCCTGATGCCCAGCCCTGCATCTGCGCCAAAACGATAACAACGATTGTCCCCGCTGCAATCCAGCCGGCTATACCGCCAACCATGGCTAAACCAATCAATAACGGAGACATAATCAATAGTATTAAACCGGCAACGGCTAACCCTTTTAAAAACGTGCCGATACTGCCCCATGTTGCATTTTTGCTCATATCCTTCTTAAATTCGTCACCATCCCATAAAGCGTTAAATTCTTTTTCTTTCTCTGCCGCCGTTGCATTCTGTTCCTGTTTTAGTTTCCTGATTTTGTCATCGAGTCCAGCGGGTAGCATAATCAGCGTTGATGCACTCCAATTCCCGCCTGCACTAACCATTCCCTTAGCCGTTTCAAACCCAGCGTTCATAACCACCTGTGGAAACGTTGTAATAAAGCTGCCGTTGTATCCGGGGATAAGGTTAAACGGCATACAGAGGGCAACAACGACTAAAAATTTTGTTGCTTGGTCTTTGATGAACGGCATCGATTTGTCGTAACCGCCTTTCCATGCCTCGTTGCCGATACGAAATAGAGACATGACAAATGCCAACGCAATGGCGGTTGAACCGATTTCGTTGCTGTATGAGGACATCAGATAAGACGTCCTCGATAACAAATCGCTATACAAATTTGCAAAGTCCATTTTAATACCTCCTATCTTCCCGGAGCCGGTCTATTGTAGTTTGGCTCTGGCTCTGGTTTTGGTTTTAGTGTTGGTTGTTTCAAAATATCTTTCAGTAGTTCTTGCTCTCTTGTTTCTGTTACGCCATCCCGGTTGATGTCGCCAAAACGGGTGGCAATGGCGTTGATGATATAGGCAATCCCAGCAGCAAATGCGGCAACAGGATTACCTGTCCTTAATGCTTTCTTCAGCATTTTTGACTGATGCCGTTTTATCAGTTGTTGGCGGTACATCTGCTGTTTTATCGTCTGCAACTGCTCCCTCGTCATAACCTTGTCCAGTTCTGTTTTCATATTTTTCAATGTCTCCCAGCGGGCAGAAGGGGCGTCAATATTGGCTCTGTGAGAGAGGATATTATTAATCTTATTCTGGATTTCTGGTTTGTCCATGCCTTGATATTTCAGGGCTTCTGCTGTTTTAGTGAGGCGGTTCAAAAATAGTGCCTCTGAGCGCCTGAGCCGGTCAACATTGCCCTGATTTTTCTGGATGAGATTCTCGATATCTGCTCTCGATTTCATCCCGCTAAACAGCCGGTTCAGCCTTACTTTTCTGCCCTCGGAGTCCTGAAAGGTTAGGCTATTGGCGGTCTGGCGGATAATGCTGATGCCGTGTTGTGAGAGGGCAGCGGTAAAACTATCAAAATCTGTTGCAGAGGAGAGAGAGGATTCAACGGCGGCTCTGATGTCGTCCAGCCATGGCGTCTGTCCTCGCTCCCGCATGTGTATTTCAGCTTGATTGTATTTAGGCTTAAGGTTGTCAGGGCTATCAGGAAAAGACAGATTATTGGCTTTAAACCTCTCGCCAATAGAATCCCTAAGCCTGAATATCTCCTGCCTGTCCCGCAACGGATGATTCTTTTGGTCGTTAAAAATCAGGGTGTGCAAATGCGGTTGTGGATCGCCTTTATCATTGGTGGAGTGAAACGCATATAAAAACGTGCTATAACGACCTCTTACCTCGTCCAACGCTATATCCTTAGCTTTGTCTGTATTCTCCACCGGCAAAGACACGATAACCCGGTATGACGATTTATCCTGATTAGGGCATAAATCTAATCTCTGTTGCACTGCCGCTGCTCTATCTTTTTGGGATATGTGATTGCCCATTTCATCCTGCAACGTGCCAAAACGCCCGATATAACGGGCATTGGCTTGGTCTGAGTCTATGCCTTTTCCAAAACTGCTAAGCTTTGTTACAGGGCTATATTGCATGGTTATTTATTTTCTCCCTTAGTTTTGTTAGCTCGTCCAAAACTGCATCATACATTGCAGCATCATAACCATCTGCATTGGCCCGATGTGCAATCTGGTTCACATTGTGCCCGATATGGTTGATTTCCCGCCTCACGGCAGAGAGGCTGTCTGTTAGCTGTTCGATATCTACCACCCTTACCATTAACGCCGCCTGCCTCATGTAATCGCCTAACCGCCGCTTAATAACATAATGCTCTGGGATGTTGTATGCCCTCCTGATTTTCGATTCTATGATTCCATACTCATTTTCTGAAACTCTGAAAAATATCCGCTTGGTTTTTGCCATTTCTTATACCTCCTCCTTTTTCCCGCTTGCGGGTGTCCCCGATTAGGGGACGGGGTCACCAAATTTCGAATGTTCATATGAGAAAATTGGTGACAAAAAGGTATCTGTGCCTTTTCTTTTACTTTAGCTTTTCTTTAGATTGACCTCAACGAAATGTACAAAATAGTGTAGGATTTTAAAGGGCAACGGTTAGAGCGGAGACGATAACGGTTGCATTAAAGGAGATAAAAAAAAGGGGTCTGTCGAATAAAAAGAGACAGTCCCCTTTACCGGTTAAACAAAAAAAGAATTACAGATTGTTTACTATCCGGGGGCTGGCCCCTGTGTTGTGATATTATTCTCTGTCGGTTCTATACTGGCTTTTAAATTTTCTATTCTCTGTTTCACTTCTTTAAGTATTGCGATTTTCTTTCTTTTTTCCGCTCCTTTCCATTGCAGCATTTCCTCTAAATTTTGTAACCATCCTCCAATGCAATCAAGATTACAGTTGTTGTCTGGGCAACAATTGTTTAGTATCACATCAACAGAAATCGGAAATTCTCCCTGATAATTCGCAAAGAGAGGTCTAACTTTTTCTGGACTTAATCGCTTTTCCATGTATTCCTCCATTAAATTAATTGTCAATTATAACAAAAGAGAGCAGAGGAACTATCAAAACCTCTGCCTGCCTGTAGGCGGCAGGAGAGAGGCAAAGGGCGAGGTCGGGACGGCTGATCCTTTGCCGTGTCTTTCTCTCTCATGTAATGACCTTTTGATAGTAATCCTTTCTCTTGATAGTTTTCTGTTTTCTCTCTCTCTATATATACCGAAAGATGTATATAACCAGAAAACCCGAAAACCGCTCCCAGAGCCAAACCGCAAGGGCTAAAAAACAGGGGTCGGCGGAAACGGCTCTGGTAGCCAATCCACAGGCAAGAAAGAGGCTAAAAATAGGGTTGTCTCGGCAAATTGGCTATTATCAACGGTTAGAGCGGAGACGATAACGGTTGATTGTTGTTAGTGTAAAAGGTCTGTGAGCGATAGACGAACTGTCCTTTTACATTGTTTTCGTTCTCTGGGGACAGTTTGGGGACGGTTAATTTTACATAATGTGGCAGGTAACTAATTGAAAAATAAAGGAAAGACTGGCGGGGCGGACGGGGCTCGAACCCGCGACCTCCGGCGTGACAGGCCGGCGTTCTAACCAACTGAACTACCGCCCCAAACGGTAGCTTTAAATGGTAGGCGGAACAGGGATCGAACCTGTGACATCAGCCTTGTAAGGGCTGCGCTCTCCCAGCTGAGCTATCCGCCCGAGAAACGATTTATATTTAACTATATAATGTTGGGTTTTGTCAATTTCTAAGATAAGTAAGCCTTACGATGGAGGCTCCTGAGTTTGCAATTTTGTTTCACTCAGGCTACCTCCATCGTAGCTTCGTATATTTTTGGTCGCTTGAATTTAGCGGCCTTTGTTGATTATTATTCAAGTTATGAAATTATTGAAAACTGTCTTTTTTATTTTAATGTTTTTTGTCTTATCCATCTCACCCGTTTCTGCCGAGGTTTATTCATACGGCAAGGATAGTACAGTAATCGGAGATGTCCAGACCTATAAAGTCAATGGCAATGAGTCTTTAATCGAGGTGGCAAGGAGTTTCAGACTTGGCTACAATGAAATCGTAGACGCAAATCCTGTCCTTGATCCATTTCTTCCCGGAAATAATTCAACTGTTAAGATACCGACAATGTGGATATTGCCTGACATACCTTCTTATGATGGAATTGTTATAAATATTTCTGAGATGAGGCTTTACTACTTTCTGAAACAGAAGAAGGCATTGCTGGTAAGGACATTCCCCATAGGAATAGGCGATGAAGGCAATGACACGCCTGTCGGGAGTTTCAAGATAATAGAGAAGATAGCGAACCCTGCATGGCATGTGCCTGAATCAATCAAAAAAGAAAGGCCTGAGTTGCCTGCTGTGATACCGCCCGGGCCTGACAATCCACTTGGCTCCCATGCATTGAGGCTCTCCCTCGGAAGTTATCTTATACATGGAACAAACAGGCCATGGGCGGTGGGAAGAAGGGTTACCCACGGCTGCATAAGATTGTATCCCGAGGATATTCCTAAGCTCTTTCAAGTGGTGCCCAATGGTATGAAGGTTACCATTGTGCGGCAGCCTGTAAAAGTAGGTGTAAAGGACAATAAGGTGTATATAGAAGTACATAAAAGCGACTATGAAAAAAATACAAATTATTTTAACGAGGCAGTGGAATTATTGAAAAAGAAGGGGCTGCTTAAAAAGGTAAATACAGAAAAGCTATATCATGCCATACGGGAAAAGAGCGGTATTCCTGTTGAGATCTCGGGCTTCAAAATAGAACTCCCGCAAAAAATTTTCACAGAAAATTTTTTGCGGGAGAGAGAAATTACTTCTTCTGCTGTAATTCAAATGCCTTTTTAGCCTTTCCGAATGCCTCTTCTGCCCTGTCTGCAGCAGCCTCGGCCCTCTTTGCAGCAGCCTCAGCCCTGTCGGCAGACTCCTTTGCAACCCTCATTGCCTCCTGAGCAAGTGACTTAGCCTCTCTTGCATCCCTCTTGGCTTCGTCAATTCCGGGCATCTTGCCTTCAATTGCGCTCACCTTGGATTCAAGGGCTGAAACCCTTGCCTCAAGCTTGCTGATCCTGTCAACAAGAGGGTCTATCTGCTGTTTTACATAGTCTTTTGTAGCACATCCAAAAGAGAAGAGAAATAATACTGCCATTGCTAATAGAATTGCCTTTTTCATTTTCCTTCACCCCCTTTCTTTAAAACATGTTGTTTCTTTAAGACAAAGATACACCTAAACAAATAAAATTTCAAGCATTATTTAATGCCTTGTTGAAAAATGCAATGAAGAATGTAACTGACAGCATAAGGACTATTGTGCCTCCCGGCGCAAGATTGAGGCGGTATGATATTATAATTCCTGAAATCGTGGAAAAGAGCGATATAAGGCATGAAATAAAGACCATCCTGTAAAATCTTTTTGTCAGCAAATGCGCAGTAGCGCCGGGTATTACAAGAAGCGCCGAGATGAGGATAATGCCAACCAACTTTATGCCTACTACTATGGCGATCGCCATTGATAAGAGGAATATGGATTTTATGAGCCTTACCTTTATTCCGCTCACAAATGCCAGCTCTTCATTGAATGTAATAAAATACAGCTCTTTCATTATTGCGAATATAATCCCCATCAGGAAGATGGTTACGAATACGGCTATTAATGCATCCTCATTTGTTATGGCCAATATGCTGCCGAAGAGGTATCCGAAAAGGTCGACATTGTAGCTTGGTGATAATCCAACGAGGACAATGCCAAGCGCCATGGAACTCGAAAAGAATATTCCTATGGCTGTATCCTCAGCAAGCCTTCCTTTTGTACTTATCTGTTCTATGCCAAATGCCACAACAGTGGAATATATAAGGGCAGTAATAAGAGGATTGACGCCTAACAGGAAGCCTATGGAAACCCCTCCGAATGCGGCATGCGATATGCCTGAGCCTAAAAACGATACCCGTCTGAGGACTATGAACACCGATATTATGCCTGAAAATATTGCCAGCACTGCTCCTGTGAGCAGCGCCCTCTGCATGAATCCATATGAAAAAATCTCGAACATAATTTTAATGTTTGCGTTCGCTATGAAGCCTTTCGCATTTTTCACAAAGCTCTGTATGCATCATAATATCCACATGCTTGCCGTAAAGTTGCTTTATTACCGCATCATTGAGAGCACCCATGGGACTCCCGTGGTAGTGCAGTGTTTTATTAAGACATGCGATTTCATCCACGTATGATGTGACAGCGCCTATATCATGGGAGACCATTATTATGGTGAGATTTAGTTTCTTCTGAAGTCCCTTCAGGAGATGGTAGAAATCTTCCTGTCCCACTACATCTATGCCTGTGCTCGGCTCGTCAAGGATTAATATCCTCGGATTGTTTATAAGCGCCCTTGCAATGGATACCCTCTGCTGCTGTCCGCCTGAGAGGTTGCTGAACGGCTCGTTTTCGAGGCCGGCCATATCCATGATTGATAACATTTCCTCTGCTCTATCAATGTCTTGTCTTGAAGGCCATTTTAACATGCCGAGTCTTGAATAGATTCCCATTATAACGACATCTATTGCCCTTGCAGGGAAGTTGATCTCTATCTTCTGGCTCTGAGGCAGATAGCCGAATATGCCCTTTTGTATCGCCTCAAAAGGAGAGGCTTCAAAAATCCTGACCGTCCCCGATGTTGGTCTAATTATCCCTATAATAGCCCTGAGCAGTGTTGTCTTTCCGCTTCCGTTTGGGCCTACAATACCCAGAAATTTCCCTTCGCCAAGCTCAAGGTTTATGCCCTTTAATATATCTTTACTGTTTATGGATACATCAAGATTTTCTATTTCAATAGCCTTCATACCATTATTCACCCATATGTCTTAATGCGAATGATTATCTCTCATTTCATTGCCCTTTCCATCTGGGATAGATTGTAGCGTATAAGCTTTATATAGGTGTCTCTGTCAGGTGCGTTGGATGCGCCAATAGGGTCGAGGAATAGAACTCTCGCGTGTGCTTCTTTTGCTATTGCCTCAGCAATCTTTGGATTAGACTGGGGCTCTGCAAATACTACCCGTATATTCGATCTCTTTAATTCCTTTACTATCCTTGCGACATCGCCAGGAGTCGGCTCTCTTCCGGGGGCTTCCTCGATGACTCCAACCACTTTTAGTCCGTATCTTTTTGAAAAATAATTCCATGCAGGGTGAAATGTGACATACTCTTTAGTCTTAAGCTGGCGAATTTTCTGAATTATCTCTTCATTCAGCTTATCGAGCTGCTGTTTATAATATTCTGCATTGTCTGCGTAGAATTTTTTATTTTGAGGGTCTATTTGTATGAGGCCATTTGTAATCTTGTCCACAATTTTTTTTGTCAGCACAGGGTCGAGCCAGAAGTGAGGATCAGCAGCCCGTCCCGAAAAAATTTTCGGGGATTCGCCATGTTCATGCCTATGTGTGCCGTGTATCAGAGGCATGTCTTTTGACAGATCCACGACTATTAGATTTTTATTAGAGACAGCCTTCACAATCCTGTCTGCCCAGAATTCAAGGCCTGCGCCGATTTTGATGAATATCTTAGCGTCATGGAGCTCCATCATCTGTTTCGGCGTAGGCTCAAATGTGTGGGGCGATGCAGCAGGAGGCAGCAGTGTCTTCACAGCGATCATGTCTTTCCCGATTTGTTTTGTTATGTCATAAAGGGGATGTATGGATACAACAACCTTGATTTGTTCGGCAAAGAGTTCAGCGGGCAAAAGGCAAATGGCAAAAGGCAAAAGGTAAGCAGCAAAAAAGGCAAAGGTTTTTTTCATTTGAAGCCTCCGAAACAGAGTCGTTACTGATATAATAACACATGGAGAACGGACAGAGATTTCCGGCCCAGAAATTTCCGGCATTATATGTCAGGGACTTCAGGCTGTTCTGGCTTGGTCAGATAATATCCCTTTCAGGTACATGGATGCATTCTGTTGCCCAGAGCTGGCTTGTGTATTCGCTGACAAAATCTCCCCTTTATCTCGGAATTGTAGCGTCGCTTTCTTCTCTGCCAATACTTTTATTTACGCTTTTCGGAGGCATGGTCGCCGACAGGTATCCAAAACGGAATATACTGATTATTACACAGATAATGTCTATAATACCTGCCCTCACGGTTGCAATCCTTGCAGATAAAAATATCATAACTGTATGGCATGTGGGCATTATTGCCACTTTTTTGGGAACGGTGAATGCCTTTGATGTGCCTGCAAGACAGGCATTCCTTGCAGAGGTGGTTGTTAAGGCTGACATCACAAACGCCATTGCCCTTAACTCTGCAGCCTTTAACGGAGCGAGGATTATAGGCCCTGTAATAGCTGGATTCATAATTTCGAGTATCGGCATTCCTGCATGTTTTTACATCAACGCAGTGAGTTTTATTCCTGTGATTTTTGCATTGTCTAAAATAAAGGCAAAGGGAGCGATAAAGGCCTATCAGAGCAATATCTGGAAAGATATAGCCGACGGCTGGAGGTTTATAGTAAAAGAGAAGCCTGTTTTATATATGATGGCTCTGATTGCGGTATTCAGCCTCTTTGGAATCCCCTATATTACCCTTCTGCCTGTACTTGCAGGCGAGATATTAAATGTGGGGGCCAGGGGTCTCAGTTTTCTCGTTGCTTCTGCAGGCGCAGGATCTTTTATTGCGGCGATGATGATTGCATTCAAGGGAGAGGTCAGGAGAAAGGACATTTATATTACTCTTTCAGGGCTTGTCTTTTCTTTAGCCATCTTAGGCATATCCTTTTCCAGAAATTTCTACCTCTCCGTGCTTTTCATATTTTTTGCAGGGTGGGGTATTGTGAGTTTTCTTGCGACAAGCAACAGCTTTATACAGCATGCAGTGCCTGATTCATTGAGGGGAAGGGTGATGAGCCTTTATACCCTTGTGTTCTTGGGCTTTGCACCGGTGGGGAATTCCATCATAGGCATTACAGCGCACTCCCTCGGTACGGTTGCTTCGCTGAAGATTTTTGCAATACTGTGTATTGTTGGTAGCATAATATTTTCGAGAAAGTTTAAAATGGGGAATTAGGTGGTGCTTGCAAATCTATTTCCCGCACGCATAACATTTAATTTATAACCGAATATGAAAATGCTTGCGATAGAGACTTCAACAATGGTGGGCGGCGTGGCAATAATGGACGACAATAACCTTATTGCCGAATCGCGGATAAATGTGAAAGTTACGCACTCTGAGCGCTTAATGGGGGCGATAGATCATATGCTTATGCAGTCGGGTCTGAAAATAGATGACATCGATGTCTTTGCCATTGCCATAGGGCCAGGCTCATTCACAGGGCTCAGGGTGGGACTCAGCACGGTGAAAGGTCTTGTATACGCCACAGGCAAAAGGCTTGTATCTGTCTCAACTCTTGAGGCATTTGCATGGAACATACCCTTTGCCAAATATCAGGTATGCCCCCTTCTTGATGCGCGAAAAAGAGAGGTCTATGCAGGAATATTCAAATGGACCAACGCCGGTTTTACAAGGGCTATGAATGAGCAGACTATAAAAATAGACAATCTTTTGTCAGGAATAAACGAGCCGACACTTTTTTTAGGAGAGGGCGCCCTTCTGTACAAATCCGATATCGAGGCGAATCTCGGCAATATGGCTGTTTTCACGCATCCGCAGGTCATGGTGCCTTCACCTTCAAATGTCGCACATCTGGGCATGATTAAGGCAAAAAGGGGCGAATTTGAAGATCCGATAAGGCTTATACCGCTGTATCTCAGGAAGTCAGAGGCGGAGATAAAACTGGGTGCATGAACACCGTATATATCCGTGAAATGTATTCTGATGACATACCTGATGTTGTAAAGATAGAGAGACTCTCTTTTACTACACCTTGGTCAGAGACATCATTTCAAAGCGAGATTTACAGCAAACATTCCATAACGAGGGTTGCAGAGCTTAGCGGTGTTATTGTCGGATATGTCTGCGTAAAGCATATAGCCGATGAGTGCCATCTTCTGGATTTGGCTGTTCATCCTGATTACAGAAAATGCGGTATTGCAACGATGCTGCTTGATAATGTAATGCAGGGGCTGAGGATAGAGGGCTGCAGGTTTTTCTACCTTGAGGTGAGGGCATCCAATTATGCTGCGAGAAAACTCTACGAGAAGTTTGGATTCAACATGGTCGGGACAAGAAAAGGCTATTATGTGAATCCCACAGAGGATGCTGTTATCATGATGCTGGAGCTCTAATTTTATTTTGCTACAGTCTTGATAAATTCAATGATGGCTTTTTTCAATTTTTTGTCTTTTATCTCTCTGAATAGGTGCAGCAGAAGCTGCTCATCATCTGTCATCTTTCCGTATGTTGCCAGTGTCTCTGAAATAACCCATTTCTCAGAAGGGAAAAATTCCTTTATAGGTACACCGAGGGCATTTGATATCTGTTTTAATCTGTTAATGCTTATACTGCTGATGCCTTTTTCATACTTCTGTATCTGTTGATATGAGACGCCGATCATTTCTGCAAGCTTCATCTGCGATATGCCGGCTGCCTTTCTGAACTCCTTTATAAGTTGGTCAATAGTCTTTTTATTCTGTTTTTTCATAAATTGCTCTAAATAAGAGCTATGAAAACTTTATAAATAAAATTGTAAAAAGTCTATAAACCTATGGTTGCAAACCGTTGACAAATACAACCAATAGTTGTATGCTTTCCCCAAAAGCCTGGTTGATATGATAAAAAAGACAAATAACAAGAAAAATATCCTTGTTGTGGATGATGACAGGATGGTCAGGAAGCTTCTCTCTGATGCCCTGAGCCTTCACAGATTCAGTGTTTATGCTGTTGAAGGTGGTAAATCTGCCCTCGACCTTCTAAAAAAGATGGATTTTGACATAGTTATTACCGATTATTCCATGCCCGATATTGACGGGATTGAGCTTGCCAAGACAATACGCTCTCAATATCCCCGCTCATTGATAATCGGCATAAGTGCCGATTGCGATGAAAGGGATTTTATGGATGCAGGAGCAGATGCCTTTCTTCACAAGCCGTTTTATCTTCATGACCTGCTGTCAATGATTCAGGAGAAAATTTGACCGGCCCTCCTTTTGCCAAATATCAGCAGCTAATTTGCTAAATAAAGCTGTTTTTGTTATATTTCCCTGTCATGAATTACCCCAATAGCTATATATCAGTCATAGGCGCCGGAAGCTGGGGAACCACCCTTGCATCGCTCCTTGCAGAAAAAGGCTACGATGTAACATTATGGGCGCATGAAAAAGATCTGGCAGAGCGTATAAATAGAGAAAGGATAAATAATATATATTTGCCGGACTTTGCCATACCAGTCAACTTAAAGGCGACGCATGATATTGTCGAGGCTGTATCCAACTCCAGATACATATTGAATGTCGTTCCTACGCAATATATTCGGTCAATATTCACCCAGGTAAAACAATACATCAGGAGCGAAGCAATAATAATAAGCGCATCAAAGGGCATAGAGAACGATACGCTATTGACACCGTCAATGATACTTAAAGAAATTCTCGGCAGGCCTGTTTCTACGCTCTCGGGACCGAGCTTTGCAAAGGAGGTTGCTGCAAAGCTTCCGACAGCAGTAACACTCGCATCAGAAGACAGGAAGGCAGGATTGCTCTTGCAGGAGATATTCAACACAGACTATTTCAGGGTCTACACCCATGATGACATAATCGGAGTTGAGGTCGGCGGCGCACTGAAAAATGTCGTAGCAATTGCAGCAGGTATCTGCGACGGACTCGGACTCGGACATAATTCAAGGGCAGCGCTCATAACAAGAGGCCTTTCCGAGATTACAAGGCTGGGCATAAGCATGAATGCAAGAGAAATAACATTTTCGGGACTGAGCGGCCTCGGCGATCTTGTGCTTACCTGTACCGGCCCATTGTCGAGGAATTATACGGTGGGCTATAAATTAGGACAGGGACAAAAACTGTCAGACATAATAAGCCAGACAAGGTCTGTTGCAGAAGGTGTGGCTACAACTTTATCTGCATACGACCTTTCGAAGAAATATAGCATCGACATGCCTATAACAGAGCAGGTGTATCTAACCCTTTACAAAGAAAAACCTCCCAAAGAAGCAGTCAGAGATCTGATGAACCGCACACTAAAATCAGAATTCTATGGATATTAAGGAGCCAAGTGTGTAAGTGAGAAGTATGACGGTACACAGTCAACATAGACAGGTACTAACCTATTTATTGCTTCAAAAGACCATTTTATTTTTAACCTTCTATGAATATCTGAACAGGCTCTTCCAGAATAGTAATGCCCATGCAGTAATACAGGCAGGTACAAACACATATCAATATGATGCCAATGGAAATATGATAGCAAGCACACAAAGAGACATATTCTATGACTATGAAAACAGGCCCATATCAATAAACGGAACAACATTCATCTATGACTATGCAGGACAGAGAGTAAAGAAAAACAACACCATCTACATAGGAAAACTTTATGAATGCACAAATGGAAACTGCACAAAATACATCTTTGCAGGAAGCAGCAGAATAGCAAGTAAAACATCTTCAAACACATACTACTACCACACAGACCATCTCGGAAGCTCAAGCATAATAACTGATTCAGCAGGCAACAAAGTTGAAGAGATCTACTACTACCCATTCGGAGGAACAAGGCTCAATCAAGGCAGCGTAAATCTAAAACACAAATACACAGGACAGGAAGAAGACCCTGAGACAGGATTGTATTATTACAATGCAAGATATTACGACCCGATACTTGGAAGATTCATAAGCGCTGACAGCATAGTACAAGACCCGTTTGATCCACAGGCATTTAACAGATATAGTTACACAAGAACAACCCTTTGATTTATACAGACCCAACAGGGAACTGGTATGATACGTATTATAGCTATGGCGGTTGGGGAGGCGGATGCTATTGGTGCAATTATGATCCATGGGCTGGATCTTCTCGTAGCCAGCAGGAGGCATATTGGAATTCTGTTGCCTCATCGTCATCATCGTCCAGTTCATCTTCGACATCGACTTCAAGCTCGTCGTCAACGCCAACACCTACGCCTGCACCAGCACCTGCTTCATCAACGCAAGTATTCGCTTCAGCTATTTATAATACAATGATGTATCTTCCAAGAACGGCGGAATATTTTAATGAGAGAATAAAGAATGTAAGGTGGGACAAATTTGCTGATTCGGCTACAGGTTTAATAGGTAATGGGTTGGGCATAGCGGTTGGTACCGTTGACCTGTCCCCCTAAAACAGTGCCACTTGTAATTAGAGTTTTGGGATAAAATAACACTCTAAACAAGGAGGCAAGAATGAAGAAGACGAAGTACACGGAGGAACAGATCATAGGGATATTGAAGGA
>JAJYXI010000058.1 GCA_021791055.1 Nitrospirota bacterium | reverse complement strand
TTAGTCCTCTCGTACTCCTTAAGAATAGGAATCCAGCGCTTTACTATAACCTGACTTGAATATTGCATTAGGGCCTCCTTTAGTTTTTATCGTACCAAAAGAGTTACCTAATTAGTGAGTATCAACAACTGTTCCTTTTCCGTTATGTTTTAGATATTCTTTTGGTGTCAATATCTTCAAAGCGAATGGAATATCCGTCAAATCAAGAAGGTCTTTATCGCCTGTTATCAAAAAATCCGCTTTTGCTTCAAGGCAGCATTCAAGCACCATATTATCTTTTTCATCACGGCAGAGTTTAAGCCGTTTGCGTGGGAATACTATCTTTGCATTTATAACGAAAGCTAACAGCCATCTCAGGGGCGCCGCCAAAGGCAAATGCCGATATAAGTACGCCGGTGTCAACGACTACCTTATTTCTTCTTTCCGTAAGCCTTTCTCCTTACTGTTTTAACTGCATTGTCAACATCCTTCATCGTAAGTTTTGTGCCTTTGAATGCCTCTCTTGCTACCTTGAAAGCAGCGTTCAGTCTTTCTTCCGGTGAAAGAACAGAAAGGATATAATCCTCCGGATTTACCTTTTTTGCTGTTGCAACGCCCATCACTGCACCTCCTGTATATTCATGCTTGTTATTATTCTATATCAACAGAGCATTTAAATCTATTCTCCCCACACTTCTGCAATAATTTTTTCAATCCGCCCTTCTGCCGTCGGCATTTGCAAAGGCGCAGATTACTTTGAGATATTCATCCCGCCAGTTGGATTTGAATTCCACATTTTGAGATTCAACCTCGTTAGAAAGCTCCCTGCCTCGACGCCTTAACATCATATGTAAGCCTCCTCGTTGACCACCCGAAATCTTTCTAACGGCGTAAAGCCATATTTCCTTTCTCTTCATGCATGCCGTTTTCTCATGCCTTCTGTTATCTTCAAATAATGGGCATGCGTCTTTTTTCTTTTTGCTGGATAAAATAAATGTGCTTATCTTTTTTCGTTACATACCATTGGGGCGTAAATTATTATTTTATTCCCGCCATTACAAGTCTTTCAAAAAACCTCTTGGCTTCTGTCTGCTTCTCTATAGCTTGCTTCTCAAGTCTTATAGCTTCTTCAATTTTCTTACGGATGGCTTTGGCAATCTCTGTCTGCTTTGCCTTGGAAATACTTTCGTAAGATGGAATGATAAATTTATTTACATCCTTGTCATAAAGATGAATTTGTCCAGATGAGCCAGTCCAGTATTTTTCAATTTGGATTTGTCCTAAATGACTGCGTAAAAAGTAAGCTATGAAATATGGATCATAGTTGTCGTTCACTTTAAACGAAAGCAATTCTCCTGAAATCAAAGCAGGTTCGTCATTATCGTAAATATCAACTTTCCCCATTGATACATAGCCAGTAGCCGCAAGAATTATTTCGCCTTTATGGACTTCTGCAAATTTATTGGCCTTGTAAAACTCAGCAGATACACGGAGTGCATTATCGTAATCAATATATTTGTTTTTAAGGTCTACAGTTTTTAAAACAATTATTTCGCCGGTGTCATCATAGATAGGTTGGACACCCGGAGCTATTGCTTTTGTACAAATACTTTCAAGGCTAACAGTTTTAAACTTTGCCTTGACTTCTTCGAGGGCTTTATATTTGGGGTGGAGATAGAGGTAGTGTAATCGGTCGTCTATTGCATCAGGGAAAACATCAAAGGTGAGTGTTTGTTTTTCCGCACCTGATTTAAAAAAATAATTTGGACTTTCAGGGGTCTCAATTCCGAGCACTTCAAGTATGTAATTGACTGCTTCATTTTGTAGTTTGGTGGCTTTAGCTTTAAGGGTTTTTGATTCGGTTTCAAGCGGTGCAATTTGTTTTAGAATTTCTTTTTGCCTTGTAGATTTTATTTCAGGAATGTTTATGTCTTTAATTTGGTCGGAATTGATATTTGATTGAACTGAACCAGTTTTGAGAAGTTCGATCTGCTTAACTCCCAAGTCAGAATTGATAAACTTAGAGAAGAAAGCCGGTAGATAGGTTGACTTATCTTTTATCCTAAAACGGATGTAGAAAGAACCGAAAGCAAAACCTTCGTATTCGTCTGTAATCACAGTTGCCTTGCCAACAGTTCCCGACCGGGAAATTAAGATGTTGTCTATCTCAAGCAAATCACCGTCTGGAAGCAAAGCATCTACGTACAAGGCATTTTCTTTAAAAATCAATTCACCAGTTTCAGAAATATGTTGCCCGTTTAAAAATCCTGTAACACCCGTCTCTTTCCCACTCAAGCTATTGCCGTATTCAGGTTCGGAAATGATATTGCCGCTTTTGAAAGTTTTATCTGACTTGCGGAATGATTTGATAAAATCAAAATCTGGATGGTAGAAAACAAAATCTAACCGAGATTCCAATTCATCAAAAGTGCGATAGTACCAGTGTGTATTTTCAAGCACCATAATGGGTACCCTCTGTAACGAGTTTTGAAAAGGCTTCTTTATTGAATACTTTCCCACTGTATGAATTTTTGATTGCTTCTTTGAATTTGGAATAAGATTGCAGAACCGTAAGTAATTCGTTTGTACAAACCTTACCTTTTGTATCAAGTCCTACCTTCTCGCAATGACCAAAGAATATAGGTTCTTTCTGGACCGCAAGAGTATCGGTTTTCTTTGTCGCAAAGAGGATGGATGTTTTGGTTGCGGTTTTTGAAATCGGAATAAATGTGTCTCGTGTCAGTGAAATAATAGCTTTTATATAGAAGTGCTCCCGTATAAACTTTCGGACTTCCTTGTAATCGTCCGTGTTCAACACCCCTTCATCCAAGACAATAAGCATTTTACCGCCTTTCCATTCAGGCAATGCATCTGAATCGGAAATCTCTTTGAGGTAATGCCATATAGCTGTAATGAACATTGCCCCGCCTTTCATATTGTTGCCAGTGATTTCATATTCGGATTTGCCTGCCAAAATTTCAGCTTCAATTTGCTTTACATCCCGTTGATTGCTTTCTATGGTCTTCATTTTAGCGGCAATCTTATTTTCCAATTGTTTTATCTGCTTTACTGAAAGGTCTTTGTTTTCCTTTTCCTGAATCAGTTCTTCCAAGTCTCTCTGGTGCTTTGCAATATTTTCAAGTTTCTTGTTCATCCGTTCCTGCGTGAGATTTTTTCTCGGAAGCACTGGCATACGGCTAAACTTTTCAATAGCCTGCTGCAAGTCATTTGCCTTTAGATCGGATAGTTCAAGTGTTTGATAATTCAATTCGCCCAATGGAGGATTTGTAAGCACTACATCAAAGTTGTTATCAAATGAATCTTCTCCGTTAAATCCTCTCTTGTGCAATAGCAAACCGTTGTATTCTTTGCCTCCGAAAATGTTTGATTTACCGTCTCCGTGTATCCACATATTCATTTTGGCAATCTTAGCTATTCTGGTGTCAATGTCTGCACCATAGCATTGGTGTTGTCTAATATGCTGGTCTTTTGATTCCTTCCCTTTAACATTTGATCTTTGAAGCTTATGCTGCATGTCATCCATTGCGTGAATGAGGAAACGACCAGTTCCGCAAGCAGGGTCAAGTACTCGGTCGGCAAAAGAAAGGTCGGCTAATTGCACCATAAATTTAACAACATTTTCAGGGGTGAAGAACTGTCCAACCTTTACATCCTTGTCTGCCCTGAGCGCAAGCACCTCATAAACGGCGCCCAATGCATCTAATTTTGTCCCGTAAAAGTTATATTTACTAAAAATGGGAAGAATATAACCTGAAATGAAATCATCTGTTACTGTGTCGAGCAAGTTGTCGTTGAGGCTGTAGAAAAAGTCCCGAAAGGCTTATAATAGAACCATTCATCTTGTTTGAAGATGGAATCACACCGCTGAGTAGGGGGATAGATGGCGCGATACAAACACTGCGACTATTCACAGG
>JAJYXI010000053.1 GCA_021791055.1 Nitrospirota bacterium | reverse complement strand
TGTTAATGTTACTTCTGTTAATTCTTTCATAGGGTGTATCCTCCTTAAAATTGATTTGCCGATCAATGGAGAATACACCCTTCTTTTTATTAATCAAAATTTACACAGAGAATTTTACGCTACCTTTTTCAACACTAAAATTGACAAAACATTTATATAGAAACTATAATTTTTAAGTTTTTATCTTAGAGATAAGGAGGATTTTATGGCAGAAGGCATTATCGAGCTTACTACTGCTACATGGGATAAGGAGGTTTTACAGACCAACAGTCTGGTTATGGTAGATTTCTGGGCAGTATGGTGCGGCCCATGCAGGATGATTGCACCGACAGTCGAAGAGCTGGCAAAGGAGTATGCAGACAGGGTAAAGGTCGGAAAACTCAATACAGATGAAAATCCCGATATTGCAAGCAAATATAAAATAATGGGAATACCAACCATTATGTTCTTCAAAGACGGTCAGAAGGTTGACCAGATTGTGGGAGCAGTCCCCAAACCCCAGCTTAAGGCAAAAATAGATGCGCTCCTCGGAAGTTAGTGTGTTTTTATGTTTGAGAGTTTAAGCGATAAACTTGATTCTATATTTAAAAAACTGAAGGGCAGGGGAT
Source organism: Nitrospirota bacterium (assembly GCA_021791055.1). Taxonomy (GTDB): domain Bacteria; phylum Nitrospirota; class Thermodesulfovibrionia; order Thermodesulfovibrionales; family Dissulfurispiraceae; genus Dissulfurispira. The sequence goes on along the minus strand of JAJYXI010000053.1, from coordinate 87,442 downwards.
TACTTAAAGAAGAAGATGTGGATGTTGCCCTTAAAGAGATAAGGCTTGCCCTTCTTGAGGCTGATGTAAACTTCAAGGTTGTAAAGGATTTTATCCAGCATGTCAGGGAGAGGGCAGTCGGAAAAGAGGTTCTGGAGAGCCTCTCTCCGGGACAGCAAGTTGTTAAGATAGTGCATGATGATCTGTGCGAACTTTTAGGCGCTACAAATACAAGGATACAGCTTGCACCTAATCCCCCTACAATAATAATGATGGTAGGTCTTCAGGGTTCTGGAAAGACCACCACATCTTCAAAGCTTGCAAGGTTTTTCAAGAAAGAGGGCAGGAGGCCGATGCTTGTGGCAGCGGACCTCAAGAGGCCTGCTGCAATTGACCAGCTAATAACCCTCGGCAAACAGATAGACATACCTGTCTTTTATTCAAAGGAGACCCAAGACCCTGTAGCCCTGTGCGAGAATGCATCAAAGCAGGCAAAAATTGAGGGCAGGGATATTTTGATTATAGATACCGCAGGAAGGTTGCACATCGACGAAGATCTGATGAAAGAACTGCTGGAGATAAGGACAAAAGTTAATCCGAGAGAGGTGCTGCTCGTTGCGGATGCCATGACAGGTCAGGATGCGGTTAATATGGCAAAGAGTTTCGATGAGCAGATAGGCATAGACGGCATTATACTCACGAAGATGGACGGCGATGCGAGGGGCGGCGCAGCCCTTTCCATAAGGAATGTTACAGGCAAGCCCATAAAATTCATAGGTGTGGGTGAAAAGATAGATATGCTTGAGCCCTTCTATCCCGACAGGATTGCCAACAGGATACTGGGAATGGGAGATGTCCTCACATTAATCGAGCAGGCTCAGAAATCATTTGACCAGAAAGAGGCTGAAACACTCCATAAGAGGATAATGGAGGAGAGCTTCACATTTGAGGATTTAAGGGATCAGTTGAAGAAGCTCAGGGGCATGGGACCACTCGAAAACCTCCTCGGCATGATACCCGGAATGAACAAGGCAATGAAGGATGTAAAGGTGGATGAGAAGGAGTTTGTAAGGATAGAGGCGATTATTAATTCCATGACAAAAGAGGAAAGGAAAAATCATAATATTATAAACGGCAGCAGAAGGAAGAGGATTGCCATTGGAAGCGGAACAACGGTAACTGATGTGAATAGGCTTGTCAAACAGTATCTTGAGATGAAGAAGATGATGAAGATGTTTAAGGGAGGAGCCGGCAAAAAGGGATTCAGGCTTCCGAAATTTGGCTTTTAGCTCATTGCTCATGGTTCATAGTTTTTTATGAGCTATCAGCTATGAGCCATGAGCTACAAGGTAATTGCATTATTCTGGTAAAATATATTAAAATTTTAACTCTTTGTAATTTATCGTAGGAGGTGATTGTTTGGTAAAGATCAGGCTGACAAGAATGGGTGCCCACAAGAAACCATTTTACAGGATTATAGTGGCGGATTCACGGGCAAGAAGGGACGGCCCATTCATAGAGATTATTGGAACATATGATCCCAAGAAGGAACCATCTGAGATAAAGGTCGATTCAGAACGGGCAAAATACTGGATTGGGCGTGGTGCGCAACCAACAGTTACCGTTAAGAAGCTTTTGCAAAAGGCAGGAAACTGATAGGTGAGAGGTAATAGGTGATAGGTTGGTAAATAGAAGCAAGTAATTTTACCCGTAACCTATAACCTATAACCCATAACCTAAATTCTCACTGCTAAACCCTATGGAGGTGGAAAGATGAGGACATTGATCGAGGCGATGGCTAAGTCACTTGTTGATAGGCCTGAGGATGTGAAGGTTACCGAGGTTGAAGGGGAAAGGACAACTGTTTTTGAGCTCAGGGTGTCTCAGGGCGATCTCGGAAAGGTTATTGGAAAGCAGGGAAAGACTGCCCGTGCAATGAGGACTATACTTGGCGCTGCAGGGACAAAAATAGGCAAGCGCTGCGTCCTTGAGATATTAGAATAAAAATCATTCGATAGATAACTTGTAAGGGGCGTTTAAAATAAACGCCCCTTATTGTTCGCTGACGCACGAAGCCGCTCCAATACTTTGTCCTCCATGTTTTATACAAGAATTTATGAATTATAAAGGTTAATAATGAGCAGGGAAGATGAATCGCTCGTTACAATCGGGCGGGTGTTGAAAGAGTGGGGACTGAAGGGAGAGTTAATGGTATTGCCATTAACCTTTGACCCCGAAAGATTTTCAGGACTCGGTGAAGTAGCGGTTCAGCATCAGGGAGTAATTGAGTGGAAGAGGTTAAAATCCGTAAGACCCCATAAGAACAATCTGCTTTTGAGTTTTGAAGGATGCGGTACTCCCGAGGATGCCAGAAAATATCGCAGTGCATTAATAAAAATTAAAAAATCAGAAAGTCCGAAGCTCCCTACTGGTGTTTATTATCAATACCAGATAATCGGACTGAGTGTTTATACGGTTAAAGGCGACTATTTGGGAGAGGTGGAGTCTATATTCGAGACAGGGAGCAATGATGTGTATGTTGTGAGGGGAGAGGATAAGGAATACCTTGTCCCTGCAATAAAGGATGTGGTTAAAGAGATAGATTTAGAATCAAAGAAGATAATAGTGAAGCCCATGGAAGCTGTGGAAGAATGAAAAATATAGGGTTTGATATAATTACCATCTTCCCTGAGATATTTCATGCCTATCTCGGCGAGAGCATTCTCAAAAGGGCATTGCAGAAGGAATTGTTTGATGTGAAGGTTTATAATCTCAGGGATTTTACGACAGACAAGCACAGGACTGTTGATGACTATCCTTACGGCGGCGGCCCGGGAATGGTTATGAAGATAGAGCCGATATACAATGCAGTGAAGGCTGTAAAATCCGCAGATTATAAAAATGGATTGGAAAGATTGACCGTGATGTTAAGCCCGCAGGGGAAGGCATACAGTCAGGAAATGGCAGAGGGATTATCCGAATATCTGGCAAGAGAAAATAGAAGAATGCTCTTTATCTGCGGCAGATACGAGGGCATAGATGAGAGGGTGCGGGAATCTCTCGTTGATGAAGAAATTTCTATCGGAGATTATGTACTGACTGGCGGAGAACTGGCTGCTTTGGTTATAATAGACAGCATTGCCCGTTTGATGCCCGGCGTGCTGGGTGATGAGGAGTCTGCAAGGGAAGAGTCTTTTACATGGGGAATTCTTGATTATCCCCATTACACAAGACCTCCTGAGTTTATGGGAATGAAGGTTCCTGATGTTCTGCTTTCCGGCAACCATAAAGAGATATGGAAGTGGAGGAGAAGGGAGGCAATAAAAAGGACTTTGCAGAGAAGGCCGGATCTCCTTAAAAGGGCTGAATTAAGCGAAGAAGATAAAGAGATATTGGAAGATATTAATCGCGGGCTTTGCTCGGAAGAATAAATAAATTGGAATGAAAAATCTGGAGGAAAAGATATGAATCTGATACAGCCAATAGAAGAGGGCTATAAGAAGGCGATGCCGGCCTTTAATGTAGGAGATACTGTCAGGATATATGTAAAGGTTGTGGAAGGAGACAAGGAAAGGCTCCAGCCGTATGAAGGAGTGGTAATTTCTCGTAAAGGAAGCGGTATCAGGGAGACATTTATCGTAAGAAAGATTTCCTTTGGCGTCGGCGTTGAAAGGATATTCCCTGTCCATTCATCTTCCATTGACAAAATAGAGATATTAAAACAGGGTGATGTCAGAAGAGCAAAACTCTATTACCTCAGAGGCAAGAAGGGTAAAGAGGCAAAGGTTAAAGAAAAGGCAAGAGAAACAGTGGCCAACGCTTAATACATTTAAGGCGGGTATGCATGTGTTAAAAGGCTTTACAAATGCACGATTGGGGTTAAATAATCATACCTGCCATGCTTAAGGTTCAAACGAAAATAGATCCCTACGAATATGACGAGTCCATTAGGAAAGATGGATTCGGTGTGATTGCAGGTGTCGACGAGGCCGGCAGAGGGCCTGTTGCAGGGCCTGTGGTAGCGGCTGCGGTAATCCTGCCTCAGAATTGCAGAATAAAAGGCGTAAGAGACTCAAAGAAGATACCGGAAAAGGAGAGGGAAGAGCTCTTCTGGTCCATACTGCTCAATGCATTGTGTATAGGCATAGGGATTGTTGATTCTGAGGAGATTGACAGGATTAATATACTCAGGGCCACAAGACAGGCGATGCATAGTGCAGTAACGGACTTAACAAATAATATATCCGGCAAGCCTGATGTCATCCTCATAGATGCCGTTACTATTCCGTCTATTACAATAAAACAGATGCCGATTATAAAAGGTGATGCAAAAAGCGCCTCAATTGCCGCTGCATCCATTATTGCAAAGGTTGTGAGGGACGGCATAATGATCAAGTATCACTCTATCTATCCGCAGTACGAATTCTACAAACATAAGGGCTATGCAACCAAATCGCATCTTGATAAAATAGAGAGGTATGGTCCCTGTCCCATACACAGGAAAAGTTTTCAGAAGGTGATGGATTTGATGCTGCCATTTAATGGGTGAATGAGCAAATGGGTATATGAGTGTATGAGTGTATGGGTGAATGAGTATATGAGGTCTTTTAACCCGTCCACACATTTACCCATTCACCCATTAACTCATATACTCATACACAAATTTTGGAGGTATAGATGGAGAGAGAAAGAATAGATGAGGCATTGGAGCTTTTGTGGGTATTGGATGAGGAGGGATATTCCGAGATAAAGAGATTTAAACTGAGCTCCGATGACTCTGACACGGATGGATTAATCAATGTATTAGTCAATGAAGGACTCGCTGCAGTTGAGGATAATGCTATAAAGCTTACGAATAAAGGGCATGAGCTTGGAAGGGGGCTTATTAGAAGACACAGGCTTGCTGAAAGGCTGTTTACCGATGTGTTCGACCTTTCAGGCGATATCGTGCATGAAGATGCTTGCAAGATGGAGCATATACTTAGTGAGGAGCTTACCGACAGCGTATGCACATTTTTGGGGCATCCTACCACATGTCCTCATGGAAAGCCGATTCCGAGGGGAGAGTGCTGCAAGAAATACAGGGTGGATGTGCAGCCCGTTGTTGTAAGGCTTGCTGATTTTGAAGTCGGACAGCGAGGCAAGATATTGTTTATCACACCGTCCGAGGCTGCAAGGATAGGCCGTTTAAGCTCCATTGGAATTATCCCCGGCACCATCATAAAACTGATACAGAAGAGGCCGTCCATCGTCCTTCAAATGGACGAAACAACCATTGCCATAGACCCGGAGCTTGCAAGAGAGATATTTGTTAAAAAGGTTACATAAATTGTAACCCTTGTCACTGCCAGATTAACGATTATCATGAATAGTCTTCGCATATCAGTTAAAGGCATTGTTCAGGGCGTGGGCTTCAGGCCCTTTATTTATAACCTCGCAAAAAATTCTGATCTGAAAGGTTTTGTAAAGAACACATCCGACGGTGTTATTATCGAGGTTGAAGGCGAAGGGATTAGTGAGTTCATCAAATCTATTCAAAATAAATGCCCGCCCCTTGCCAGAATAGACAGCATAGAGACAAAGGAACTGCTTCTTAAAGGCTACGAAGATTTTATAATAATTGACAGTGTTGATGATGGAAGATTCACACTTGTCTCTCCTGATATTTCAATCTGTGACGACTGCCTTAAAGAATTATTAGACCCGTCTGACAGGCGTTATCTCTATCCATTTATAAACTGCACAAGCTGCGGGCCAAGATATTCCATAACAAAAAAAGTCCCGTACGACAGGCCGAATACAACGATGTCTGTATTTAATATGTGTCCACGATGTCTTTCAGAATATAATGACCCTGCCAATCGCAGATTCCATGCACAGCCCAATGCGTGCCATGAATGTGGACCATCATTAGAGTTAAGAGTTAAGAGAAGGGGGGAATTAAAGGGGGTTGCATTCCCTGATAAAGAAGCGATAGCAGCAACGATAGAATTATTAAAACAGGGTGCAATTGTTGCCATTAAAGGGCTCGGAGGTTTTCATCTTTGCTGCGATGCTGCAAATGAAGATGCGGTCAGGAGATTGAGAGATAGAAAAAGGCGCAGCAATAAACCCTTTGCCCTCATGTCACCTGATGTTGAAACTATTAAACAATTCTGCGAGGTTTCGGATGAAGAGGAAAATCTGCTTACAGACAGACGCAGGCCCATAGTGCTTCTTAAGAAAAGGACCACCCCCCTTAATCCCCCCCTTAGCAAGGGGGGGATTAAAGGGGGGTTAAAACTCCCCACTGATATTGCACCGAATAATAAATATCTGGGCTTCATGCTGCCATATACGCCATTACACTATCTTTTATTTTATTATCCACTCACTTCTCACTTCTCACTTCTCACTTCCCACTTTAATGCATTAGTTATGACAAGCGGGAATCTTTCCGAAGAGCCTATAGTTATAAGCAATGACGGGGCAGTATCAAAACTCTCAGATATTGCAGACGCCTTTCTTTTACACAATAGGGATATTTTCATGAGAGTGGATGACTCGGTGATTAAGGCGATAGGCAATAGGCAAGAGGCAATAGGCAAAGGACAAATAGAAGTAGAACAGACACAAAATTACCTATCGCCTATCGCCTATTGCCTATCACCTAAAATATCTTTTGTCCGCCGTGCCAGAGGTTATACTCCGGAGCCGATTCAACTTAAAGATGATGGTCCTGATGTTTTGGGATGCGGGGCTGATATTAAAAACACCCTTACCATAACAAGGGGCAATTATGCCATTGTAAGTCAGCATATTGGCGATATGGAAAACCTTGAGACCCTGAATTTCTTTGAGGAAACCCTGAATAATCTTAAACAGGTCTACAGGGCTAATCCCGTTGCCATTGCCCATGACCTGCATCCTAATTATTTATCCACGCAGTGGGCGTTAAATCACGGTTCACGGTTCACGGTTCACGGTTATGGTATTCAGCACCATTATGCCCACATAGCATCTGTTATGGCTGAACATGGACTAAAGGAAAAAGTCATAGGAGTTGCCTTTGACGGCACAGGATACGGCACTGATGGAAATCTATGGGGCAGCGAATTTCTTGTTTGTGATTTGAACGGATTTGAAAGGGCTGCCCATTTTAAATACATCCCGCTGCCCGGCGGCGCTAAGGCTGTAAAGGAGTGCTGGAGGACGGCAATCAGTTATATAGTTAAGAGTTATGAGTTAAGAGTTATGAGTTATGAACTCATCTGGGATTACCTTGATTCCATCGGGTTTATTGAAAGATACGGCAGAGATAAAATTGAAGGCATCTTAAAGATTCTCGACAACAAACAGTTCTCTCCCCTTTCATCCGGCGCCGGCAGGCTGTTTGATGCAGTATCGGCAATCGCAGGGATATGCGATGAGAATACCTTTGAAGGAGAGGCTGCAATAGCATTGGAAAACACGGCTCACGGCTCACGGTTCACGGTTCACAGTGAGATGTATCCTTTTGAAATTTCAGATGGCGAACCAATGATCATAGATTTTTCGAAGATGATTTTGCAGATACTTGAAGATGTGCAGCGAGATGAAGATAAGGGTCTCATTGCTGTTAGATTGCATAATACACTGGTCAACGTAATAACAGAAGCTGTCAATCGCATCAGTAAAAAATACAGGATAAAAGATGTCGTTTTGAGTGGAGGCGTTTTTCAGAACGAATATCTTTTGGACGGAGTCTTTAGGCAGCTTTCATCGCTTGGATTTAAAGTTTATACAAACGAAAAAGTCCCATGCAATGATGCAGGCATATCCCTCGGACAGGCGTATATAGTAAGGGAAAGGATAAAGGCTGGAGTCAAATTGTTATGTCCCCAAACACCACCCTGTTAATCCCCTTGAGTGATTTTATTGGTGACCTGAAAATAATGGAATTGTCTGCTATTTCAGTAACAATCCCTAAAGCCATCGTGTCCTCACCATGATTCAGTCCGATTATTGTGCCTTCTTTAAAATCCCTGTCTTTGAGCCTGAAGGGTTTATTGTTATAAAAAAACTCAGCATCTCTTGCATTTAATGAAAATTCATAAATTTTCGGTGCATTAAAATAATCGGCAAACTTTTTTTGCCTGTATCTGATACGATATCCCCTGCTTCTAACTTCCGCTCTGCGTGATGCCTTGATGCGATAAATGGGTATGTTTTCAATCAGGCTTAATATGTGTTCAAGCTCGTCATCCCTCTGAGCTGCAATTATATGATCCGGTTTTACAGCCCTTATCTTGCCGGTCTTTAATGCCCTCCCGAGTTCTCCAGAGATAAGGCCTGTTGTATCTATGATTACAATTTCGGACATCTCTCTGCAGATTTTAACCATCCTTTTTGTCCCATAAATCATTAGATGGAATTTTGTTGCAGGATTTGTGGAGCCTATGAAAATCATCCGTTCAAACCTGAAATCTTCAACATCTCTTTGACCGCAGAAAATCTTCATACTTATAGTCCCGGGCAGGCATAGGGACGATTGTCCGACATCGGAGTCAACAAGGGAGACCCTTATATTTTCTGATACCAGCCTCTTTATAAAATACTTTGCGAGGGTTGATTTGCCTGAATCGGTAGCTCCAAGTAACAGGACAGTGCCTTTGTCCTTTATCAGTTTCTCAAGAAGCCTTTCCCATTCAAGGTTGGGAACGATGTCCATAAAAAATTATAACAAAAGCAACTAAAAATTTAAGCTGTAATTAAGAGATGAGATATTGTTTAAAAATGCAATAAAATCGAAAAGTCTTGACAATCGGCATCTTATGGCATAATCTTTTTTTAAGAATTCTTGTTTGGAGGGATTTATGCAGGACGATAGCTTTTTAAATAATCTTTCCCGCCGAGGGGTATCAAGAAGGGACTTCATGAAGTTTTGCACAGCAATGGCAGCTACGCTGGCCCTTCCTTCGAATTTTGTGTCACAGATAGCAGAAGCCCTCGAAAAGAAACAGAAGCCGTATCTTGTCTGGCTTGAATATCAGGACTGCGCAGGAGATACAGAGGCCCTGCTCAGGGCAAACAAGCCTACAGTAGCGGAGATAGTATTGGATATTTTATCCGTGGATTACCATGAAACAATAATGGCTGCAGCAGGCAAGCAGGCTGAAAAATCCCTTATGGATGTGGTTAAAAATCATAAAGGCAAATATTTTGTAGTGGTTGAGGGTTCTATCCCTTTGAAGGACGGCGGTATTTATTGCTGCATCGGAGGCAAATCTGCCATTGATATTGCAAAAGAGGTATGCGGCAATGCCCTTGCAACAATTGCAGTTGGTACATGCGCATGTTATGGAGGCCTCCCTGCTGCAAATCCAAATCCAACAGGCGCTGTCGGTGTTAAAGAGGCCGTAGGCGGAACAGTGGTTAACCTTCCCGGATGCCCTGTGAATGTCGAGAATATAACCGCAACAATCGTCCATTATTTAACATTCGGCTTTTTGCCTACCCTCGACGGTTTTGGCCGTCCATACTTCGCCTTTGGCAAGAGGATACATGACAATTGCGAAAGGCGCGCCCATTTTGATGCAGGACAATTTGTAAGGAAATGGGGAGACGAGGGACATCGACATGGTTGGTGTCTATATGAGATGGGCTGCAAGGGGCCTGAGGCATATCAGAACTGTCCGTCTGTTAAATACAACGAGGGTACAAGCTGGCCTGTTCAGGCAGGGCATGGCTGTATCGGATGTGCAACGCCGAATTTCTGGGATACAATGACACCGTTTTACAGAAGGCTTCCAAAGGTGCCGGGTTTTGGTGTCGAGACGACTGCTGACAAGATCGGTCTCGGCATTGCAGCAGCGGCTGCAGCAGGCGTGGCAGCGCATGCTATTGCAAGCGCATCAAAAAGCAAAAAAGAAGAAAAAAAATAAAGAGGGGGCTCGTGGGGGAGACAAAGTCCCCCCCACGCTCTTGAAGGGAGGTCTTTATGGCAAAAATAGCAATTGACCCGATCACGAGGATTGAAGGTCACTTGAGGATCGAGGCGCAGGTAGAGGGCGGTAAAGTAGTGGATGCATGGTCATCCAGCACCATGTTCAGGGGCATAGAGATTATTCTGAAAGGCAGAGACCCGAGGGACGCCTGGGCATTTACCCAGCGAATATGAGGGGTCTGAACAACGGTTCACGCCACCAGCTCAGTTCGGGCTGTAGAAAATGCACTTGGGATTGTAATACCTGACAATGCAAGGATAATAAGGAACCTTATCACAGGCATACAGTTTGTTCAGGACCATGTAATACACTTTTATCACCTCCATGCGCTCGACTGGGTTGATATTGTGAGCGCATTAAAGGCAGACCCTGCAAGGACATCATCCCTTGCTCAATCAATATCAGACTGGCCGAAGTCGTCTGCCTCTTATTTTAAAGGCATTCAGGATAAGGTCAAGACACTGGTTGACAGCGGGCAGCTTGGGCCGTTTGCGAATGCATACTGGGGACATCCCGCATACAAACTCCCTCCAGAGGCAAATCTTATGGCAGTAGCGCACTATCTTGAGGCATTGGACTGGCAGAGGGATGTTATAAAGATTCAGGCACTGCTCGGTGCAAAGAATCCCCATGCACAGACCTATCTTGTGGGAGGCATGTCAATACCGGTTGATCCTAACAGTCAGGCTGCCCTCAATGCAGGCAGTATCGCCTTTATTTCGGGATTGGAAAAGAAGGCGCTGGAGTTTGTGCAAAAGGTATATATTCCTGATTTGCTTGCAGTTGCCTCTTTTTATAAAGAATGGGCTAACTACGGCGGTGGTGTCGGTAATTTCCTCGCATACGGCGAGTTTCCAAATGATAATGAAAGCAATTCTGCAAACCTATGGCTACAGAGGGGAATTATCAAGAATAAGGATTTAAGCAAGGTCCATCCAGTTGACCACACAAAGATTATGGAGTATGTGACCCATTCATGGTATGAATACAAAGAAGGCGATGCAAAGGCAAAGCACCCTTGGGAAGGAGAGACTAATTTCAAATACACAGGACCAAAGCCTCCATACGAATTCCTCGATACAAACAAGAAATATAGCTGGCTTAAGGCGCCGAGATACGAGGATATGCCAATGGAGGTGGGACCCCTTGCAAGAATGCTTGTTGCCTATGCATCAGGACACAAACGGGTAAAAGAGGTTGTGGACAGCGTATTGAAGAAGCTTGGAGTTGGGCCAGAAGCGTTATTCTCAACCCTCGGCCGTGTTGCTGCAAGGGGTATCGAGACGCTGGTTACAGCAGAAATGCTTCCTGTGTGGCTTGACCAGCTTGCTGCAAACATGAAGAAGGGCGATTATCGTATCCATAATGGAGACAGATGGGAGCCATCCTCGTGGCCTAAAGAGGCAAAGGGATACGGCTTCCATGAGGCCCCGAGGGGTGCATTGGGACACTGGGTGTTTATCAAAGACGGAAAGATTGCGAATTATCAGTGCGTTGTCCCAAGCACATGGAACGGCTCTCCGAGGGATGCCAAAGGGCAGAAGGGGCCTTACGAGGCTTCATTGATTGGAACTCCTGTTGCAGACCCTAATAAGCCTGTTGAGATATTGAGGACTGTCCACTCCTTTGACCCGTGCATGGCGTGTGCTGTTCATGTGGTTGATGCGACAGGTAAAGAAGTAACAAAGATAAGGATAGTTTAAGGAGGCGGCTATGTTAAAGAGGGTTTATGTCTGGGAGTTCCCTGTAAGGCTGACTCACTGGATAAATGTCCTTGGTATAGCAGCCCTTTCAATTACAGGATATTACATCGGAAATCCCTTTATCCATGCCACCTCCACCGACCAGTACATAATGGGATGGATGAGGTTTATTCACTTTGTTGCAGCATATCTTTTTGCCGTAAGCTTTCTGGTAAGGGTATACTGGTCGCTGGCCGGCAACAAATATGCAAACTGGAGGGTTTTTAATCCCTTCAGTGCCGGCAAATTCAAAGAATTGAAGGAAATTACAAAATTCTACCTCTTCCTGAAGAAGGAACCGCCCAAGGCGGTGGGGCACACTGCTTGCGCCACTTATGTGTATCTCGGACTGTTCATCCTCTTCATTGTGGAGATTCTTACAGGCTTTGCCCTTTACTCACAGAGCCATTACGGATTTTTATGGAAGCTCATGGGCGGCTGGATGCTGTCACTGTTCAGTGCGCAAACCTTACGACTCTACCACCATCTTATCATGTGGCTGATAATCGCCTTTTCTATTGCCCATGTTTATATCGGATGGTTGCTGGACAGGGCAGAGAAGACCGGTGTTATGAGTTCTATTTTCAGCGGGTATAAGACAGTGGAGGAAGAATAAATAGAAAATATAGCTATTATAGGTCTCGGTAATATCCTTTTAAGGGATGAGGGCGTCGGGGTTCATGTAACAAACACCATAAAACAAAGGTATACCTTTTATCCAGAAGTGGAGATAATTGATGGTGGAACCATGGGCCTCGATCTTCTGCCTCTTTTTGAAGGAAGAGACAAAATCCTGATAGTTGATGCAGTTGATTTTGGAAGAGAGGCCGGTTATATCGGGATAATCAAAGATAATGATATCCCATCTGCCCTTAATTCAAAACTCTCGGTACATCATATCGGACTTTCGGATGTCCTCTTTTCAGCAAAACTGATGGGCATATCGCCTTCAGAGATTTGCCTCATCGGGATACAACCTAAATCCCTTGATGTAGGTCTTGACATGACAGAGGAGATTATGGAGAAAATAGATACACTCATAGATTTGATTATCGGAAAGCTGAAGGAGTGGAATATAGAATGTGCCTTGCTGTCCCCTCAAGAATCGTTGAGATAAACAACCTCCTCGCCACTGTGGATGTTTACGGCGCAAGAAAAGAGATAAGCCTACTGCTTCTTCCTGAAGATGCAAAGATAGGTGATTATGTCCTCGTGCACGCAGGCTTTGCAATACAGAAGGTGGATGAAAATGCTGCAAAGGATGCCCTCAATCTTTTGAAGGAGATTGCAGAGTCCATGGAACAATGAGGCTACCCCCTTTTAAAAGCGCTATAAGAGAGATACTTAACAGATAGCTTTTCTTGCCTGCAAAGGCTTTCTTATGCTAAAGTCAATAACTTAATTGCAACGGGGGGCCTATGGTCAAGAATGACAGGTGGATAAAAGAAATGGCTCAAAAGGGAATGATCGAGCCGTTTAACAAAAAGCAGGTCAGAAAGGGCGTTATTTCATACGGTGTCAGCTCTTATGGATACGATATGAGGATCGGCGATGAATTCAAGATATTCACCAATATAAACAATACCGTTGTCGACCCAAAGAATTTTGACCCCAAGAGTTTTGTTGATTACAAGGGCGATGTCTGCATCATTCCGCCCAATTCCTTTGTCCTCGCAAGCTCCCTTGAATACTTAAGAATACCGAGGGATGTGCTGGTGATATGCCTCGGCAAGTCCACCTATGCAAGGTGTGGTCTTGTGGTGAATGTTACGCCGCTGGAGCCGGAATGGGAAGGTCATGTGACCATCGAGATTTCGAATACGACTCCCTTGCCTGCCAGGATATACGCCAACGAAGGCATAGCACAATTAATCTTTTTACAGGCAGCAGAGCTCTGCGAGGTTTCTTATAAAGACAAGGCAGGCAAATATCAGGCGCAGAAGGGGATAACCCTGCCGAGGATGTAACATGTCATGGAAGGAAAAATTAATCATTGCCCTTGATGTATCTGATGCGAAACAGGCGCTGGGTATTGTGGATATGCTCGGCGATTATGCAGGTGTGTTCAAAGTCGGCTTCGAGCTTTTCGTCTCTGCCGGGCCAAAGGTAGTTGAAGAAATTCATAAAAAAGATAAAAAGGTATTCCTTGATTTAAAGTTCCATGATATTCCAAACACTGTCTCAAAGGCAGCAGTCGCAGCGGCAAGACTCGGCGTATACATGTTCAATGTCCACACATCCGGAGGCCTTGAGATGATGAAGCGGTGCAGGGATTCGGTTGCTGAGTTGTGTCTTAAGGAAAATATTCAAAAACCGAAAATTATTGGAGTTACTGCCCTTACAAGCCTTGATAACGAAATTCTGAAAAACGAACTCTGTATTCAGCACAGCCTCAAGACCCATGTAAAACATCTTGCATCGCTGGCCCTTAAGTCAGGGCTTGACGGCGTTGTGGCATCTCCTCATGAGATTTCCATGATAAAACAGCACTGCGGAAAGGAGTTCCTTGTGGTTATCCCAGGTATAAGACCATCATGGGTTCCGCCTGACGACCAGAGGAGGACCGCAACACCAAAAGAGGCTTTGAGAAGCGGCGCCGATTACATTGTCATGGGCAGGGGAATACTGAAACAGGAAGACCCCATCAAGGCGCTTGAGCTTATCTCTTTAGAGATACTCACAGCATAAATAGTAAATGAGCAAATTACCCATTTACTCATTCACCCATCAACCCATTAACTAAAGTGAAGTTAAACCTGAATAAAAAGGATTTTCTGGATACGGTTAAAAGTGGCAGCATTCCGCCCCTTTATGTGGAAATTCCATACAGTGAGCCGTATTCCGTTTACGAATCTCTCGGCTGCAGCGCAAGCTCCATCCTCCTTGAAAGCGTAAAAGGCCCTTATAAGATAGCCCGATATTCCTTTATCGCCTTTGACCCATATCTCGTTTTTAATGTTAAGAATGGTGAAGTAAGAATACACTCTATTTTAAAATCTCACGAATCGGTATCTTCAAGACCTCCTCTTGAAAGGCTGAAGGAGCTTGTAACTGCCTATCCACAAAAGCCTGCCTCTGAGTTGCCGCCATTTCAGGGCGGCGCTGTCGGATTGCTGAGCTATGACTTTGTAAGGTATATCGAAAACATTCCAAAGAAAGCGGTTGACGACCTTCGTATTCCCGATGCTCATTTTTTTATGGCTGACAGGGTGATAGCCTTTGACCATATGCATAAGAAGTCATGGCTGATTATTTCCCCGGGTGCGAGGGATACGGAGCTGGGATACAGGGAAATATCTCATATTGACTGGGATAGGGCGTATGAAGAAGCAATTGAGGAGTTAAGAGTTAAGAGTCACGAGTTAAAAGTTAAAAAAAATCTAACGCTTAAAGCCCTTAACTCCAAACTCCAAACTCCAAACTCTAAACTCAATTACGAGATGTCCAAAGAACAATACATGGATATTGTCAAAAGGACAAAGGTGTATATAGCTGCCGGAGATATATTTCAGGCAAATCTTTCGCAGAGGATTTCGGCTCGCATAGGTGATAAAAATCCATGGGAGATTTACAAGGTGCTAAGAGGTATTAACCCATCTCCCTTTGCAGCATATGCCGATTTTGGAGATTACCAGATTGTCAGCTCGTCGCCTGAGAGATTGATAAGGGTAAAAGACGGCATCATCGAAACGAGGCCGATTGCAGGTACAAGGCCAAGAGGCAGCGATGTGATGGAAGATGAATTGATGCGGGCAGAATTGCTGTTGAATGAGAAGGAAAGGGCAGAGCATATAATGCTCATCGATCTGGAAAGGAATGATATCGGAAGGGTCTCCGAATACGGAAGCGTTGTTGTGGACGAACTGATGATTACAGAGGACTATTCCCATGTTATTCATATAGTATCGAATGTAAGGGGCATTCTTGAAAAGGAAAAGACCTGTTTTGATGTCATAAAGGCTGCCTTTCCGGGCGGAACAATCACAGGCGTCCCAAAGGTCAGATGCATGGAGATAATCGATGAGCTTGAGCCTGTACAGAGAGGTCCATACACAGGCTCGCTCGGCTATATAGGTTTCTCGGGCAATCTGGACTTGAATATCATTATCAGGACATTCTTGATAAAGGGCGGGTTTGCCTATGTGCAGGCAGGCGCAGGGATTGTTGCTGACTCAGACCCTGAGAGGGAATACTACGAGACCTTAAAAAAGGCAGAGGCACTAATAAGGACACTTGAGATAGTGGGCAGTTGATAATAAAGAATATTAGGATTTTTAAAACCGAATTTGTATACTATTAGTAATGAAGGTATTGATTGCCGACAATGGAGAAGACTCAAAAAATGTCCTCGGAAAGATACTTCTCGATGAGGGTTATGAATGTATCTTTGTGGAAAATAGCAGGGAAGTTGTTGATAGAATCTATGCCGAACTGCCTGATGTCATTGTTCTCGGTATAAAGCTTTCAAAACCTTGCAGCCTCGAAATATTAAAGCAGCTAAAGTCTGCCCCTTCCACAAGGGATATTCCGGTAATACTTATAGCTTCCAGAAGATCACAGTCGAAACTGACAAAGGGGTATAGATTCGGCGCATACGATTATATTGCCAGACCGTATTTTAAAGAAGAGGTGCTTGCAAGGATTAGCAATATCACATTCGCCTGCGACAGGGTTAAGGAGCTCGAAAAACTTCTGGACAGGGATTATCTCACAGGCCTTTATAACAGAAGGTTTTTTATGGAGAGATTCTTTGAGGAGCTGGCGTGGTCTGTGAGATACAAAGAGCCTCTTTCCCTGATGATGCTCGACATAGACTTTTTCAAGAAGATTAACGACACCTATGGCCACGGATGCGGCGATGAGATACTGAAGCAGATATCCAATTCATTATTGTCGGTACTCAGGACAGAGGATATAGTGGCGAGATATGGAGGGGAGGAGTTCATTATATTACTGCCGAATACCAATATTGAAGGCGCTTTAACTGCTGCGGAGAAATTAAGGGCTACTGTTCAGGACAGGAACTTTTCCTGCGAAGGCAGCGCCGTCCGGCTGTCTGTTACAGTCAGCATAGGGGTTACAATATACGACGGAAGCGCTGAGCTTTCGCCTGACAGGCTTATTGGTCAGGCTGACGGTGCCCTCTATGATGCAAAGGAAGGCGGCAGGAACAGGGTCGTTTTATATAAGCAGTAGCTCCCTCTTGTTATATGAATATATTTTGTGTTAAAAGAGAAGGCTTGAATCGGCGTTTATGCATATCAGAGAAAGGACAGGGTAGATGAAGGTAAGATTTTTTCAAAGGCTGAATACAAGGCTGTCTTTGCTGCCAATAATGATTATATTAGCCATTTTTATTGCAGCAGGCATCGGTTTTTATTTCTTCGGCTATTCACATTTTCTGAAAGATTTTCATAAGTTCCACCTTATTAATCTACTGTCAGAAAAGAGACTCGTCATTGACTCATGGGTTGAATATCGCAGAAGCGACCTCCAGGGGCTTTCGAGGCTCGGGATATTCAGGGATAATGTCGTAATATTAACGACCATGCAGCAGCCTGCTAAACCCAAAAAGAAAATAGCAGAGGCAATAAACACAGCGCAGCTAAATGTCTCGAGACTTCTTGAAGAAAAGGCATCGTCAGGGAAATATAAGGTACTCTCTGTCATTTCAAAAGACGGAAGGGTTATTTCAAGCAGTAATAAAGATTTGACAGGTGCAGACTGGTCTGACAGGACATTTTTAAGGGAGCTATTGCCTGATATGAAGTCAACGGTTGTTATCGGCCTGAATGCCGATACAGACCGCAATAACGGCATGGAATTCCTGACGCCTGTTTTTGACGGGAACGACAATGTTATCGCATTGCTTTATGCTGTATCAAAGGCGGATGAGCTGACAGGTTTTCTGAAGATAGAAAAGGGTATATATAAAAGCGAGAAGATAGAGTTAATAGACGGAGACGGCAATATTGTGCTCACAAAGGACGGAAGCCCTTCCAGGAAAATCAGATACAATATACCGAGGGATAATCAAAACATTGTCAGATATAAGGACGGTGTGTTTTTTTATGTTGCAGGTTTTGAGAATGCCCCGTTCCGCATCATCGGCACGGGCCAGAAGTCTGAGGTCACAAAGCCATTTGTCATATTGCTTATAGGCTATCTTTCGTTTGCGGGTGCGATAATACTGCTGTCTATAATCCAGAATGCATATCTTGCAAAGAGACTCATCGCAAAGCCTATATCCAAACTCGTAAATGTTACAAAATCGGTTGTTGCAGGCGATCTAAATGTTGATTTAGGGAAAGAATATAAGGGTGAATTGCTCGAACTGAAGAAATCATTTGAAAATATGATCGAGGAGTTAAAAGGCAGGGAGTCTGCATTAAGGGAAAATATCAGGACAAAGGAAAAGTCCCGTTTGAAGTCGATATTCTTCGGCAAGGTGTCGCATGAGCTGAGGGCCTCCTTAAATTCCATCGCCGCCGGTGCAGGAACAGTCCTTGACAATGAAAAGAATATCGCACAGGATAACAGGAAGACCCTTGAGGAGATATCCTGCAACGCTAAAAATCTTCTGCAATTGATGGACGACCTGCTTGACCTTTCGAGGCTTGAAGAAGGGAAGCTCGCTGTCTCTCGGGAGGAATTCAATATGTGCGAGCTCTTAAAGGAGATCGAGGACATTGCAAGAAGCCTTATAGGAGCAAAGGAGATAGAGCTGATTGTAGACTGTCATGATGTGTTTATGGACAGTCCTGCGTATACCGACAGACAGCGTTTGAGACAGATACTGGTAAACCTTGCAGCCAATGCTATAAAGTCCACAGAGGTCGGGACAGTAACAATCCTGTCTTCCATGATTACAAAGGACAGCGTGGAGTACATAGAGGCATCGGTTGCTGATACAGGCAGCGGCATCGAGACGGAAATGCTGGGCCGGATATTTGAGGAGTTTTCTGACCCTCGATCATCTCTCGGACTGTCAATATCAAAGAAGCTTACCGATGCCCTCGGCGGCAAAATAGAGGTTGATAGCACGCCTGGCAAAGGCTCTGTGTTCACTGTGACAATCCCTACAAAGGCAATTATTTATCAATAAGAGCATTTTGTTGAATAATGTCTTTGATTCTGTTATTATTAAAAACTTTGGGGAAGCAGCCCTGTCTTCATGAAATATTCATATGATTAGTTGTAATTTAAAGAAAATTAACAAGGGAAGGGATAGATAGTGAGCAATAAGAAAGAAAATCAGAGTATAGTTGACAGTATATGGAGCCTTTTCTCGTCAATAACCCTTGCTGTTGTAGTATTTTCGATAATATCGATTACATCTATTGTCGGAACTATTGTCGAGCAGCAGGCCGAGCCGGAGCGCAATATAAAGCTGCTTTCAAAGTTCTTCGGGGATGCAGCGCCCACTGTATTCAGGGTGCTTGATACACTCGGCTTTACAAATATGTTCCATTCATGGTGGTTTATCACCCTTCTGTTTATCTTTGCGGCAAATCTTGTTATCTGCTCTTTAGACAGACTGCCAAAGATATGGAAATTTGTAAAAGAGCCAGTGAAGCCTCTTCCTCCCGAGCTTCTAAACACCGTGCCTATAAAAAGGGAGGCGGTATTAAAAGGAAAGATTGACAATACAAAGGCAGTTGTAGAATCCGCCATGAAAGGTATCGGGTTCAAGGCAAACATACATCAGGAAGAAGGCGGACTGCAATTATATTCAGAAAAAGGCAGACACAGCAGGCTTGGAGTATATGTAACACATTTAAGCATTCTGATAATACTCACCGGCGCAGTGGTAGGCATATTTTGGGGGTTCAATGCCTCTCTTAATTTACTGGAAGGCACGACCTCTCCGGTTGCATATATGAGAAACGGTAAGGAGATACCCCTCGGATTTGAGATAGGATGCAATGACTTTGAGGTATCTTTTTACGAGAACTCGGATACTCCGAAATCATACAAGAGCTGGCTTACAATCTCGGAAAACGGGAGGCCTGTTAAGATAGGCGGTAAAGAGGTAACGGAGATAGATGTCAATAGGCCGTTAAGATATAAAGGCATTACACTTTATCAATCAAGCTACGGTTTTTCGCCGACCAAGGACTCTTTATTCAAGCTCAGCGTGACATCTAACGACGGCAAGAAACAGGATATTCAGCTTAAATTCGGAGAGTCGTTCAACATACCCGGCACAAACATAATAGGCAAGGTTGCCGACTTCAGCCCTGCGCTCGGAATTGACGAGGCAGGCAGGCTGTTTACATACGCAGAGATGATGAATAACCCGGCAGTCCTGGTTGAATTCACAGAGAATGGAAAACAGAAATACAACCAGTGGTTTTTAAAGAGATACCCTCAGACATGGAGGGTGCCTGATGGTGTCGTTGAATTCAAAGACCTCTGGGGCGCCCAGTATACGGGGCTGCAGGTGAGGAAAGACCCCGGCGTCTGGATAGTATATCTCGGATGTATTGTCATGTCGATAGGGCTTTATGCAGCATTCTTTATGAGCCATGCAAGGATATGGGTCAGCCTAAAGGATGAGAAGGGCAGTATAAAGGTTACGATTGCTGCATCTACAAATAAGAATAAGATAGCATTTGAGCAGAAGATAGATAAATTAATAAAAGGGCTGAAAACCGAAAGCTAAAAGCAAGAATTTGGACTTTGAGCCTTGAGCTTTTTAAAATGGAGGATTAAATGGACAGTTCCCAGTTTTTTGGAATATCAAGCATTGCATATATCCTTGCGATGGTGGCTTATATAACATATCTCGTTTTCAAAAATTCAACAGTCGGCATTATTGCTACGACAATAACATCTGTTGGATTTATATCCCAGACCATTGCATTCTTTATCAGGGGAAAGGAATTTTACGATATAGGGCAGATGGGCATAATGAGGGCAATCCCTCTTACCAATATGTATGAATCTTTGATATTCTTTGTCTGGTGTCTCATATTAGGCTATCTCATAATCGAATGGAAATATAAAAACCGTTCATTCGGTGCATTCATTACCCCGATAGCAGGAATGGCGCTGGCATTTATTGACATATCAGGGATGGATAAAAATATACACCCGCTGATTCCAGCCCTCCAGAGCAACTGGCTTTTGGCGCATGTGACGATGAGCTTTATTGCATATGCAACATTTGCCATATCATTTGCAACAGCGATAATGTATCTTGCTGTAACAACGGATAACAAAAGGAATGGAGCTTACATATTCTGGACAGCGACATCCGGAATATTTATAGCAATTCTTGTTGCTATGGGCATAGATTTTCTTGCGTTTAAGGTTGCAGCGAAGTCGCCTGAGGCATTCATTAAGAGCTATCTTTTTAAGGCTACATTCAGAAGCGATTCAGGCTTGATAATTATGCTTAGTTATGCTGCAACTTCAGTTTTTGTATTTTTAGTCTGGAGATACGGCTATATCCTCAAAAAGATAATCGAGTCATTCTCGATCTCTCCTGATTTGCTCGATGATTTGACCTATAAAAATATTGCCATTGGATTCCCTATATTTACGCTTGGCGGGCTTATCTTTGGCGCTATCTGGGCAGATCAGGCGTGGGGCAAATACTGGAGCTGGGACCCCAAGGAGACATGGTCTTTGATAACATGGTTTGTCTATGCCTTCTATCTTCATGCAAGGTTCCTGAGGGGTTGGAGGGGCGCAAAGATAGCCATAGTTGCGGCAATAGGATTCGTATCCACAGTATTCACATACCTCGGAGTAAACCTCATGCTGAGCGGACTGCACTCTTATGGAGGAATGTAAAGTCCTCGGCATCGATACATCGTGCGATGATACATCTGCTTCTGTAGTTGTTAACGGGGAAAGAATCCTCTCCAATGTAGTCTCTTCGCAGTCAGACATCCATAAGAAATACGGCGGCATAGTGCCTGAGCTCGCATCAAGAAGGCATATCGAGATGGTATGGCCTGTTGTTGATGAGGCATTACATAAGGCCGCCCTGACCATTGATGGTATTCATGCCATCGCTGTATGTCACGGTCCCGGACTGATAGGCTCTCTGCTTGTGGGATGCGGCTTTGCCAAGGCAGTGGGATATGCCAGAAAGAAACCTATTGTTGCGGTTAATCATCTTGAAGGGCATATGTTTTCTGTATTTCTTGAAGGAAGGCCTGAATTTCCGTTTTTATCTTTAATCGCCTCTGGCGGACATACAAGCCTTTATATCGTTAATGGCTTTGGCCGGTATGTGGAGCTCGGCAGGACACGGGATGACGCTGCCGGAGAGGCGTATGACAAGGTGGCAAAGCTGTTGGGTCTCGGTTATCCCGGGGGGCCTGTTATAGATAAACTGGCAAAGGATGGAGACCCGAAGGCATTTGATTTCCCGAGGGCATATGTCCCTGAATCCTTTGATTTCAGCTTCAGCGGGCTCAAGACGGCAGTAAAGCTTGAGATACAGAAGTCAGAAATCAGAAGTCAGAAGTCAGACCCCCCCCAGCCCCCCCTTGCTAAGGGGGGGATTGAAGGGGGGGTATTCTCCAAACTCCAAACTCCAAACTCCGAACTCATTCATGACATCGCTGCATCATTTCAGGCTGCAGTTGTTGATGTGCTTGTGAGAAAAGTGGAATGGGCCATAGTGAAACAGGGAATAAAAAGGATTACCATTTCTGGCGGTGTCTCTGCAAACAGTGAATTGAGGAGGAGGTTTCAGGAGATGGCTGAGGAAAGGGAAGTGGAGCTTTTCCTTCCATCAATTTCATTCTGCACCGACAATGCAGCAATGATAGCTGCCGCAGGGTATCACCATTTCAAGGCGGGAAACATTGCGGGCATTGATTTAAATCCAAAGGCGTATCTGCCGTTGTGATGGGTTTCCAATTCTTCATGCGCAGCCTTTACTGGTCTCGTCTTTCAAAATATTATTATTGCTTTCAATACATTTTTCTCTTATAATATGAAAAAGCGAGGTAAAAATGTGAGTACAATGATAGCAGAAGTCTACGAGGCTTTAAAAGCAGCAGGAGCGCCGGAAGATAAAGCCGCAGAAGCTGCTAAAGCCGTAGCAGAAATAGGGCAAGAACACCGCATAATAAAACTCGAAGGAGACTTAAAACTCATCAAATGGATGCTTGGAGTGCTTATAACCATGAATATAGGTATCATCTTAATGCTCATTAAAGTCCTCTCATCTTTACCGAAATAGCTTCCATAAGTGGCACCTACCGATTATCTTTAAGAGGCTGTTTCAATCCTTGTTTTATTGGAAGTATCTTTCAGACCATGAAGACCTGTTATTCATTATCGATGACATAATCACCACATCGAGGAGACCGGCGAACATATCGAGAGACCTTACGAGCCAGACAGATGTTTTTTGCATTTTCAGGATCACAGAGAAAAGAGACCTCGATTATTTCTATGCTCTAAACGCCGAACTGCCGGACCAGATCAGGGCGCTCGAACCGCATCATTACATCGAATACGACCACGACAGTATCGAGATCAGGAATCCGATTTCTTTAGCTGGATAACCTTGATGTTTTTTTCTTTAAACTCTTTAAAGTGAGGATCGGCAGAATAGATTTTTTTACATCCTGCCTCTACGAGAGAGCCTAAGATTAAAGAATCAAGGGTTGGGATGCCAAAGGTGTGGGCAATGCGGGCAGCCTTTTTTGCCATGCCTGCATTTAACGATATGACCTCAACGCTCCGCTCCATAATGCCGTCTACAAAAGCTCCCTTGAGAATATGTCTTTGCAATTCATAAACAACAATAGCGGATGTTATAACCGCCTCTTCTCTTAAAATTCTCAGGGCTTCAGGATGCCCGTCCCTGACTAAATAAAAAAATCCGGTATCAACGCCTACAGGCATCGGCTTCCTCCCTCTCCTTATGAACATCTTCCCAGCTTCCCGTCAGGTTCTTTTTTAGAAAATGTATGAGTTCTTCCCTTGCCGCTTTTTGTTCTTCGGTCAGTATATATTTTTCTATAGAGACGCGAATAAGCTTAGATAAAGGAACATCTTCCGCGATCGAACGGGCCTTGATCCTCTCGTAGTCATTTTTCTTTAGATAAACACTTATAACAGGCATGTATTATCATAGTCATAGCACTATAAAAAAATCAATACCCCGACCACCTGAACTACCCCGACTACCCCCTTGCCTTAACGACAAAACCTCATTATGCTTATCTCAAAAATCAATCCTGGGTTTCAATCCTTGTTTTATTGGAAGTATCTTTCAGACAGCGATGCGCTTACAAGTTGTCTCGATGTCAGTTCCGTTTCAATCCTTGTTTTATTGGAAGTATCTTTCAGACTCTATCTCAGTTTTCATGGTTTCCCCCTTTCGATTTCTGTTTCAATCCTTGTTTTATTGGAAGTATCTTTCAGACAGCAATCACATTGCCCATTATGAGATTGCCCTTCTCGTGTTTCAATCCTTGTTTTATTGGAAGTATCTTTCAGACATACAATGCACCACCGTCATTCTTCCTGCCATTGTGTTTCAATCCTTGTTTTATTGGAAGTATCTTTCAGACTTTTATTTAGTGATAGGGTCTTATTGTAATCTTAAAATCATCCGTGAATTAAGTGGGCAAAGAAAGATATATCCTTTCTTTTTTAAAACAGGCGCTATTTCAATGTATACCTGTTCTTGTTGCGCGGTGTCCTGCTCGACATTTTAGGAACAACTATTTCGAGTTTAAAGTTAGTCCTACCATGTTTTCAAGTTTATAATAATTAGCCGGGACATCGTATCCCAGAGCCTCATGCGGCCTATAGGTATTGTATTTTATCCTGTAGGCTTCTAAATCAATCTCTGCATCAATAGGGTCTGTATACTCTCTCCGGTATATCCTTTCATATTTCTGGCTCTGATTGAACCGCTCAAGCATCCCTATGGTCTGCGGGTGATGCCCTCTTGCCAGCACATGTCTGAATATCGAACCCTGAATGTATTTCCTGAAGGTCTTAGACTTCATTGCTGGTCCCTGATCACTTACCAAAAGCACTTTCTCAGGGAAACAATCTTCTCCTAATATGCTGACAGCCTCCAGTTTTGCCATCTCAATGGCATCAATAAGGTCATCTGCTGTATGACTTGCCCTTATCAGACATGCAAGCACATATCGTGAGAAGTAATCCAGCACATTAGTTGAGTAGTATGTCCCGTATTCCGGTATCTGAAACTCTGTAAAGTCCACCTGCCAGAGCTGGTTTATCCCCTCAGGTTTATGCAGATACTGCTGCCTGACCTGCATCTGTTCTTTAAGTTCTTTGGTGTAGTTACAGGGTAAAAGCAGTCCCATCTGTTTCATCGCCTTGTATGTCCCGTATTTCGTTATCTCAATGTTGTGCCTGAAATTCAGCAATGCCCATATCTTCTTGTGCCCGTATTCCTGCTCTCTAAGAGAAAGTTGTTCAATCGCCTGTTTTTTCTCGGATTCTATCTCCCTTAGAGCCTTCTCTTTTTTCTGATAATCCCGGAGCCCAAAGATCTTCCGGTAATACTCCGTTCTTGAAAGCCCAAGTATCCTGCAGGCCCTGTTGATTGAGATATGTTCTTCTTTTCTCGCTGTCTCTATCACTGTGTAATCCTTTATGACCCTTGTATTCTTTTAAAAAAACGGTTCTCTACCGTAAGTTCACCTATCAATGCCTTCAGGTCTTCGTTTTCTTTTTTTAAAACCGACTCGTGATCGCTTGTTTTGCCATTACCTTTAAGCCCGTTGAGTCCGCCTTCCAAAAACGCCTTCTTCCATTTGTAATACATGACATCGCTGACCCCATACTGTCTACACAGCTCAGCTACGGATGTCTCATTCCTCAAGCCTGCCAATACCATTTTCTGCTTCTCTTCTGCGCTCCATTTCTTCCTTGCCATCTGCTTCCTCCTTCCGGAGGACTAACTTACCAGTTGTTCCTAATTTCGTCAAACCCTACACGCGGTAACTATCGGATCGCACCAGACAATTCGTTTTTCATCGTCAAATCGTAATCCTAACGGCGGCTCCGAGTGACACATAAGAATATAGCCGTTGTCTTTTAAGATGGACGCTATTTCGTTGTACAGATTTCCCCGAATTGGTGCAACCATTGGATCACACCACACGATTGATTTTTCATCTGTAGCGACAACAATCGCCGGAACTAAAAGCAAAATCAATACAATTACAAACTTTTTCATCTAATTTCCCTCCTTTCAAAACAATAATTTATTAATCTTGTCAAAAATCTTCTTGGCAAGAATTTCTCCTGCCTCTTCGTAAGACTCAGGAAAAAGAACTGAATCTTCGTAATCGAAGATTTTTTTACAATCGTTGTTATAACAATTGTGTACCATCACCCGTATGCCAACAGTTTTAGCAACGGAATTCTTTGCGAATTTCCAACTGCCTTGCGGAGTTCCAATCCACGAATCAATCCTAAGAAATTGACCCTGACGACTTTCAGGAATTAACTGAAAACCCTTTTGGCTAAACTGTTTTGAAAAATTTTCACCAAAAATCCCAGCAAGCTTTACAAACAAAGGATGCTTATCATCCTCTTTGGTTTCCTTAACTATTTCCCATCTCCAAACTCCCATGGTGTGATGCTCTGAGGGAGCAATATACACTACTCGTGAAAGATTCTCTAACCGCTCAGACATACGAATATTTGAAGGAGCACAATTTGCACAAAGAAAAATAATAAGCATTATCAAAACAATCCTTCTCATCTAACACCTCCAAATCTGATTTTATAAACAGTTAAAAACTGTTGTTTTTCAAAGAATCTGTATAAGCCAAGGGCTTATTCTATTCCATTATACTCGGATTTCCGGAAATGTGTTTCAATCCTTGTTTTATT
Source organism: Nitrospirota bacterium (assembly GCA_021791055.1). Classification (GTDB taxonomy): domain Bacteria; phylum Nitrospirota; class Thermodesulfovibrionia; order Thermodesulfovibrionales; family Dissulfurispiraceae; genus Dissulfurispira. The sequence goes on along the minus strand of JAJYXI010000053.1, from coordinate 60,897 downwards.
GGAAGTATCTTTCAGACTCATCTTTTCCGTACGGGATTATACATGATGGCACATATTTATGGGGTTTCAATCCTTGTTTTATTGGAAGTATCTTTCAGACAGTTATTGTTTTTGATACTGTGTCTACTATTGATATAGTTTCAATCCTTGTTTTATTGGAAGTATCTTTCAGACCTGTTACTGGTCCTTTTCTTAGTATGGTTTTTGCTAAGTTTCAATCCTTGTTTTATTGGAAGTATCTTTCAGACAATTCCTCCATGCTTAGCTGCCTTGTTCGGTATGTTGGTTTCAATCCTTGTTTTATTGGAAGTATCTTTCAGACATACAGGATCTATGAATGATACGGCAAAAGAAGGATGTTTCAATCCTTGTTTTATTGGAAGTATCTTTCAGACCACTAAGTAAGGCAAAAGGCAATATGTATTCATGGGGTTTCAATCCTTGTTTTATTGGAAGTATCTTTCAGACTTTTGTGTTAAGACGAGAGAACATCGTCTTCAAAAGTTTCAATCCTTGTTTTATTGGAAGTATCTTTCAGACTGGAACGACATCATGGAGTGCTGATGACAGCAGGCATGGTTTCAATCCTTGTTTTATTGGAAGTATCTTTCAGACATCTCAAAAAGTATTCTCATTTTTTCTTCGAGAAAGTTTCAATCCTTGTTTTATTGGAAGTATCTTTCAGACTCTTTGCAGAATGCTCACGCAGTCTTTCTTCTCCCGGTTTCAATCCTTGTTTTATTGGAAGTATCTTTCAGACGGCAATTTACAAATAACTTATTGATTTTCAAATCGCTGTTTACGATTTTACTGAATGCCTTTTGTTCTGTGTTTTGCTTCATCATGCCTGTTTTTAAGTTGATTTTTAGCTGCTTTTACATCGTCTATCATCTGAAAACAATTTTTATTTCAAGAAGTTTTCGGTTGTCAGCATTTATGGTTAAATAATTTTTTCACATTAGTTTGAAAAAAAATAGAAAACCAGCAATGTCAAAGAGCATTATACACAAATATTTCTGTAACAGCAATCAATACACTTGTTCTGCCAGCGTGTCTTTTTAGGGTAATAGCCTTTCAGTATCACATCGAAAATCTCCCGCACTATGTTTTTAGCATAGCAAAAATCATCTTCGCTGTAAACAAGCTCTTTTATCGTATTTCCGTTTTTTGCATAGCAGATAAACCCTCTCGTAACAGGCTTTTTATAATTGTCCATGATTAAAAGCGCATACAATGTGGACTGCACTTTGTGTGTTTCAAATGTATAGTCATTGTATTCCGTATACTTGTAATCAAGGGGTGCGAGTGTATTATCCGATAGATAAAGGACTTCATCAATCACGCCCCTCACTCCAAGCTCTTTCGATGCAATGTAGACAGATATTTCTTTGTCAGTGCAGCCCAATCGTTTTCTCAGGTAATCTCTGTTGCTATCTTCACGCCTCTGATGAAGTTCTCTTCCCTTAAGCACCTTGTATCGCAGCTCCTCATGCTGCGGTATGTTCAGGCAGTTCATAAAATAGGTAAAGCGGGGACAGTACAAATGCTCTATCACCTCCGAAGGCGTTATCATTGGGGTTGATTCAGTGTCAAAAACAGTGTCAGTGCCGGTTGTCAGTGTCGGTATATTATTGTCGCTGGCGCTGTTCACCGACACTGCCTCATTGTTTTTGCTCTCGCCGTTCATAATTCCGCCTTACTTTTCTTGATACTGACACAGATCACTGACACCGACATTGCTTCTTCATACAAACAACGCCTTTACCTCATCCGTTACGAGTTTTTTATCAAATGCCTGTCCGAGCAGTTTTACCTTCTTGAAATCATCCTCGCACATCGGGAAGATATAAATCGAATCTTCATCGGGATTGATAATGTCCTCGCACATAATCTTAAGCTCATCAATTTGATTTCTGTTAAGAGTGCCGAGGAATGCGGATTTCTGGACTCTATAAAGGCCTTTGTTTTTACACGCCTTTGCAATCCTTGTCCTCTTTTTATCTTCCTTAATGTCGTAAATTATCCAGACAAGCATGGTAAGTGTCAGTGTCAGTCTAAAGTGTCAGTTTTAACATTAGCTAAAGTATTAGCCAATCCATGCAACATTCTGCTAATTTCTTCAGCCTCTTTTCCTAAGAAGGTATATTTATCATTCGGTAAATATTCTAAATCTCTTGCAAGTAATAAATGATACTTTAATTCCCCTACAGACCCTTTAGCAATGCCCACAAACTGACGAAATTCTTTTTTATTTAATCTATGACTACCTTCCATTAAGTTTGCACCGATAGAAGCTGCTGCACGCCTCATTTGCGATATAAGACCAAACTTTTCATCTACTGGAAAATCCTTTGTACTTTTATAAATCATTAATGTTAAATAATGTGCTTTTTTAAAAACTTCTAAATCCTTTACACTATTAATCTTTTGCATTTTTGCCTCCTTCTGACACTGACACAATTCACTGTCACTTTATTAAATCATTTGCAATCCTGTGGCAGTCGAACTGGATGATATTATCCCGCTTGATATTTCGGCCTCTGTATCGTATGGACTCGTCCATAAAGGAATTGAAATCGGTCAGCAAAACCGCCTTGCCTTCTTTGTTGAGCGTCAGGCCATTTGGGATTTTGTCAAAATGCTCCACCTTTGCCTTTCTTGAAGCAAAAAGATTAACCACCACTTCATCCGCCCATATGCGGTAGTTCTCTATCAGGTCAAATACCAGAGATTTCTTGTTGTAATGGTCTGTATGTATAAAGCCCACATAGGGATCGAGCCCCGCGATAATACAGGCCTTCTCGACCTTTGAATAAAGCACGCCGTAGGAATAGTTGAGCAGGGCGTTAAACTCGTCTTTTGCCGGATTCCTGCTTCGTCCGTTAAACTTAAATCTATCCGGCATCAGCGAGCTCAATGCCTCAAAATAAATCCTGCCTCCGCTGCCTTCCATGCCCATGATAGAGCCTCTGCATTCCTCGATTGTTCCTGAAAGCGCATCGAGCCCGTTGAGCGCATTTTGAAGCTTGTCAATATACAAAGTAATTTCGGCTGATTTATGAGGCCTCGTCTGCCTTAGCCTTTGCAGCATCCCTATCTGATTGCCGAATTTCGTCTTTACCCATTCAAGAGCCAGATTAAGCCCGCCTTCTGTCTCTGCAATCTCAAACTGTCTCCTCCGTATAAGCGTTGTGCTGCCGAGCTTTGAATGCCACACCCTGCCGTAAGGGTTGCCATGCTCATCTATAAATACAATATCAATGTTGTTTTCCATCGCCATCTTTATGGCGTCTGTGGTGATATAAGCAGCGGTTGAGATAAGAATGGACGAAACTTTTTTGCAGGAAATTTCAAAAACCTTCTCATCGGTCTTGACCTTGAAACAGTCACCGTTTTTCTGTAGATACGAGCCGTATGTGTTGATGACGAGTTGCATAGTTTGAATTAAAGAGGTTCAATCGAGTTTGTCAATATAATCGTATGTTTCTGATTTAAATTTTTTCAGCGTGTCTTCAATATCATCCACAAGCGGTTTCATTTCTTCCCATCTCAGAGCAAAACTGTATGCATGGACAAAAAAATGTCTAAAGGAAAGATAAATGGATAGTGCATTATACAGATCATTTGTGATAATCCCTTGATCTAAAGATGCTTTTAATAAATCTTTATGCCATGTGCTCGTGTCTTTAATTTCTAATTTGCTGTAGGAGGAAATTCTTTTGAGCACGTTTTCAATGCCGTTATAGCAGTTATGAATAAAAGTCGCAATAGCTGCCAATTCAGCAGTTGTGTATTGCGTCTTTGTAGGCGCAACAATCAAAGCAATTTCAGTTAAAACTGATGCTATGTTTTCGAACTCAGCTTCGCAATATTCTTTAAGCTGTTGTCCGGTCATAAATGAGTTTGCCCTCTCTTAATATTATGGCCTTAAATTTTGTAATCTTGCCTGAAAGGTCTATCAAATCTACACTCTTTGACATTGCACGGATTAACTCGCCATAAAACCTGAAAAAATTACCGGACGGCACATCTTTAACAGCAAAGTCATAATCGTTAACCTTTTCGGGCTCTTTATGCAAAGCAGAACCAATAAGATACAACTCTCCAACGCCGTATTTTCTTGCAATCTCAATTACCTTATCGAGCTCATCTTTAGGTATCATAATAACCTCCTGAGATTATTATATTACGTGCCATCCCATAAATCTATATCCTTTTAACCGTCCCGAACCCCTCGACACCGACTTGCCGATGCCTCAGTAAAAACGTGTCAGTGTCGGTTATCAGTGTCAGTAACCAACACCGTTAACTGAGAAAGTGCCGAGAAACCCGAGCATGGGAGTGCCTTTGTAAAAATAGTAACAGTTAATCTTTTCCACGCTTGTACGGTAGTTGCAGTGTTGTGATATAACCCGATACAGACTCGAATTCCGGGTCTTTATGCACGAGAACAGCACTTTTATCCAATGCTGTGGCGGCTATAAACGCATCTGAAACAGAAAGTCTATGATTAGCCTTAATCCTGCCTGCCGAGAGGGTAATCCTCTCGCTTGAATCTATCCTTTGAGCAGGCAGTGATTTTACGAGTATAATTAGCTCCTTGGCGGCACTTTCGCCTTTTTCCTGCCATGTAATGTAATATAGCTCCGCAAAACTTATGAAAGACAAATAAATATGACATTTGCCCTTCTTTGCAGAAATCAGGATATCTTCAACCGTATCGCTGCCACTTTCCCCTTTAGTAAGGGTAAACAGTGCTGAGGTATCCAATACATAGCTTTTAACCACGTTTGCGTTCCTCTTTTCTTGATTCTAACAGTGCTTTGAGCAGATCAGCATCCTTGAATTTTCCTTTAAGCGCCTTGATAGAATCCTGTGGTATAGGCAGTACAGTGATGGTATGTCCGTCGTCAATCCATTCAAGTTTTGTTTTTGCCTTAATATTATACTTCCTGCGTATTGCCGCCGGGATTGCCGTCTGCCCTCTTACTGTGACTGTGCTTTCCATTGTCATCACCTCCTGAAAAAGTCTACAAGATTTATATTAATTTTGAAAGATTATTTTATATTATTGCATGTAACTATTTTCACCGGCCCCCCTTGACACCGACTTGCCGATGCCTCAGTAAAAACGTGTCAGTGTCAGCAACCAGTGTCCTCAAGATTTTTTTCTACCTCAGGAGTTTTCTCATCTACTAATGCAATTAATGCTCTATCCCTTTCATCCATGGCTTTTCCTCCATATCAGAAGTCAGACTTTCAGAATACAGATTACAGACTCTTTGAAAAGCCTGAAATCATAGCTGCAATTTCATCTGCTTCCACTATTAATCTATCAAATTCGTTCCTTTCACAATAGTTTAGCTTTAAAGCAATTTCAAGGCAAGTCATTACTAAGCTTATAAATCTCTACTGCAAATTCAATTGCCCTTTGATATATTTTCAGTTTTCTGAAATTATGTTTATTCATCTATTATCTTCCTGTCTGTTTGTCTGTTGTCTGAAAGCCTGTCCTCTGTCATCTGTCAGTCTGATGGTCTGTTGTCTTATTGTCTGTCCTTTTTATCGTCCCAAATCCCCTCGACACAGACTTGCCAATGCCCCAGTAGTCCGGGATTGAGAAGTTCACTGAAAATGTGCCGAGGAAGCCGAGCATGGGGGTGCCTTTGAGTTTTGTCTGGACTTCTTTCAGATGTTTGATGTCAGCCTTAATTGGTTCAGGCACTGTATACCCAAGACTCTTTGACATTGAGATGATATTACCGATGAGAATGCTTTCAAGAAGCTCTTTCTTCTTAGGCCAACTCCCAAGTCGTTGGTATTTCTCATAGTTCTTTTCGTTGAGGGCAAGCCAGGGGGTGAGGAAGGAGTATTGCATTTGGTTTGACGTAACTGTAAAAGAATCCGTATAGCTTTCCAATCCCTTACCTATAATTTCTTCCCAAACACCGTTCAAGTTTATGGTTTTTAGATTATAAAAGGTCTTTTCCACAATCTCAGATCCTTTGTTGAAGCCTATTAATAGGCATTTACCGTTAATTATTTTATATTGCACACAGGGATAACGATAGATGAAATCGCCATCTTCATTATGCTGATGTGCATAGGGGTTATCCCAGAATAAATTACCAAGATAGCCCCTTATTTTTTCAGCATCAGCCTTATTCAAGACAGAATCTGAAGTAAGCCAGAGTCTTAAATTATTTATCTCCATGTTTTTCACCAAATGACTACAGACCTATTATCTTTTGTTTTGAAACCAGTCTCTTTATCGTAATAGTCCTCCAAAACAGATTGCGTTACATATCCCAGTTCTCCAAATAATGGCGGCATATTCTCAATATTTGCAGGAATTGATATAACATACCGATAAAAGTCGGATTTTAATAAGTCAAATAGCCTTTTTCTTTCAAACAAATCCTTCACAGCTTTTAAGCCAAGATACTGTTGCCAGGCTTTCTTTGCGTCTTCATCCAGTTCTATAAATACATCTCTTTTGGGATAGTCTTCGTCTATGAGTTTAAAGTCTGATATTGATGTCCTGTCGTCCTCGCTGTCGTATCTGAGTTTTGTTATCGCCTCCACAAGCCCTCTTGAAATGTCCTGTGATTTCTTCTTTTCCGTTTCTCTGTAATATTCGTCGGTCAGCGACAAAAGATCACTCTCTTTTATTTCTTTTCGACTGCTCAATATTTTTCGTGTCATGTCTATCAGGACAGTATCGTAAATATACGAGGAATGCCGCCGTCCCTTGTCATCTTTTAAAGATACAATATAAACTTCCCCCTTTTGTTTACCGTTTCTGTTGCATCTGCCTGCTGCCTGATTTATAGAATCCAACGGGGCAACATCACGGACAACAACATCAAAGTCTATGTCAACTCCTGCCTCCACAAGTTGGGTTGAGACAGCCACTTTGTGCTTTCCACTTCTGATTTCTTCAATTCTCTCAAGTCTCTCTTTTGGCGTTATGTGTGTTGATAGATAAGTTGCAGAGATTCCACTATCCTTAATCAGATTATAAAAAGCTCTGGCAGCAGTAATGGTGTTGAATATAAAAAGATAGCTTCTTCCGCTTTTCAAGTCAAAAAACTTTGACAATTCATCTATTGTCATGTCCCTATCCAAAAGAGGCTGCATTACGATTCTATCCAACGCTTTGAAGTAGAAATCTCTATCCCCAAGCCCTCTAATCTCCCCTTTCCCAAATATCAACGGCTCTGTAGCTGTTACAAGGATTATGTAGGTGTTCAACATTTCAGAAAGCTGCGACAACACATTTTTTAGAAGCAGCCAATATTTGACAGGGATGGACTGAATTTCGTCAAGGATTATTATAGAATTGGCAAGTCTGTGAAATTTTCTGATGCTTTTGTTTCGGTTTGAAATCAATGAATGAAACAGTTGAACAAAGGTGGTTATGATTATCTCGGCGTTCCATCCCTCAATGAGAATCTTTGCCTCGTCGGGTTCAAATTCATTCTCGTCCTTTTTGTAAAAAATCTCTGAAAGATGATGGTGCTTTAAAAGGATATTGCTGTAAGGCTCAATGCCGTTTGCCTTTAGGACAGACTCAAAAACGAGGCTGTTCTGGTCAATGATGCTCAGAAATGGAAGGGCATATATAATGCGATGATTTAAACCTCTCTTTTCCCGCAGTTTTAAGGCAAAAGACAGGGATGTCAGGGTCTTGCCAAGTCCCGTAGGGAGATTTATGGAGCAAATCTTTTCGTCAAGATTTATGCTGCTATGTGCAATCTCCTGATAAGCTTTTTCTCTTAAGTAATTGATAGGAGAGTCTTTAAAGGAGCTTCGTGCCTTATAGTTATCTACAAGATTGCCCGATATAGACTCCTTTCGCTCAAATAGTGAAATATCCCTTATGACCACATCGCTTTTGTCAGCGTCAAGGAGAAGCGAGTAGAGTAAATTTAAAGTTATGAAACTGACGGTTCCGTTATCTAAGCCTCTGATGCACTTTTTAAGGGGTTTTAATTCTTTACCTAAATTATCAATCCAGCTTCCGATAATCTGTTTGTTCAAGAGTACGGGAAGGCCTGCCTTAAAAAGATTGTCCGCCAGAATAGAAAATTTTTTGTCGTCTATACCTTCGACCTGATTGTGTAATTTTTCTATATCGTCTCCATCATACAAAGCTACTTCATCCGATAGAGCAATAAGATTTGTATGATGCCTTCTCACAGTGACAAAGGCAAAAAAGGGTAAAAGCTCATCGTCTGTTGTTTGCTTTGTAAGATGATATGCACACACAGCAGACAAAAGACTGTGCTTTGTTTCTTTCAGGTTTTTGAGTCTTTCTTTTTCTCTGTCTTCGGCATTCAAATATTCCTGAAAGAATCTTGTCGCCTTGCCGATGTCATGGGATAGAGCAATGATTCTGCTTATACCAATGAGTCGTTTTTTTATCTCTGTAGGCTTTTCAGCTAAGAATAATTCAGCAAGCTTAGCAGCCCCGGTAAGATGGTCTTCCAATAATCTATTGGGATGGGAGTAGAGTTCAGAAGAAGGCAATATTTTCACCATTTTCAAGTCTACAATAAGTTTTTACCCGTGCTTTTATGATCTTTCCATCAGGTTCAAAAATGACATCCTCATATTTTTCTACAACCCTGTCTTGATTCATTACAATTGGTATTTTTTCTTTAAAATATTTTTTGCCTGATTCAATCTCAAGCCCGTCTTCAATCAGATTGTCCGCCATAACAGTAGTAGATAATTCTGCCGCTTCGCTGCTGGTTATCATCTCAGCATGATAAACTCCAACATATTTAAAATCCGCAAGCAGTTCGCTCAATCCGAGTGAGACTGTATAAACTGACCGGTGTCTTTCAATGCTTTTCGAAAGCATATCAAAGGCTTTGTCATCCTCATGGCTTACATAAATTCTGAAACGAGGGTCTTTAAGAAACTCTGTTCTTATCTGTGTGCGGGGCGCAAGGTTTTTATCACTCATTGGGAGTTTAAAATTTGTTCCCTTTGTTTCCAGAAGATTAAGCCCCATCCTTACTTTTTTCACAAAATTTAATATTTGCAAAGCGATTTTACATCTGCTGCTTCCAAACTCTCTTAAATATTCGTTTGTATTCTTATCCGTGCCATAGATAGCCCCGAGCATCCCCGCAATTGTCGGCGGCGGCGGGAATGAAAACGTGAGGGGTGATGTAGTGGTGTAGAACTTACGGAAATGTCCAAAGTCTCCCCATATGTCAAAAGCCAAAACTTTCATACAATTTCCCCTCACCTAAAAAGCAAGGTCTTCAATGGTTAAGCCGCTCAAGGCATCCTTAATGGCAACATCTTTCTCATCTTTTGTAAAAACAACCCTATCATCAGCTTTGAGGTTTACTTTTTCAATTCTATCTTTGTGGATATTTAGAGTTTTGATAAGTTCTGTGATGTCTATCTTGACTTCCGAAATATCTCTGATAGCCTCCTTATTTTTATCCGTCTGTAAAGATATGCGTTTATCCAATTCTCCGATGTAGAAATTTCCTTCTTTATAAGTTACCTGCATAAGAAGTCTCGGCATCTGCCCGAATTTAGAGCCGGAGATAAGGTTTTTTGTGCCATTCCACATGCCCTCAAGCATTAGAGAAACATCGTCTTCTTTTAATTTTATTCCTTGATTCGCTGCTGCATTTTCATTAACAATCCCATAAAAAGCTATAAGTGAGTACGGTAAGATATATCGTTCTGTAAATGTACCCTGAGCCAGTCCTTCTTTTGAAGGCATAACCGTTGTTCCTTTTATAAAGGTTAGAGCAACCTTGTGCAATGATCTTCCATATTTAAATTGCACAGGGCCTGTCCACGTTATTGATGTGCCTTTTTGCCCTTTTTCTTCTTCCGCTTCCTTTTTAGATTTCTTTCCTTTCAAGCCAATGGTCGCCCCAAAAAGTCTTAGGTCGAGATATTTAGCCGTAAGCTTCTCTGCATCCTTTAATGTTTTGATATCTTCTTCCTCAATCCTTTCTTCTCGTGTCTTCTGTTTTCCGTCATCCTTGACAATTTCCTTCACAAATATTTCATCCTTTTTATTTTTGAAATTAATCAAATAATCTCTGATGGTTCTCTTTAGTCTCACATCTGTAACAATATTCACTCCTGTTTCTTCATCAATCCTCGGTTTGTTTTCATCCACAGGATCACCATTAGGATTGGCATCTGTTACATCATAAAGGAATAAGATCTCTGAGCGGTTTTTTACTAATTCTGACATTGTTTTCCCTCCTTTTTATTCATTTGTTTCATTTGATTGATCATCCTCTTCCATGTCGGCATCTTTTTCACCTTTTGCATAAATAATATCTTTGATTTTTCTAACAAGGTTCATACCGCCCGCAAAATAAAAATTAATCTCGTCAACAGAAAGTCTCCAATTATCTCCAGATGAAAAGAGATAATTATAGGCTTCTTCAGCAACAAGTTTCTTCCCTTTGCCGAATGAGTTATATTCCTCAAATTTGTTTTGAACAGCAGGAAGAAGAGCCTTTATATCTTGTTCATCCATTTTTAGACCTTTCAACTTTTTCATAAATGGTTTAGCCCCTCTCTCTTTTCCTTGTTTGTTTAATAACATTTGGGTCAAGGCTCCAGTAAGGAATATCCCCCTTCTAACAGGCACAGCAAAAGTATTTCCATACTTCTTAAATACATCTTCAAAGATACTTTCTTCCATATCCTCCTCCTCAAAGTTTATCAGTCCAAGATTCTCAAAAAATATGGTGTTCGTTAGAGCATCTCTAATGCTATTTTTGAAATCCCAATCTTTATCTTTGCTTTTTATTAAACCCCTGCGTATGACGGCCATATAAAACTTCAGAAGAAATGAAAAATCAAGTTTTCTCCCTTTAAAAACACTGTCAACTATCTCAAGAAAGTATTTGTTCAAATTGTTCACTTTTTTGTTTTCATCGGATTTAGAAAAAAATGTTCTTATCGTTCCGAATGTGAACCCCTTATCGGAGTCATTATCGAAGACCTTGTCAACATAATCCTTAGCATCAAAGATTTTTCGGATCCTTGAGGGAAAGACATCTTCAATCAACAGCAAAATCCTTTCTGCGCTATTCTGCTTCTGCAAAAAAAGAAAATTGAGAGTCAGAACATCTTTCTCCTCTGCAAGATATTCAAGGATTTCATCTTCATCATTCGTAATTCTCTTTTTTATTCGCTCTTTTAAACCTACTGCCTTAGTAGTATCTGATAGGATGTTAAGCATTTCTCCAAGTTCCCTCTGACTGCCGATCAATGGACGAGGGATTAAAAGATAATTCAAGCCGTAAACAAATCTAAAGTTAAGATTACTCTCAAGGAATTTCCTGCCGTTTTCCAAAGCGGTTTTGCATTCCATACAGACAGGAAAGTTTCTCCATGCAAGAGAGTCGTCAAAACCACCCATAATGAATCCAGGCTTGTCAGTAGAACTGAACTTAAAAATATCAATTTTACCAACCTTACCTTTTGCTGTTCCACATATGGAACAAATTTTATTCTCGCTTGAAGAACCCTCAAATTTTTTATAATCAAAATACTCAATAGCTTTTCTGAAGATTTCGTATTCTCCTAAATATTTTCCATTAATTTTGCATGTGAGAAACCTTCCTTCTCCTTTTTTCTTTGGTAAATCTTGAATCTTTTGAGCTATGTCTGCAATAATGGCTTCCCTGTTTACTTTAATGGTTTCAAAAACCTTAGTTATGAAAGATATATCAGCTTTAAGAGCATCGTCATCTACATTGCTGCATTGCTTTAACCATCCTTCAATTTTTTTATAGGTTTTTTGGGGCTCTGTAATCGGACAAAAGGGGGAAGGAACATTGCCCTTTGAAGCTCCTTCTTTGTATAGATATTGAATTATCTTTCCAGAATCAAAATCCTCAATCTCTATACCAGAATACGCCTGTTTATCAATATCAAGAAGGATTGTCAAAACCTTTCCATCTCTTTGCGTTTCGGTAATACTTGCCAATTCTCCAATATCTTTTATCGCAGAAAGCATTTTTTATCCTCCCCTATGCCCATGAAACTCTGGCCTATTCCTATACAAATTCCCGAAAAATCCCCTCACTGCCCTTCCATCACAAACGGTGTCAGTGTCGGTGAAACAGTGTCTGTGGCGGTATTCAGAGTCGGTAACTGACACTGACACAGACAACTGACACGGAATATTATCCATATCTCCGTTTTCTCAATCTTCATAAAAATTAGCATTCAGCCGTCAGCTTTCATGTTCCCTTTTAAACCCTATCTTCTTTTTCTTTATTTCCGGCGGTGCGAGCAACTGCTTTATCGCATCAAAGACAACTTTGAATTGATGGTCATACTTCTTTTCCATTTCAGCGATCTTCTTCTGCAAATCCTTGTGCGTAGCAATCATCTCTCTGAGCCTTGTAAATGTCCTCATTATCTGAATGTTAACTGTTATAGCTCTATCACTGTTGAGAACACTTGATAGCATCGCAACACCATTTTCAGTAAAAGCATATGGCAAGTATTTGATATTCTGCCCTTTCTTCAAGGTCACAAATTGTGACCTTGAAAGTTCTGATGTTTCGTCCCGATTCAACTGAAACATAAAATCATCGGGAAAGCGTTTAATATTTCTTTTAACCGCCTGATTCAGAACTTTAGTTTCAACTCCATAAAGTATCGCAAGGTTTTTGTCCAGCATTACCTTCCTGCCTCTAAGCAGGTATATTTTACTTTCGATTATTTCCTGCGGAACTATTTCCAATTTTTTATCCCCTTATGCCCATGAAACTCCTGCCTGTTCCTGTACAGATTCCCGAAAAAACCCCTTACCGTCCGCCCATCACAAACGGTGTCAGTGTCGGTGAAACAGTGTCTGTGGCGGTATTCAGAGTCGGTAACTGACACTGACACAGACAACTGACACGGAATATTATCCATATCTCCGTCTTCTCAATCTTCATATTTTTATTTTGCTCAGAACTATATCTTTAACTTTCAAGGCGACTTCAAAAGCGCTTTTCGCTTCTTCCAATGAAGGCTCATAGAATATATCTGGATATCTTACTTCAACGCCATAACGGCTTATCTCGTGAAGTTTATCTTCAAAGACTTCCAATTCAGGAATATACGCTGAAATTGATGTTAAGAGATTTACGAGATCGTGAGTCTTAGTGATATGCTTTCCGAAATAGATTAAGGCGCCTTTTATGTATTTTTCTATGGCTTGTTGGGCGTGGAAACAGATTGTATCGGTAGGCGGCTCATCGGCTTTAAGATTGTTTTCTATATTCTTGAGATCACTATCAGCTTTTTTAAACCATAGTTTCACAACTGATAGCTTCTCATCGTGCATAGATAACCTTCCCATGATGAAATGCTTCATACAGGATTGTCCCTGCAATATCCTTTAGTTTTTCTGCCTCTTTTTTTGTAAACGCAAAGATATCAAGGGAAAAGTTTCTTTTTGGAAAAAGTCTGCTCAAAAGAAGATTTCTTTTGTGGGGATTTAAATCAGAATCCCATATGACGACTAAATCTATATCGCTTTCTTCTGTTGCTTCACCCGTTGCATAAGAACCAAAAAGTATGATCTTCTCAGGAGATACGGTCTTTACAATTTTATCTTTTATTTCTTCAATTTTGTTTTCGGTAATCATTTAATTAATCCCTTCCCGTTGGGCATTCTTTATCATATTTTAAATATACAACTATTCAGAGTGCTTTTCAATATAAAATTTACTGAAAAATCAGGCAGAAACAGGTTGTGATAAATTTTCTGGCTGTGATAAAATGGCTCAATTAATTATTTTCCGGAGGTTTTATGATTGTTGGCATAATCTCAGACACTCATGACCATCTCGATAATCTGAGGAAGGTTATGGATGTTTTCAATGAAAGGAATGTTGAGCATATAATCCATGCAGGGGATTTCTGTTCTCCTTTTACATGGAGGGTTATAAAGCATTTTAAGGGTGGTTTTACGGGCATATTCGGGAATAACGATGGTGAAAGGATTCTCCTGAAAAAGCTGTATCAGGACAGGATTTACACACAGCCTTATAAACTCAGCCTTCATGAAAGAAGGATTGTTGTGATGCACGAGCCTGATGTTGTTGATGAGCTTGCCGATAGCGGGCGCTTTGACCTTGTGGTTTATGGACATACCCATGAGCCGTTAATCAAAAAGGTCAAAAACACGCTGATTGTTAATCCCGGAGAGGTGTGCGGCTGGCTTTATGGAAAACCAACGGTTGCTATTGTAAATCTTGAGACGATGGATGCAGAGATAATTCCAATAGCATAAACAGTGATGGTGCGGCTGACTTGACGCAAAATTTCTGGGTTCTCTAAGGGGCAAAGTAACGACTGCCCCCTGCATTAATAATAAGAAAAACTATTATATTCTGTTTTTGTTTTCAAAAAAGGACAAACATCTAATTAATTTTGCAAAAGGCAGTCGTGCCATCACTGTTTATCGAATATATGCTTAAATCTCAAATTCCTCCCCCTTTTCCGGCACATGGGTTATAAATCCGAATTTCTCCTTGACAATATCTTCGAACTCGATGGAGACTTCTTCTTCGCCGTGAACTATGAATACCTCCGGTTTGTTCGAAAATGCGCTTAGCCACTCCAAAAGCTCATTCTGGTCTGCATGGGCTGAAAATCCTCCGATGGTATATATCTTTGCCTTCACAGCTATTTCTTCTCCAAGGATATGCACTGTCTTTGCCCCTTCAATAATCTTTCTTCCAAGAGTTCCCTTTGCCTGAAAACCCATGAATATTATGCTGCATTCAGGACGCCAAAGATTGTGTTTGAAGTGATGCCTTATCCTTCCGCCTTCGCACATGCCGCTTCCTGCGATAATTATAGCCCCTGACTTTATTCTGTTTATCTTCTGCGATTCTTCTATCGCTGCTGTGAAGTGGAGTTTTATGGCATCGCCGTGTTTTCTCTGAAACATTTTCATTGCCTCTTCATCAAAACATTCAGGATGCGCAAGATATATCTTTGTTGCATCTTCAGCGAGGGGGCTGTCAACATAGACATCGAGATTATCGAGCCTCCCTTCTCTGGCGAGTTTGTTCAAAGAATATAAAATATCCTGCGTTCTTCCAACAGCAAAGGCGGGTATGAGTACATTGCCTCCCCTTTTGAATGTAATTTTTATCGCCTCCACAAGCTCATCAATGCTTTCTTCCACTCCCTTGTGCAATCTGTTGCCATAAGTCGATTCTATTACCACATAGTCTGCTGCCTCTACATGCTGGGGATCATTGATTATGGGATTTCCCTTTTTGCCTATGTCCCCTGAGAACACGATTCTTTTTTCGACCGGGCTGTCCTGATACCATAGCTCCAGCGTACCTGAGCCGAGTATGTGGCCTGCATCTATGAATCGGTATCTTACGCCTCTGCCGAGGTGTTCCATCTTCCCGTAAGATTTCCTCTCAAATAGGGGGATTGATGCCCTTACGTCTTCTCCTGTATAAAGCGGCTCAAATACGGCATCGACACCTTTTCTTAATGCCTTTTTCGTCAGCCATTCTGCATCCTTCTCCTGTATCTGCGCTGAATCGTAAAGCATTATTTCGGCTAAGTCTGCAGTGGCTGATGTGGTTATTATTCTGCCCTTAAATCCGTCTTTTACAAGTTTTGGGATGAGTCCTGAATGGTCTATATGCGCATGTGTCAGAAAGAGATGGTCAATGTCCTCGGGCCTGAAATCGAAAGGGGTTTTGTTTATTTCATCGGCATTCTCTCCCTGATACATGCCGCAGTCCACGAGTATCTGCATATCGTTTACGGATATGTGAAAACATGTGCCTGTGACTGTTCTGATACCGCCAAAAAATCTTATCTTCATTTGTCTTCTGTTGTCTGTCTTCTGATTTTTATATCGTCACCCCATCAATTCTTTTTAATCCTGCATCCATTGCCATTTTTACAGCCTCTGAATATTCCTTTGTCGTTATCCTCCTGTCGAGGGGAGGGTGCTCGAATGCCTTATAACACGGGTAATACTGATCCATGATGTTTATGTATGTGTTTTTGGATATCTCCTCTGCAATGAATCTCACAACCTCCTTTGTGCCTGCAATGCCTTCTGGAAGGATAAGGTGCCTTACGAGGAGTCCCCTCGATGCTATCCCTCTTTCATCTATCATCAGATCTCCAACCTGTCTGTGCATCTCTTTTATTGCAGCCTTTGCCTTCTCCGGATAATCCTTTGCCTTTGAGTATTTTAAAGCCATTTGCGGGTCTGAATATTTGAAATCAGGCATGTATATGTCCACAACTCCGTCGAGTATTTTAATCGCCTCAAGGGATTCGTATCCTCCGCAGTTATACACAATCGGGATATTCAGACCCATTTCCGATGCAATTGCTATGGAGCGAAGTATCATGGGCATCTGGTGGGTTGGTGTGACTAAGTTTATATTGTGGCAGCCCATGTCCTGAATCTCCAGCATTATTTCAGCAAGTTTTTCAAAGGATATTTCGTTCCCTTCGCCAAGATGGCTTATAGTCCAGTTCTGGCAGAATATGCACCCAAGGTTGCAGAAACTGAAGAATACTGTTCCTGAGCCGAATCTTCCGACAAGGGGCCTTTCCTCCCCGAAATGAGGCCCCCAGCTCGCAACAAAAGGCTTGTTGCCTGTCCTGCAAAAACCTATCTCCCCTGAAGTCCTGTCAACCTTGCAGTTTCTCGGACATAGGGCGCATCTTTTTAATATCTCTTCAGAAAGTCTTACCTTCTCCCATAGCTCGTCACGGGACAGCCTTAGATAAGCTACAATATGCATAATTTAATTTATTATAATCTTCGGGGGGATTTCAAAAAGGGGACGCAAGTCCCCCTTTTGCCCCTTCATTGTGCCTTGGGCAGAGACCATTCTACAAGTTTTACAGCTATCTCCTTTGCATGCCATGCGATATTCTTTATTGCGTCAAGCATGTTTATGTATATAGATGATGCCACCGGAAGACATAAACCTTCAATCAGTCTTTCTTCATGCAATGTTGCATATTCTGTTGCCCTTTTTACGATTCCTATCTCTGACTCTTCAATATATCTTCTCAGGATTGTGTTTTTTGCAAGTATCATGTCTGCTGTCGGCCTCAGAATATCACTGAGTCTCTGCAGGAGAAATGTTATTTCTGTAACAGCCCTGTCGCTGAAAAGGATGTTGTCTTTTATCTTTTTGTCCATTAGTTCCGTGAGTTTTTCGATGTTCTCGCCAATCCTTAAAAGGTGTACCGGGATAGAGATATATGGTTTAAGATCTGGATTGTCCCGTGATATTTCTGTAGTCCTTTTTGTCAGCGGGGCTTCAGCTTTTTTAATGTCTTCCACCCTGGAGTGGCAGTCCTTTAGAGGTTTTGATGAATTATAAATAAATGCGGTTTGTAAAAGGGATATACAGTTTTCTGCATTATTTCCCATAAAATGTATTGACCTTAATAAATCTTTAACATCCTCTTTCATATCTATCCCCTCCTTCTGTATTTTTTTAAAGCATATCAGATTGTATGTCCTTCTGCAAGGATATGCTAAAATATCAATAAATCAGAAAAATGTGGGGAATTAGAAGATGGACGCATGGATATTACGCAGCAAGATTGAAAAGATAGACAACCTTCCGACGGTACCTCCTGTCTTAAAAAACCTGTTGAATATTATAGAAAATCCAAATGTTTCTCTCAGTGAGATAGGCAATTTCATACTGAAAGACCTGGTACTTACATCGAGGATTCTCAGGGTGGTCAATTCGCCGATTTATGGGTTTCCGGGCAGGATATCGACCGTGAGTCAGGCATTGATACTTTTAGGGTTAAATGTTGTCAAAGGCATGCTTCTTGGCGTTTCTGTCTTTGAGGTTATGAAGAAGGTAATGGCAGGACTATGGGAGCACTCGGTTGGCTGTGCGATTACTGCAAGGATAATCTCAAAGAAGAAGGCATTAAGTTACCTTGAAGAGGTTTCTGTTGCGGCCTTGCTTCATGACATAGGAAAGGTTGTATTGGGACTGAAATTTTCAGATAAATATAAAAAAGTTATGAGCGAGGCGGAAAAGAAAGACATTTTTGTATTCGATTCAGAGAAGAATTATTTCAGCGTAAGCCACGCTACTGTTGGGGCATGGCTTACAGAGAAATGGAAGTTTCCGAGAAATCTGGTTGAGGTGATAGAATACCACCATAAGCCTCATCTTTCAAAAAATGTCCCAGTCCAGACAGCGATAGTGCACTTGTCCGATATTCTTGTGAGGGCAAAGGGGTTTGGTTTTGCAGGAGATGCTCTTGTCCCTGCAGTGAATCCCTCGGTCTGGGAGATGCTTGATTTCACAGAGACAGATATAAAAGAGATATTGGATGAGATGGAAGACTCTTTTGTGCGCACAGAAGATGTGCTTCTCATAGATATTTAAGAGAAACATTGTGATATAATACCTTCCAAACGCGTTAAATAGGAGGTAAAGTTTGCCGAAGGTTTCTGTCAACAATCTTAAGCCCGGGATGAAACTATCAAAGCCGGTTGTGAATGAAGCAGGCATGATTCTCCTTGGGGAGGGCACAGAGATTACGGACTCCCTTATCGAGAGGCTTCAAAATATGAATGTGAGCAGCGTTTATGTCGAAGGGGCATCAAAGCCTCAAAAATCAAAGGAAGATATTATGGCAGAGATAGATGCGAGGTTCAAAAAGACAGAAAACGAGCCGCATATGGGGATGTTAAAAAAACTGTTTAAGGAACATGTGGAGGAATTGTATAAATAGCTATGGACATACAGGCGCTGCGCAGTCAGATTGAGAAGATCGATACACTTCCGACAATACCGAGCGTTTTGAGGAAGCTTTTGGTTGTTATCGAAAATCCCGGGATATCTCTGAATGAAGTGGGCAGCTTTATATCAAACGACCCTGTCCTTACATCAAGGGTTCTCAAGGTGGTTAACTCGCCTGTTTACGGATTCCCCGGCAGGATATCTTCTGTAAGTCAGGCATTGATACTTTTAGGGTTAAATGTTGTAAAAGGAATGCTTCTCGGCGTCTCTGTTTTTGAGGCGATGCAAAAGACCATGGTCGGACTCTGGGAGCACTCCCTTGGCTGTGCCATTACAGCAAGGATAATCGCTAAAAAGAAAGATTTGAAGGAACCAGAGGAGGTTTCTGTTGCTGCCCTGCTTCACGACATAGGGAAGGTTGTTCTGGGATTGAAGTTCCCTGACGAATACAAAAAGATTATGGCCGAAGCAGAGACAAAGGATATTTTTATATTTGATGCAGAGAAAAACTATTTTGGTATCAATCACGCCGATGCAGGGGCATGGATCGCCCAGAAATGGAATTTCCCCTATCGTCTGGTTGAGGTGATAGAGTATCACCACAAACCCCACCTGTCGAAAAATGTAACCATGCAGACAGCGATAGTGCACCTGTCCGATATCCTTGTGAGGATAAAGGGATTCGGTTTTGCCGGTGATAACTTTGTGCCGGCAATTAATAACGCTGCATGGCAAATGCTTGACCTGTCGGAAGCGGATTTAAAAGATATAATCAAGGAGATGGAAGACTCCTTATCCCAGGCAGAGGATTTCCTTCTTTCCGATGAGTAGCCTAAATACAGTAGTCGTCATATCCAGAGACATGGTCTTAACGAGCATAATGGACAGGATACTGAAGGATTCTTACAGGGTGGTCGACTTTTCAAATATGCAGTCTTCCCTCGATTATATTTACAACTCCATTCCGGACATGCTGATTATAGATATTGGCACAGATACGGATGATTTCACAGTGAATATTGTAAATGAATTGAAAGGCGACCCTATATTTGGGCAGTTGCCTGTCCTCGCAATATTCGATGATAGGTTTGTCATACAGGACTGGGATTCTCTGCTTGTTGACGACTATTTAAGAAAATCGTGTCTTGAGATGGAGTTGCTGACAAAGGTTGGCTTATGCATGCACAGGGCAGAGAGGACTATTGAGGTTAACCCTCTTACGCGGCTGCCGGGGAACATTGCAATAATCAAGCAGATACAGAAAAGATTGGATGCCGGAGATATTTTTGCACTCGCCTATGCCGACCTCGATTATTTCAAGCCTTACAATGACAGGTATGGTTTCAGCCGGGGAGATGAGGTCTTGAAGATGCTCGGACGCCTTATTCTGAATATAGTCAAAGGCAAACAGCCTCATGGGAGCTTTGTCGGTCATATAGGCGGCGATGACTTTGTGTTTATAATGGACAGCGGGTATATAGAAGATGCATCCAGAGAGATTCTGGATAATTTCAATAAGATAATACCTACCTTTTATGATGCAGAAGACAGGGTAAGGGGTTTCATAGAATCTGTTGATAGGGAGGGAAATAAAAGGACATTCCCGCTGATAGGCATCTCGATAGGAGCAGTTCACAACAAGATTAGAAAGTTTTCACATTACGGCGAGATAGCAGAGGTAGCATCCGAAATGAAGAAGTATGCCAAGTGTACCGGAGGCGGTTGTTTCAGGGTGGATAAAAGGCAGCACGAATTTGCCCACTAATCAAAGAGCTTGATTATACTATCAGCCTTGTTTTCGATATGTTTTATGCTTTGTGAGATGGAGTTGTATTCATTTTTAATCCTGTGCAGCTCATCGGCAATATTTAATGCAGCAAGGATTGCAGCCTTCAGGGGCGTTATATCAGGAGAGGTGGCATAGACCTCCTGAAGCTTGCCGTCTACAAAGTCTGCAATCTGTTGAATATATTCCGGGGCTGCATCGCCCTTTATTACATATTTCTGTCCAAGTATATGTACCTCTATACTGCCCATGGCTCCTAATCAATATCCAAAAAAGTCTTTTGACTTTTTTAGGATCCCCCTTTATTTCAGTCCTACCGAGTCAAGCTCGTTTAATAAGTCTTCAATCTGGTTTTTTACGGATAACTTTTCCAGAGTTAGTCTCTCGATCTCCTGATCCTTTAATCTGATGGCATCCTCGAGATCTTCAACCCTTTTTTCAAGGCTATTCTTTTCTTCCTTTAGTGTCTTGACCTTTTCAACTGCAACGGCTATTTTTTCTTCGAATGTCTTCAGTATTTCCACAACTGCCTCCTTCTCTGTAATTTGTAGCAATCAGATTAAAAATAATACAAAATTTCCGCCTGAAAAATAAACCGGAAGAAGACTAAAGATTTCCGATATATTTCCTTGTCGTAGTTATATCCGCATCGCTGCTCGTCCTCAGGTATTCGAAATATGTTGTTAGAACCCTTTTTACATAATTTCTTGTCTCATCGTAAGGTATATCTTCTATGAACTCGTCTATTGTGCTGTAATTACACTTTTTGAGCCAGTCTCTTACAGCATCTTCACCGGCATTGTATGCCGCAATAGCCAAGGGAATAGAGTTGAAGTTTTTTATAAGCTGTCTTAGGTAGTAAGAGCCGATAAGGATATTTGTCCTTGCATCATGAAGCTGATTGTGGTTTTTAAGAACAATTTTGACATGTTTATCAAACCTATGAGCAGTGGAGGGCATGAGCTGCATTAGACCCAGCGCCCCGGCAATAGACCTTGCATCGGTGTCAAACCTTGATTCCTCCCTCATTACCGAAAGAATCAAAAGCGGGTCAATGCTGTTTTTTCTTGATGCCTCTTCAATTTCTGCCGAAAACGCCATCGGATAAAACAGTTCATGGAGTTCTTCATTGTAGGGGACCTTTGAAATCAGGTTAATGGCTATTTTGTAACTGCCGATATTTTTGAGACGCGTGCTTATATATACAAGCTTGTCATTGTCGGGATTCTTCCTTGATAAGTGCATCAGATCTGAAACTGCCTCCTGTTTTAAACCGAGTCCGGTCAGGATATCAATCCTCTCTCCTATTCTCTGGAGATTCTTCTGGGAAAATTTCTCCTGAGATATCTCTTTAAGATTTGATTCAATGGCAGGCAGCTTCTGGTTATCTTTCAGCAAGGATAGAAATCCGTAATAGTCGCGATGCGGAATATTTTTTTTATGTAATGATGCCTTCCGGACTCCTCCATCCGCTTTTTCCATGCATTTATTTTTCCAGTACAGATACTTTGAGCCTCCGTATGTCTGATAGAGCTGGGAGAATACATCAGAGGCATTTTTGTAATCTCCTAAAAGATAATGAGTCCAGCCTTTTGCCCAGAGCGCCTCCTCTTTTTCCGAAGGGTATTTTGATAGCGCATTGCTAAAGGTCTCCAATGCCTTCTCGATATTGCCGTCTCTTCTCTGTTTCATACCGTATGCGATTAACATCGATGCAACCCGCTTGTCCCCTGTCTTTATGAGTTCAGGTAATTCTTCTGACTCGAAGGTCTCCATATCTCCTGTCCTGAATACCGACCTTGCACGCCAGTAACGATTATTAAGCCCTCTATACAAATCTGCTGCTTCTTTATATCGCTTCTGTCTGAAAAGGGAATAGGCCAGTTTTTCTAAAATATCTGCCCTCAACTGCCCATCGTCTTTGTGAAGCGCCTCTCTCAAGCATTTTTCTGCATCTGTAAACAGCCATGCCTTATTGAGATTGTCGCCCCTTTTAATGAGGTCTTCTGCTGTTATGTCAGACTGGGGCAGTTCCTGCAATGCGCTTCTAAAAAGTGGCGATACGGATACATATATTTCCTTGAATATCCTTTTTGCCTTTTCAGCTTCGTTGTTTTCCTTTAGAAATGCGGCATATGCATATTTGATATTTAACTCAGAAGGATAATCCCTGACAAAGCCTTCAAGCAGTTTAATCATATCAGGATCATTTTTCTCTTTAGCGAGTTCTATCTCTTTTATGCGGACATTTTTTATAAGGGGAGAATCCTTGAAACGCTCTTTAATTATTCTTAGGTCAGCTATTGCCTTGTCTATATCCTCTTTGCCTTCGTATGCCTTTGCCCTCCAAAACAGCGCATAGTCGCCCAGTATCGGTAATTTTTCGTAGGCTGTTGTTAATTGTGATATTGCACTTTCGTAGTCGCCTTTATCGAGGCTGTCTTTCCCTTGCAGAAGAATTGCTGAGTCTGTTTTTTGAATATCATTTTCTGATGCTGACGAATCTACGGGAAGTGTTAAAGAAAATAAGATTAAGCCGATAAAAATAGCGCTCAAAAGAACAGAAAAGTTTTCCCTATGCCTTATATTTAACTTCATAATTAAATAATACCATCTATGTCTTTATAAACAAAACCCAGGGACCCGGCAAGTGCTTGATGCACAACTTCACCCTTATATGTGTTGAGCGCACTGCGTATTGCCGCGTCTTCTCTGATAGCCCTCTCAATGCCTCTATTTACAATAATTTTTATATAGGGCAATGTTGCATTGGTCAGCGCAACGGTGGATGTTCTCGGATATGCACCGGGCATATTTGCGACCGTGTAATGTATTATGCCTTCGACTTCATAAACAGGGTTGTCATGGGTAGTTGGCTTTGATGTCTCGGCGCAGCCGCCCTGATCAACAGATACATCGACTATTACAGAGCCTCTTTTCATTGTCTTTAGCATGTTTTTTGTTATGAGTATTGGTGTCTTCCCACCAGGCACAAGGACCGCCCCAATTATTATATCGGCTTCTTTTACCTCTTCCTTTATGTTGTGCATGGTAAGGGGCAGGGTTTTTACCCTTCCCATGAACATTTCATCTATCCTCTGCAATCTTTCGATGCCTCTATTCATTACAACTGTATCCATTCCAATGCCCATGCATACGCGTGCAGCATTGGCGCCTACAACTCCTGCACCAAGTATTAATGCCTTTGCAGGGGCAACTCCACAAACTCCTGTTGGCAGAATACCTCTTCCGCCGTGAATCCTTTGAAGATAGTATGAGCCTACAATGGGAGCCATCCTGCCTGCGATTTCACTCATGGGCGCAAGAAGCGGAAGGGTACCGTCTTTTTGCAGGGTTTCATATCCGAGGGCAGTGATTTTTTTATTTAAAAGAAGTTCTGTAAGCTCCCGGTTGGGCGCCAGATGGAAATAAGTGAATATTGCCTGGCCTTCTCTGATTAAATCGTATTCTGATGGAAGGGGCTCTTTTACCTTTACAATGAGGTCTGATTTTTTGAAAATGGTTTCTCTATCAACAATATCAGCATCCAATTGAAGATATTCATCATCAGAAAATCCGCTTCCTTCCCCTGCGCTTGTCTCTACGAGGATTGTATGGCCATCCCTTTTTAGCTCCTCAACTCCAAAGGGCGTGACACCAACCCTGTATTCCTGTTTTTTAATCTCTTTCGGGATGCCGATTATCATAAAACTAAAACTGTTTCAAATACTCCATATACGAATTAACATTCCTCTTTGTCTCCTCAAAACTATCCCCGCCGAATTTTTCGAGGAAGGCGTCGGCGATGACGAGGGCTGTCATTGCCTCGCCTATTACCGCGGCGGCAGGGACAGCGCAGGTATCCGAGCGCTCATAAGCAGCCTCAAAAGGCTCTTTTGTTATTATGTCCACAGATCGTAAGGGTTTTCTCAAGGTGGGAATGGGTTTCATTGCTGCTCTGATGACAATCGGCATTCCATTGGTCATGCCCCCCTCAATTCCCCCGGCATGATTCGTTTCTCTATAAAACGGTAAACCGTGAACTGTGAACTGTGAACCGTCGTAAAATATTTCATCCATAACTTCTGAGCCGAATCTCTCTGCCATCTCAAAACCTGTCCCAATCTCAACGCCTTTTATTGCCTGAATCCCCATCAATGCCTGTGCAAGCCTTCCATCGAGTCTTTTATCCCACTGTATATGGCTCCCGAGACCCAGAGGGACCCCTGTTGCAAATACCTCGAATATCCCTCCAAGGGTGTCTCCTTTCTGTAATGCCTCGTCAATTAATTGAGTCATTTTCTGGGAGGTATTGTCATCGGGACATCTAACAGGAGAAGCCTCGGCCTTTTCGAAAAGTCTCTTTAGTTCTGACTTCTGACTCCTGACTCCTGACTCCTGTAGTTTTACATTGCCTATTTGAATTACATAACTTCCGATATTTATCCCGCATTCTGAAAGGAATTTCTTTGCTATTGCGCCG
Source organism: Nitrospirota bacterium (assembly GCA_021791055.1). Classification (GTDB taxonomy): domain Bacteria; phylum Nitrospirota; class Thermodesulfovibrionia; order Thermodesulfovibrionales; family Dissulfurispiraceae; genus Dissulfurispira. Next base: position 35,840 of record JAJYXI010000053.1, on the reverse strand, counting down.
ATGGCAACACGCATGGCTGTTTCACGTGCGCTTGAGCGCTCAAGGATATTTCTTATGTCTTTGTGCCCGTATTTTAAAGCGCCTGCAAGGTCGGCATGGCCGGGCCTCGGTCTTGTTACAGGAGGGATAGATCCCGCATGTTCGGCATCCGCTGACATGCCTTCCTGCCAGTTTTTCCAGTCCCTGTTTTCTATGAGGAGAGATATGGGAGAGCCGATGGTTTTTCCCCATCTGACGCCTGAGATTATCTCCGCATGGTCGCTCTCGATCTTCATTCTTCCGCCGCGGCCATATCCCATCTGTCTTCTTTTAAGTTCTTTATCGATGTCCTCTGGTGATAGAGAAAGCCCTGACGGAATACCTTCGAGAATGCCTGTTAATCCTTTGCCGTGGGATTCGCCTGCTGTAAGAAATCTGAGTTTATTCATGATGTTTTTAAGATAACCTAAATAGCTCTTGCAGTCAATAATTTTATTACTTATAATTGAGATACGCAATCAATTTTTTAAAGAGAGAAGTTGATGGACACTGCAAACATAGTTTCTGCTGTCATCTCATTTTTGAGACCGTTCCTGCCTTACCTTTTACAGGAAAGCAAACCCCTGGAGGAAAGAGAGATAGATGCCATCAATCGGGAATTGGCAGAGGCGATATGGGCCAGGATCAGACCTAAAGTGGAAGCCAATCCTGCCATAAAAGAGACCATACACGATGTAACTACAACCAATTACGAAGAGGATGCCTTGGCAGCCTTGCGCTTTCAATTAAAGAAACTGCTGTCTGACGATTCAGAACTGGCAGGCGAGCTTTCCAATTTATGGACCGAGGCAATAACCTCAGGGGTAGTAGTAGATAACGAGCTTACTGCTGAAAAGCGGTTGGATGTCCTTGGCCATGATGATGTGCTAAAAGGACTGGAGATGATACGGCTCCTGAGAACAGGCATGCCTCTGGATCAGGTTGCTAAAGAATTTAACACCAGTGTTGAGCACCTTTATCGGTTAAATGCTGCATTTTCATTAAATGGTGTTTTTGGCATCCTTTCAGGTTCTGACATCAGAAATTGGTTTGACAGGGTGAGCAAGGAGGATCCAATAATAAGGAGACTTGAGATGATACGGCTGCTCAGGTCTGGTACACCTGTAGAAGTGATTGCTAAACAATATGATGCTGTCCCGGAGTACATATACAGGCTTGATAAGAGGTTCTCAAGGGATGGAGTTATAGGCATACTGACAGAGGAGGATTTTCAGAAATTTCGTTCAATCTATCCCGAGGTTATCCGCATCTGCAGTTACAATCTTCACGGAACCCATTTAAATGATCTGTTCCGATTCAGGCGCATTGCGCGCGAGATGAGTGCCTTTGACCCTGACCTGTGTGCCTTTCAGGAGGTAATCAGCGGCAATGGCATTGAAGAGACGAGTGCTCAGATAGCAAAGTGGATGACGCGTATGACAGGTTGTTATTACCAAACTCGCTATGCTTATTGTCATCCTTTCAAGGATAAGTACCCGGAGGGGCTTTCTGTCTCTGCGAAACATCAGCTCAAAAATACCCGGATAATAGATTTAAACAGTGGACTCAGAGACGGGCTTGTCCCGGGCCTTGAACGATACGCTATAGCAATAGAAGTTAAGATATACGGACGCAGGATTATTTTTGTCTCTGTGCACTTTGACCATGAAAATCCGAAGATAAGACTTGCACAGGCAGAAAAATTATTAAGGGAGCTCGATTCCCTATACAAGAGAAAAGATTACTACTCCTGTATACTGGCAGGGGATTTTAATGATGTGGAAGATTCCCCTGTCATGGATTTTCTTAGGAAAAACGGATATAAAGATGCTTATAGGCATTGCCACCCCACCGGAGGTAATACATTTGATGCTGTAACTCCTTACAAGCGTATTGATTATATAATGGTAAAGGGGAATGTTAATTTCCTCTCAGCAGAATTGGTTCTTAAGGATCCCAAATTGAGCGACCATATTGGGGTTCTTGCTGTAATAAAGTAGTAAGCAGGGGTTTTTATGTCTCATCTCGAATATTTTGTTCTTGCCTATCAATGGGATCATAATTGCCATGCCTTAACCCAGTCCGTCAGGACAGAATTTCAAGTTATAATGCGTGAGCTTGAAGAGCTAAAGCATCAGGATGCATGGGATATGGGGTCTCTTTTAAATTATTACAAAAAATGGCACTACAATAAGGAACTCTATCGCATAACAATTAATGATATAAACAGGAGGCAATTCGTCATAAACTCCCTCGGTTACAGGGGGTATGGGGTTAACATGGATTTATATGGGGCGTTGGAGGCAATGAAAAACGACCATGCATGGCATCTCTATCCGGTACTGGAAGAGAGATTTAAAAAACATATCGACTCTGTAAAAAGGACAATATACCTGCCTCAGGAGCAAATTGATTCGATGAATTCCAACTACATCATTGCTGAGTTGTGCAAAAAATTAAACCGTAACCCTGTCGAAAACATTCCGGCATCAGCGTATCCTGCGAGTTTAAACCTTGACCATTATTTCCATGTCATGGGAGAAACACCATGGCCGCTCAATACTGCCATTTTTCAGAAATTATTTTTAAATCTCGGCGACTCTTCAATGACGATTATGAAGGGGAGCAGGGGCCACCATAATGTTCTTTCTCCCCAGGATTTAAAGATTGTAAGCAACAGGAATTTTCTTGAGATGTATAAAGAGATATTTTCAAACCTTCATAATTTTACCGATATAAGCATCGGTTTGTTAAAGAGGATTCACTTCGTTTTATCCAGAGGCCTTGACCCTGATGCAGGTAACTTCAGAACCGGTGATTTTCCTGACAGGAACGGGGTTACCTTTGAATTCGGCAATTTCCAGAGAGAGATAGTAGATCTGGCACATGTGCTGTGGGAGACAGGACAGAGCTTTCATCATCTCGATGCCTTTATCTACAATCTGTCCAGATCATACTATATGTTCATCGGCATACACCCTTTCAGGGATTCAAACGGCAGGGTCGGTAAATGCTTCTTAAATTACATGTTCCTCAAAAAGGGGATACCGCCTATAAGCTTTAAAGATGAAGATGAAATGTTTGCACTGCCCCGCTATGGAGGCAGTATGGAGGATATGCATGAGTATATAAAGATGAGGATTATGAAGGCCGTGGATTCTTACTTCTACGAGAAGTGGAAATTGGAGCATTTCGGTCTTCTCCATAGAAATATTTACAATGTTTCCTTTGATTCAGGGATTCACTTCAGGCAGATTGATGGTAGGCCATGCAGGCTGGAGGTGAACTTTCATGCCTATCTGATGGATAACAGCAATCCGTTGAGCTGGCAATATCAGGATCGGTGCAATATTGTTTTCCCAGACGAATACAGCCTGTACAATATGACGATTTATTGTGGTTTTTCCCATGGCCGGTGCGGGGAATGGCAGCATGTTTTCAGCCTCAGGAACAATTTTTTCATAAAGGAGATGAAATCCATGATACAGGGGGTAAGGGTATTTGATGTGAACTTTATAATAGAACTCAGAGATTTTCATTACAATTGCCAGTATTTTAACTGCTGTATTGTCTCCCATGAAAGCGGGCGGATATTCAATAATAAGGGTTTAAATTATTCGTGCAGAATAGAAAAGTAACGAACATGAAAAGAAAGGCAGCAGCAGAAGAGTTTGCCCATCCTTCATATAAGTGGATTGGTGAGAGAAGGATTGTAAAGAACATGCAGAACTGGCAAATCTCCAACTTCCCCGGCGGTATCGGTTTTTCCTTTTATAACTATTCTCCGGAAAAGGCATTAAAGGTGGTTCTTAAGGTGTATAGAGAGGATGGCACTACCGAATTTTATATAATTAACACCTATTACTGCGGTGAATGGGGAGACAACTGGCAGAAGTGGCAAACGCATCAGCTTCCCCTCTTCCCCTATGAAAGCTGCCACGGCCGCATAAAATATATCAAATTCTCTTATATAATCCATAAGGACGGGAAATCGATCCCATCACAATATGATTATAAATTTGCCACCCTCGATGACTTTCACAGGGGGTGGCTGGATATCAGCGACTTTCATGAACCCTATTTCAAAACAAAAAATGACTACATTACATACGAACTAAATAGGGAAGAAATCCGGCAGGCACTCCATAAGGTCAATAACGGATATAATGACCTGCCCATTCGCCCTTTTTTTACGAGGGGCAATACCTGGGACCCCGGTCATCCCATCCATGAGATCCACAGGCACATTGATTGGGTGATAGAACGCAAGCGGAATGACCCGAAAGGCAGACATTTTATACAGATTGCCGTCTTTGATTTTGACAACTACCATGTGGCTGAACATCTCATATATGCAAAGAAAAATGGTGTCGAAGTAGAGTGTATTGGCGACTGGGCCTCTGTAAGTTCCATGAACTGCACAGAAAATATTGCAAAGATGAGACACGCCGGAATCCCTGTTTATGGTGTTGTGCATAATACTCCGTGTAATCTGTCGGAAGGCATATCAAGCATGCACACAAAGTTTATTATATTCGATGGGGAGATGGTTCATTCCAGTTCCTATAATCTCCATTTTCATCTCTGGGGAGGCAACTGGGAAAACGGACTCGTTTATTATTCCAGGGATTTTGCCCTCCTTTACTCCAACATATACCATGCCATAAGGGGCGGAGTTATACAGAGGCTGCATGTTAATCCACAGGAGCGCTATAACCTCTACTACAGCTTCGGCAGTTATTACACACCGCATAGAGATTATTACCGACCGCAGGATGCCATTATTACAGAGATCGAAAATGCCGGGCATTCGATAATTGTAGTCATGTTTGATATGGACTATCTCACAGGCATTTCATACCACAATGGTCATGAAACCGATGTAGTAACAGCCCTTATCAATGCAAGGAACAGGGGTGTCAGGGTAAGAATTATTCTGAACGGAATGCTCGCCCACACACAGCCCCTACCAGAGCCATGGGACAAGGATTTTCGCAGGACATTGAAGGACTCAGTAAAGCGACTAAAGGATGCCTGGATGGAGTGTGTTTTGGTATATTACCGGGAAAGCATATACTCTCCTTTGCATCATAAGTTTGCAGTTTTCGATGGTTATACAGTAATAACAGAATCATTTAACTGGTATGAGTCAAGCATTTATTCGGATGAAGTCCTTTCGGTAATAAGGGACGAAAGGGTAGCAATGGAATTCATAAACGAGGCTGACAGGTTATGCCAATCCTTCAGATTGGGTTGGGAATAAGTTTTCGTTTTTATATGTGATAGAATATTATAACTGAGGGAAAGTCATCTGCCCTACCGTCAGTTATAATCTGCAGAAATTAGGGTTTTACTAAGGAGAGAACATGAAAAAAAGAGTCCTGACAGATTTTGACCTTCACCTGATAGGGGAGGGCACGCATTACAAGAATTACGAAAAGCTCGGCGCCCATGTTGTGGAAATAGGCGGTGTAAAGGGCGTACACTTTGCTGTCTGGGCGCCCAATGCAAAAAGGGTAAGTGTTATCGGAGACTTTAATCATTGGGATGGGAAAAAACATCCAATGAAACTTCTTGGAGATTCCGGCATATGGGAGATATTCGTTCCGGGACTTGATGAGGGCGAGTTGTATAAGTTTGAAATCAAATCAAAATACAAGGGCTATAAAGAGCAAAAGGCAGACCCCTTTGCCTTTTATTTCGAGGTAAGGCCGAAGAGCGCTGCCATTGTATATAACATAGAAGGCAAGCATAAATGGCAGGATGCCGAATGGATAGAGATGAGAGGAAAAAAGAACTGGTTTGAATCTCCAGTTTCCATCTATGAAGTGCACTTAGGCTCATGGATGCGGGTGCCTGAAGATGGTAGTAGATTCCTCACATACAGGGAGCTTGCCGATAAATTAATACCGCATGTTAAGAAACTCGGCTATACCCATATAGAGCTTTTACCCATTTCAGAGCACCCCCTCGATGCCTCATGGGGCTATCAGACAATAGGCCATTATGCACCCACGAGCAGATTCGGAAAGCCAGAGGACCTCATGTATTTTGTTGATAAATGCCACCGGAGTGGAATCGGCGTAATAATAGATTGGGTTCCTGCCCATTTCCCGAAGGACGCACACGGTCTCGGATTTTTTGACGGTACATGCCTCTATGAACATGAAGACCCTAAAAAGGGAGAACATAAGGAGTGGGGCACGCTTATATTCAATTACGGCAGACGCGAAGTCGCTAACTATCTTATTTCCAATGCCCTTTTCTGGCTCGAAAAATACCACATTGACGGATTGAGGGTGGACGCGGTTGCATCCATGCTTTATCTCGACTACTCGAGAGAGCCGGGAGAATGGATACCCAATATTTACGGCGGCAATGAAAATCTTGAGGCAATAGATTTCTTGAAGAAATTTAATGAGGTTGTCCATCAATACCATCCAGGTGTACTTACAGTAGCCGAAGAGTCAACGGCGTGGACTGGAGTTTCAAGACCTACATATCTGGGCGGCCTCGGTTTCAGCATGAAGTGGAATATGGGCTGGATGCATGATACCCTCGAATATTTTTCAAAGGACGCTGTTTACAGGAAATATCATGCAAACAATCTTACATTCAGCATGCTCTATGCCTTTACAGAAAATTTTATTTTGCCTTTTTCCCATGATGAGGTTGTCTATGGAAAAAGGTCGATGCTCGATAAGATGCCGGGTGACATGTGGCAGAAATTCGCAAACCTGAGGGCTCTTTATGGGTATATGTACGGCCATCCCGGTAAAAAACTTTTGTTTATGGGCTCTGAATTCGGCCAGTGGAGTGAATGGAATTTTGACAGCTCCCTTGACTGGCATTTGCTTCAGTACGAGCCGCATAAAAAATTGCAGAGGTTTGTTTCTGATTTAAACCACCTCTATAAAACAGAGCCTGCAATGCATGAGGTTGATTTTGATTGGCATGGCTTTGAGTGGATAGATTTCCATGATTCGGACAATTGTGTTTTATCCTTTATCAGAAGGGCAAAGAATCATGATGATTTCCTTGTCTTTGTTTTCAACCTCACACCTGTGCCGAGGTTCGGATACAGGATAGGTGTCCCTAAAGGAGGTTTTTACAGGGAGATTTTAAACAGCGATTCGGAGATATACTGGGGAGGAAACATCGGGAATGCAGGCGGAGTTTATGCCGATAGCGTGCCGTGCCATAAAAGGCAATACTCATTAAACCTCACATTGCCGCCGCTGTCTGTCTTGATATTCAAGACCGGGCAAGCCTGAATAGAAAGTCCTTGACGAAGGCGGCATCCTGTGATATAGATTGCTTATGAGCTATTTATCACTCGTCTTTAAGGAGGTTTGATATGCAGAAAAATGAGAACACAGGGTTGATTGCACTTTTTTCATTCCTCGCAGGGGGGCTTGTGGGTGCAGGGCTTGCTTTTCTTTTGGCGCCGCAGTCAGGTAAGAAAACGAGAAAGCAGATAGCGGAGTTTGCAGAGGATGTAAAAGACCAGGCAGTTGATTATGCAGGAAGGCTGAAAGAAAAAGTATTTTAGAAAGCTTCAATTTTTCCTTTCTGGCGGAGGGAAAGATAAGATTTTATCCTTATCTTTTCCCCAATTTCCTCAATATTTCTTTGTATACCTTATAAAATTGATCGTTATCGGCGACTGATTTCTTCAGGATATTCACCAGATTCGGAAGGTCTTGTTTATTAATAACTGCGTTAACGCTTTTTGAAAAGGCGGTCATATTATCCAGTGTTTTAAGATTTTGACCCACGAGGGCAAGGAAGATATGCCTCCTCGTATTCATAGGCATGTTCTGCAAGAACTTCAAGACCTCGTTGTTTTCAGGAGCGCTCCCTCCAAAATTTTCATTCAGGACAACCACATCATACTGGTTAAATCTTAACTTTTCATAGGTATCGCTGCTGCCTGTAGAAATCTCGACTTTATACTGCAGTTCTTTTAACGCATAATTTATCAGATTCAGGGTCTCTGCATTGTCATCGCATATCAGGACTGTTTTAAAACCTTCGCCATACTCTTCTATCTTTATCTCTGGCTTTATCTCTGGCTCTGGACTCATAAAATAGCACCTCGTTTCAATTATATTTTAGGTTTAAACTGCTGCTCTTTTACTTTTTTCTCGTAATCCTTATCCAGCCTTAGGCCTTCTATATCCGTTGTCTTTTCACCCTTGGCTGATTTAATCATATCAATGCCCCTGCCGACAATTGCCTTCTTGGAGGCATATGCGAGCGCTGTTTCTTCGGTGATTAGTCCTTCTTTATAACAATCGATGATAGCCTTGTCAAAGGTCTGCATTCCGAAGGCCTCGCCTTGATCTATGAGTTCATAGAATGTTTTGCCTTCTGATTCGCCGTTAAGGATGGATTCCTTTACCCTCAGGCCTGTCTTCATGATTTCTACAACTGCGACCCTGCCGCCGCCTATTTTCGGCAACAGCCTCTGGCTTACAACCCATCTTACAGTATCGGCAAGACGGATTCTAACCTGTTTTTCTTCTTCCTGATCAAACATTCCGACTATCCTGTTAATTGTCTGTCCTGCATCTATTGTGTGGAGCGTGGAAAGAACGAGGTGTCCTGTCTCTGCAGCGGTCAAGCCTATTTCAACGGTCTCCCTGTCCCTCATCTCTCCAACGAGGATTACCTTTGGCGCCTGTCTTAATGCAGCCCTCAATCCATTGGCGAATGTATCGAAATCTATTCCCATTTCCCTCTGGTTAAAGGTTGCCTTTTTATGGGGATGGGCAAACTCCACCGGGTCCTCAAGTGTGAGTACATGGACAGCCTTGTTTTGATTGATAATATCTAAAACTGCTGCCAGCGTGGATGATTTTCCACTCCCTGTTGCTCCGGTTACAAGAACAAGACCGTTTTTTTCCTCTGCTATCTGCGATAAGACTTCCGGCATTTTTAAATCAGCGAGTGTCGGAATGCGTGTGGCCAACTGTCTGAGAACTATGGAACAAGAGCCGCGCTGTGAGAATATATTTACCCTGAATCTTGCCTTTTCCGGCAGGTGATATGAGAGGTCGCATGAGCCCTCATTAATGAGGTTTTCTGTGAGGCGGCGGTCTGAGTTTATCAGATTAAGGGCGATCATCTCTGTCTGAAATGGCGTGAGGGCTTCTATGGCATGGCCTTCAAAGGATACAGGAACAAGTTGTCCTGAGGATTCCACCTGCGGCGGCTTGCCCACTGTGAAGTTGAGGTCAGAGACATTGCTGTGGCTCTCCAGCATTGTGGAGAGTATGTAATCTATTTCCGGTTTTCTCATAATTCCTCCCTTGATTACTGTTTAAATTAAAACTCCGGAGGAGGCTCTTTCAGGAACTGAGCAAATTTCTGTTTATCAATTGCCTTATCATAAGCATCTTCCGGGCTTATCCATTTCTTTAATAGGAGCTCCATTATTGCATCGTCTAATGTCTGCATTCCATACTTTTTTCCTGTCTGCATTGCCGATGGTATCTGGTGGGTTTTAGCCTCTCTTATTAATGCTCCTACGGCATATGTGCAAACAAGGATTTCCAAAGCGGCACATCTCCCTTTTTTGTCCACCCTCTTGAAAAGATTTTGTGCGATTACCCCTTTCAGACTCTCTGATAGGGTTGTCCTGATCTGCGCCTGCTGATGCGAAGGGAATACATCTATTATTCTGTCTACTGTTTTCGGGGCGTTTGTGGTATGCAGCGTGCCGAATACGAGATGACCCGTGGCTGCTGCTTCAAGCGCCAATTGAATAGTTTCGAGGTCTCTCATTTCGCCAACGAGGATGATGTCCGGGTCTTCTCTTAATGAGCCCCTTAATGCAGCGGCAAATGATTTCGTATGCGTACCCAATTCTCTGTGATTCACTACACAACCCTGACTTTTGTGGACAAACTCTATGGGATCTTCAACAGTAATGATGTGGTCTTTACGGTTTTTATTGGCGTAATCTATCATAGCAGCGAGCGTTGTTGACTTGCCGCTTCCGGTTGGGCCTGTTACTAAAACCATTCCTTTATGAAGCATCGAAAATCTTTTGCATATAGGCGGCAGACCGAGCTGTTCAATCGTCATTATCTCGCTCGGAATCAGCCTGAACACGCCTCCTATGCCGTATTTCTGCATGAAGAAGTTTGCGCGGAATCTTGCCATGCCCGGGATTTCATAACCGAAATCAACATCTCCTGTCTCCTCAAAGACCTTGACTTTCTCCTCAGGGGCAATTTCATAGAGCATTGCCCTTAGAGAATCGTTATCCAGAATATCAAACTGTACTCTTTCGAGGTCGCCCCTTATACGGAGGACAGGCTGTTGTCCGGAAACCATATGCAGGTCAGAGGCCCCCTGGTCGAGCATAAGCTTAAAAAAGGCATCAATTTTTGCCATGGTAAATCTCCTTTTTGGGAAGTAATTTTATCTGAGAAATAGGAATAATCAAAACATATCAAACACCATATTTTTTGTCAAGGCCATAACCATAATCCGCCTGCTTGCACAAATTGTTTTAGGTTGTTTAGTATAAATAGATTATGGTAAGTATTTTAAAGAAGATATTCGGCACAAAAAACGAGAGGGAATTAAAGAGATTATTCGACTATGTCGATGAAATAAATGCCCTCGAACCATCAATCTCATCCCTCAACAATGACCAGCTAAAGGCAAAGACAGATGAATTCAGAAAAAGGCTGGAGGCCGGGGAGACCCTCGATGATATTCTGAATGAGGCTTTTGCTGTTGTAAGGGAAGTCTCAAGGCGTATTTTAAACATGAGGCATTTTGATGTGCAGCTCATCGGAGGCATTGTTCTCCATGAGGGCAGGATAGCGGAGATGAAGACCGGCGAAGGTAAGACCCTTGTTGCAACCCTGCCTGTCTATCTCAATGCCATTGACGGCAGGGGAGTCCATGTAGTAACTGTTAACGATTACCTCGCAAAAAGGGATGCCCAGTGGATGGGAGTCATTTATGACTTTTTAGGGCTCTCTGTCGGCGTAATACAGCATGATAATTCATTCCTCTATGACCACACATATGTCTCCCATGATAAGCGTTTTAATTACCTGAGGCCGTGCACAAGGGGAGAGGCGTATCTTGCTGATGTAACCTATGGCACCAATAATGAGTTCGGCTTCGATTATCTCAGGGACAACATGAAATATGACTCATCTGATTACTCTCAGAGGGAATTGAACTATGCAATCGTTGACGAAGTGGACAGTATTCTCATAGATGAGGCAAGGACACCGCTCATAATATCGGGTCCTTCGGAAGAATCTACCGATAAGTATTATAAGGTTAATAAAATAATTCCGAGCCTTAAAGCGGATGCAGATTTCAAAATAGATGAAAAACTGAAAAATGTTGTTCTTACAGAGTCGGGCAGCTCAAAGGTAGAGAAGCTTCTCGGCGTTGGCAACCTTTATGACCCTTCAAATATAGAGCTTGTCCATCATGTGCTTCAGGCATTGAGGGCGCACCATCTTTTCAAGAGGGATGTGGATTATGTTGTGAAGGACGGAGAGGTTATTATCGTTGACGAGTTCACAGGCAGACTCATGCCCGGCAGGCGCTGGAGCGATGGCCTGCATCAGGCAATCGAGGCCAAAGAGGGAGTAAAGATAGCGAGCGAGAACCAGACCCTGGCCACTATCACCTTCCAGAACCTCTTCAGGATGTACAACAAACTGGCAGGAATGACAGGAACTGCTGATACAGAGGCAGAGGAGTTTGCAAGGATATACAATCTTGATGTCGTTGTCATGCCCACAAACAGACAGATGGTGAGGAAAGACCATCCTGATCTGATATACAAAACCGAAAAGGCAAAGTTCAATTCAGTCATAAATGATATTGAAGAAAGCCATAAGAAAGGGCAGCCCGTGCTTGTCGGCACTACATCGATAGAAAAGTCAGAGGTATTAGGCCATCTGCTCAAAAAGAGGGGAATAAAACATTCTGTTCTCAATGCAAAATACCACGAGAGGGAGGCAGAGATTGTTGCGCAGGCGGGAAGGTTTGAGGCTGTCACCATCGCCACAAATATGGCAGGCAGAGGCACGGATATTATACTTGGCGGCAATCCTGACGGACTTGCGAGGGAATTGTTAAAGGATAAGAACGAATATACAGAAGATGATTTTAAGGCAGCATATGAAAATGCAAAAGAGATATGCGAGAAGGAAAAGGAGCAGGTTTTAACAGCAGGGGGACTTCATATAATCGGTACAGAGCGGCATGAGGCAAGGAGAATAGACAACCAGCTTCGAGGAAGATCAGGCAGACAGGGAGACCCGGGTTCTTCAAGGTTTTATTTATCTCTCGGAGACGACCTTATGAGGATATTCGGCTCTGACAGGATAAACGGCCTGATGAATTTATTGAAGATGGATGAGAGTATACCCATAGAAAACAAGATGGTGACAAAGGCCATAGAAAATGCGCAGAAAAGGGTAGAGGCGCACAACTTTGACATAAGAAAGCATCTGCTTGAATATGATGATGTGATGAACAAACAGAGAAAGGAAATATACTCGTTCAGGCGCGAGGTATTGCAGAGTGAATCATTAAAGGACAAGATATTCGACATGATTGAGAATGAGGTTGACGAGCTCCTCTCGGTTTACTGTCCTGATGCCGGTGAATGGGATTTGAACGGACTTAAGGATGCCTTATACGGCCTGTCCTCTGTGGATTTAAACTTAGAAGATTTTAAGAGCCTTGATGACCTTGATAAAATGTCCAGCTTTGTTGTCTCAAAGGTGGAAGAGGCATACGATAACAAGGAGAGAGAAGCAGGGCCTGAGTTTATGCGCTATATAGAGAAGATGGTGCTCCTTCAGGTTATAGATGCGCAGTGGAAAGACCACCTCCTCGGCATCGACCACATAAAAGAGGGTATAGGATTGAGAGGATATGCGCAGAGAGATCCCCTTGTGGAATACAAAAAGGAGGCATTTGATCTCTTTGCCGATATGTCCCGAAGGATTAATACAGAAGTTCTTATGAGACTCTTCAAGATTCAGGTGAAACATGAAGAGGAATCCGAGATAAAGGCAAGCTCCCAGCAGAGGCTTGTTTATAATCGTGGAGACGGTGACTCTGCACAGCAGCCTGTGCATAAAGAGAAAAAGATTGGAAGAAATGACCCCTGTCCCTGCGGAAGCGGCAAGAAATACAAGAAGTGCTGCGGGATGAAATAAGTGTCAGTGTATTTCTGACACTAATCACTGACACTAATCACTGTCTTTGGTTTGTCTCTCTTCGCATTCACGATGCAGAAGAATCCAAAGGGCTCATTATATGGGTTTGTAAGTTGATGGACAGTGTTGGGTGCTATGTAGACCGTATCAAGGTATCCGATGGTGTGAGACTTTTCACCAATTAAGACCTTTCCTTTACCCCTTATGCATACAACCACATGTTCATGCCTGTGTCTTTCGAGGCTACTGTACCCACTGGGGGCTATCTCAAAATACCTGAGATGGAATTTCGATGTCTCACCATGATTCCCTATCAGCACATTCCTTGCAATGGCAGACCAGTTTTTATTTCCTTGGCCGCCGTCTTTTTGTTTGTATTTTTCTGTTTTGACTCCGCTCCATCTGAAATTGCCTTTGTATTTGAAGATTCTGTCTTTATTTTCTCCGGGCATCTCCTTTGATGGAGCCCTCCAGTCGCAGGAAGGAGCATTTTTATAATTTGTTCTTTTCATTATGTATTGATTATATACGAATTCAGGATTTGCTTGCAAAAGTGTCATCCTGAGGCTATAATGGAAATAGTAGCGGGGATGCAATCAAGAAAATATACAAAGTCTCGAAAATAAAATAATCAGAATTTTTTCATAATGGAGGGTATATGGCTCAGAGCGTTGGAGCTTTACCGGAGGTTTTAAAGGTAGGAGCTAATGAGATGGAACTCGTGGTCTTCAGGATGTACGGCACCCATCCTGACGGCAGCCCTGAGATTCTTGATTACGGCGTAAATGTTGCGAAGGTTAGGGAGATCATTCCAATGCCAACGCTTACAAAAGTGCCTGATATGCCTGCCTATGCGGAGGCGCTTGCTGAAGTTCGTGGAGAGGTTATACCGATTGTTGACCTTGGCAAATGGATGAAGGTGTCTCCTCCTTCTAACATGGATATAAGGCTAAAGGTAATAGTCCTTGAAATGCTCGGGACCACTGTGGGAATGATTGTCCATGAGGTGGAGAGGATTAGGAGGATTAAATGGGATCAGATAAAGCCGCCTCCATCTCTTCTTCAGGCAAAGCACAGCGGTAGGGTAACAGGTGTAACAAAAATAGACGATGACGGCGATGCGCTCCTTCTCATTCTTGACCTTGAGAGCGTTATCTCAGAAATGGGCGGCCTTATCCCTAAGCATGAGATAGCTTTGGAGGAGATAGAAAGGGTGGGGAAGAAGAAACTTAAGGGGACTGTGCTTATTGCCGACGACTCGTCAGTAGCAAGGAAGATACTCAAGGATACTCTCGAAAATGTCGGACTCCATGTAATAGAGGCAGTGGACGGCAAACAGGCACTGGATATATTGAATGATTTTCTTCAAAGGATTGGGGACCAGCCTATTACCAATTTTGTCCAGCTTATTATCTCTGATGTGGAGATGCCGGAAATGGACGGTCTTACATTTACGAAAAATGTCAAGGCAAATGCCAAACTGCAGGCACTGCCTATAATAGTTAATACCTCTTTGAGCGGAGAAGAAAACAAGGAAAAGGCAAAGGGAGTTGGCGCTGACGGCTACCTTGTTAAGTTCGATGTCACCAGGCTGATACAGGAGGTATCGAAGTTTTTAAAGTAAATGGGCATATGAGTAAATGAGTAGATGAGGTCTTCCAACCCATTCACCCATTAACTCATTAACCAAAGACTATCAGGCATTTCAGAGAATCTTTTGCCTCTACGGTGAGTCTGTAAGCCCTTTCGGCCTCGTCAATGGAAAACCTGTGAGTAACGAGTTTATTTGCAGTAACAATGCCTTTGTTTATGAAATTTAGCGCTGCTTTTGTATCGTCAGGTCCGCAAGAATAGCTTGTGACAATGTTAATATCCCTGAAATAGAGATGATTAGGGTCGATGGTTAACATCTCATGCGGTTTCGCAGGGGTAAACAGAATAACCGTGCCTCCTCGGGATGCTGCCTCTATTCCCTGTTTCATGGCGTCTGCGCTGTTAGGGCTGACAATAACAATATCAGCCATAAAACCGTTTGTGAATTTTTTTATACCCTCAATCATATTTTCTTTTGAGACATCTATAACATGATCTGCTCCGAACTCGAGCGCCTTGTTAAGTCTGAACGGTATCATGTCAGCGCCTATAATCTTTTCTGCTCCGAATTCCCTTGCAAGTAATACATTCATCTGCCCCATGACTCCAAGACCGATGATGAGTATGGTGTCACCTTTTTTTATAGACGCCCTCTTTAATGACTTAACAACGCAGGCAGTAGGCTCAATCAGTGTTCCGTCTTCATAGCTCATATCATCTGGAAGCATCAATGTATCGTTTTTCAGGTTTATCTCCGGTATCAGTATGTATTCGGATATTCCTCCGGGTATTATCTTTGTGTTGCGCCATGTCTCGCATTGGACATAGTCGCCCCTCATGCAATATCTGCAATTCATGCACGGTGCGTGATGATGTACAAATACCCTGTCGCCAACAGAAAGTGATGGAGTAATGGAGTGATGGAGTAATGAACCGAGCTCAACTATTTCGCCGACAGGCTCATGTCCTAAAACAAGAGGGGCTTTTTTTTCGATGTACCACGGCATTGCATCCCCTGAGCATATGCCGCAAGCCCTTGTCTTTATAAGCGCATTGCGCGGGCCGATTTGAGGAACAGGAATGTCTTCGATTCGAATGTCGTTAAAGCTGTATAGTTTTGCGACTTTCATTTATCCAGCGGACTCCGCACACCGAGTATATTTTTTGTAGCCACATGGGTATAAATCATAGTCGTCTGAAGGTTGCGGTGTCCAAGCAGTTCCTGAATTGTCCTGATGTCATAGCCGCTTTCAAGAAGATGCGTTGCAGTCAATACTACAGGAAGGCGGCGCTTCTGCCGTGCCCTGACAGAATTAATCTGATCTTCTATATCCTTTTCAAGGACATGGCGATAGACAAAAACAATAGCATTCAACGCCTGATTCTGAGTTGATGATGAAACCTTCCTTTCAACCGCGAGATAGCTTAAAAAGTCCTGCAGGTCTTTTCCATTAAGTTCTTTCAACTCTTTGCTCTTGACGAAATCCTGAAACTGCCTAAGCCATGCAATGTATGTTTTTTCCGTGCTGTAAGACCTATGACGGAGTCTGATAGCTTCTACTGTTTTTTCTTCAACCACCTTCCAGTCATTAATCAATGTTTCAGAAATGCCGCCTGCCTTATCAGAATGTTGCGATGAGAGAAAATAGCTGTAAAGTCTAAGCGCGTTATCAGCCTGCTTTACCTGCCAGTCTTCATGGGTTTTGGATAAGTATTTAAGAAATTGAGATTTTTGGTCATTTGTAATAGATTGAGTTAATGGAATATCAAGGAAACGCAAACCTTCCGTTACCATCTTAAATAAAACGGAAGATATTTGTCGTTTATCTTGTTTTTTGATGACAAAAAGTTTTTAAATGACTCTAACATAACTAATATACAATACTACATTTCAGCAACATAATAAGAGATATGACATTATTATATTGCATTTAACCTCCACTTTCCCACGATTTTATGATTTTACCTTGACTATCCCGCTCTTGATTTCTATAATTTATCATAATATTGAATAAACTTAAAAGAGAATGTTCCCGAGACGCTGCGCGTCTCGGGAACGGATGCAGCTGAACTGCCTCGCGGATTAAAATCGTTCCCTCGCGCGCTGACTCGCGCTCTGGAACAATCCGCTCGAACAGACTGCCCTGCGGGCAGCAGTTCAGCTGCATCCGTTAGCCGAAACAACAGGCAAAGAAGGGAGGCAAGATGGCAAAAGACAAATATCAAGAAGCATATGAAAAAGGCAAGGAAGATGCTAAAAAAGCTGGCCCACTAGATGAATTTACACATGCTTTATCTAAAAGCTTACCTGCAACTAAGACAGAAAAATCTTATGATGCTGGTTGGAAAGATGGTATCGAGGAAAAAAGCGGGGGGTTGCTTTTTAACTACTGCCTGTATTAAAACTAAGGGACTTCCAGACAACTGTCAAGAGTTGAATGAACTGAGACAATTCAGAGATGAGTATGTGCGAAACTTACCGAATGGAACTCAATTAATCCATGAATATTATAACATAGCCCCTCAGATTATAGCAGGAATAAACAGTTCAGAGGATCCAATGAAGGTTTATGAAGGTCTTTACGAAAAATTAGTAACAAATTTGGAACTGATTCGGGGTGGCAAGAAAGGTGAAGCACTAATGAATGGGCTCGAAATAATCAACGAATTGAGGAAGAATTACTTATAAAGAAAACGAGAGCCTTAATGGTGACCAGAGTGCGCCGCTTTGGCTATCAACGGTGGGAAAAAACTAACGTTCAAACTTTTAAGGGCGTGTCTTCCGTCACCCCCTACGCGTAAAAAAAAACAATTACTATCATCCCATAGTGATATGCTAAACTATAAATTATTAACATAAAAGGGAGGAAAAGATGCAAAGCGCCACATTAAAGAAAGAAGCTAAAAAGGCGATAGATGAGCTATCAGAGGAAAAAGTAAAAGTGGCTATTGATTTTATAGACTACCTCAAAGAGAAAGAAGAAATGGAAGCAACCCTTGAAATACTATCCAGTCGTGAGCTTATGGCACAAATAGAGGAAGCGGAGAAGGCTATAAAAAAAGGTAAACTTGACGAGTTTGTTCCTTGGGAAAAAGTGAAACGCAATGTATAAAGTTTCCCCTCACAAAAAGGCAGTCAAGTATTATGAAAGCCTTGATGATAAGACAGCAAAAAGGATAAATAAAGCCATTGAAGTAATGAGTAACAATCCACTTGAGGGGCCACATATTAAAAGACTTAGAGGAACACATGAGGGGAAATACAGATATGCAGTAGGTAATTTGAGAATCGTTTACAGAGTTAACGTAGAAGACAAAACAATTCTTATTGAAGCGATAGGGCCAAGAGGGGATATTTACAAGTAACTCAAACTGTTAGAAATAAAAAAATTATAAATGAACGGCTAACCAATCAGTGCACATGAACGAGTGCCACATGGCACTTTTTGAGCATGTGTTTGATTTGTGACGTGCAAACTGGTTTTAAGCTGGTTGAAGTCTTACATGGCACTCGTCAGTGACTTCTACGTTCCCGAGACGCTGCGCGTCTCGGGAACGGATGCAGCTGAACTGCCTCGCGGATTAAAATCGTTCCCTCGCGCGCTGACTCGCGCTCTGGAACAATCCGCTCGAACAGACTGCCCTGCGGGCAGCAGTTCAGCTGCATCCGTTAGGTGAGATAGAAAGGAGAAAAGTAAGATGAATACTAAGATTGTTACAAGAATAGTTAATGGCAATGTGGAAAAGTTCAAAAAGAGTTCCTTTAGCGGGGACTATGGTAAACATTGCCTGGGTGTATGTCTAAAGGAATCAAGTGTATATGTTATAAACACAAACGACAGCAATGGACATGTTCTGACATTTACTGCTGAAGAATGGGATGCGTTTCTCAAAGGTGTGAAAAACGGGGAATTCGATATGAAGAGGAGAAGATAGAAAGTACGGAGGGCATGTGAACAACACTGATTTTTTATTTAACTTTCTCTTATACATTCCGGGCACAATCGTAGCGCTCTATGTAACTTTATATACTGCGCTGCATTTTTCATTCTTTAGACCTCTTGAAAAGAGGAGAAATGAAATACGGAAGAAGGTCGCTGCGCATTGGGAGAATAAACATAAAGGCTTAATCGCAATTATTGACAATATTCAGTTAAAGTATTTTAGAGTTTTACTTCCACAACGTATTAATGAGAATAAAAGATTTAGACTATGGCAAGGTCTCTATGTCATGTATTCAATCGCGATAATTCTTTTGGCAGTGATCTTCAAGTCATATAATCCGATTCCGGATTACTGCATTTACACGATGTTTGGGAGTGTTGTTATATTTACTATTGCCTCTACTCTTATATTTATAGCGAGTTACTATGAGTGGCGGTTCTATAACCTGATAGAAGAACTTGAAAATGACACCTAACACTTATAAGGCCTCCGGTTGTCAAGGGCAAAAGCGCTCCTAAACGGAAACGATAAGAAAAAATCGTTCCTTAATTTTTTAACGATACCGTTCAGATTGCATAGCAGCTCTGACTTGGTTTCTCCATACGGTATCAGACAGAAGTCTGCACCAAACACTTATCGTGGCTCGATAGTCCCGAAAGCATTCGGGACAACAGCAGGGAAGGCATGGCCCTTTTATCCCTGCGGCCAAGAAACGAATCTGTACCCTTATGCCGTCCCAATCAAAACAAGCGGCTGACAGCACAGAGGCTGTTGCCAGTTAGCTACGGGCTCGGGTAAGGGGCAGACCCTGCAAAACAACCTTTTTCCGTGTATCGTGTATATTTGTTTCCGGGCGTCCTAATCAAAGCAATTGGCGCCGGGCACAGCATTCCATAATGCTCATCTTTCATGGTCAATGCCATATACGTATTGTTTGCAAGCATTTACCGGAATTTACCCTTATGGCTCCAGTTAGACGAACAGGCTCGCCCGGAGTCTTTTATCTTTGAAAGAATGTGTTCATATCGAATACCTCTTTGCGTTTCAATAAATAGTAAACGGTTCTGGCAAGCTTATGAGCCAGAATGGTTAGAGACTTTGCCTTTCCGTGTTTTTTTGCAAGTTTCTCTCTGTATTTTCTCGCATCAGTGTTTCTTCTGAGAAAAAGCACTGCCGCTTCAGAAAATGCCCATTTCAAATGGACATTGCCGATCTTTTTACCGGAACTGCCCATACGCTTGCCTGCCGATTCCTTAGCTGATTTGACCAGACGACAATAGGATACAAAATCCTGAACCCTTTCAAATCTATTAATGTCATGTATTTCATAGAGAATCACCAGACCGAGGATTCTTCCAATTCCAGGAATTGAACGAAGGCGGAAATAAGAGTCCGCGTCATGGGTCTTGGCAATGAGGGATAACTCATGTTCCAGATGAAGGAGAAGTTGATCATAGTAGTTTAGAAGATTGAGGTCAAGTTCGATACTTTTTCTGACGCTTTCATCAGGAAACCTTTCTGCAACTCCCACCCTGTTGCTTTTCTTGGCAATCCTTTTTCCTATGTCCGGCAGATTATACTGGTGATTGGTGTTTTGGACATGGGCTAAAAGCTCTGCCCTCTTTCTTGTAAGATGCATTCTTCTTCTGAGTAAGTCCCTGGTAGAACGCATTTCCGGGGGATATACATATGCCATTGGCATCATGCCGCCTCGCAGAAGAACCGCTATTTTATGGGCATCTATCTTGTCATTCTTTGCCTTGCCGCCATGGATGGCTTTCATATAAAGAGCGTGTCCCAAAACAAAGGGGATATGCTCTCTATCGCAGAGGTCGGCAATCCAGTACCATGTGAAGATGCACTCAACGGCAACAACGATGTCCTGCCGGTAAGGAGCAATTGCTCTCAGAAAGACTTCCGGATCGGTTCTCATGTTGCGATGAAGTAATATATCGCCCTCCTGATTGATAATGCACAAATACATGGTCTTTGCGTGCAAATCAATTCCGCAGTAAAATTCGTGCTGTTTGGTGTAAAATCTCATATAAGGCCTCCTTGTGAATGTTTTTTGGGATTGTTAATCATATCGCTTTGCGCTATGATTTAGGAGGCCTTAATAAGTATCACGTCGTTCCACCGGACGCGCAAAAGCGGCGCGCCGGTGAACTCTGCGTTATGCGTTTTAAGGAAGCACAGTGTCAAGAGAGCAACTAGAAGAGAATCAAATCTGGCTATACGCCGTGGCCTTGGCTATCGGGGCGGGGCTTGGGTTGTGGCGCCCGACTTTTGGCGTGAGCCTGGAATTCCTGATCTCCCCAGTGCTTGCGGTGTTGCTTTACGGAATGTTTGCCCAGATTCCGTTTCTTCATCTGCGCGAAGCATTTTCCAATCGGCGGTTTACCGCCGCACTGCTGACGGTTAATTTTTTCATCGTCCCCATCCTGGTCTGGTTGCTGTCGCGCCTTCTGCCTCAACACCCGCCGCTGCTACTCGGGGTATATCTCGTTCTGCTCACCCCTTGCATTGACTATGTTATTGTCTTTACTCACCTCGGCCGTGGAAATGCACGGCTAGTTCTTGCCTCCACACCTTTGTTGCTTCTCGCCCAGATGCTCCTGCTACCCGTCTATCTGTGGCTTTTCATGGGCGGGCAGGCCGCACAGGTCATGAGCGCCGGGCCATTTCTGGAGGCTTTTCTTGTGCTCATCGTTTTGCCTCTAGGGCTTGCCTTAGTGACCGAGTTTTGGGCGAAGCGCCGCCGCAGCGGCGCAAGATGGCTTGAAGCAACCGCGTGGCTTCCGGTGCCATTCATGGCGGTTACCCTGTTTCTCGTTGTTGCATCTCAAATTGGCAGAATCGAAGAATCCCTCCCGCTAGTCAGCCAAGCTGTGCCGGTCTATGTTGCCTTCATGGCCATCATGCCGTTTCTCGCCCGCCTGACGGCGTGTGCGTTTCGCCTGGATACGCAAGCGGGAAGAGCGCTGATCTTCAGCGCGGGGACGCGCAATTCGTTGGTGGTGCTTCCGCTTGCTCTGGCTTTGCCGGACGCTTGGATTCTGGCGTCTGCCGTAATTGTGACCCAAACGCTTGTGGAACTGGTCGGCGAGTTGATTTACATACGCTTGGTGCCTTCGGTTATTTTCCGGGAGGCAAGGCACTGCCGCGCTACTTTGGCGGATCGCTGAGCAACGAGAATAGAAAAATAGCGAATAGAAAAATAGGGACGGTTCTAATTAATTGACAAAAAAGATTATCTTTTGATATTGTTGCACTATGCCGAGGATAGCGAGGATAGCGCCGAGAGAGTATGTATATCATGTCCTAACGAGGGGAAATAATCGACAGGATGTTTTTAAAGATGAGTATGACTACAGGAAGTATATCGAACTGCTTTCAAAATGCAAGAATAAATACAAATTCAAGCTCTATCACTATGTATTAATGACAAACCATGTGCATCTCGTGCTTGAGCCCACAGAAAAAGGTGGAAGTCTTGCCGAGATGATGAAAGTGATAAACCTCTCCTATGCGCAATATTATAAAAACAAATACGGGCACATCGGTCATTTCTGGCAGGACAGATACAAGAGCATCATAATATCAAAAGACGACTATCTGCTTGCCTGCGGAAGCTATGTGGAGCTGAACCCTGTTCGGGCAAAAATAGTTAATGATCCTAAGCAATACAGATGGAGCAGTTACTCTGCATATGCCTATGGGAAGATCGATTTAATAATAGACGAACATCCAATTTATAGAACACTGTCTGATGATGAAAGCGAGAGACGCAAAAAATACAGGGAACTGGTAAAGGGGATGCTCAGGGACAAGGATGCAATGAAGGGAGAGATGGACAGAAGGACGGTCTATGGGAATGAAGCCTTTATCAAAAAAGTGGGGACAAAATATAAAGTTTCAGCCGTGATACGGACGGTAGGGCGGCCGAAAAAGGCGAGCGGAATAAATTAGAACCGTCCCATTTCCCATTAAGGAATAATCGCATATTTTATCCCCTCGCCTTTTGAAAGCTTATTGAGTGCTATATGCAGGTCTTTTAAGGGATAACTGCCGCTTATAAGAGGAGAGAGGTTAAGGGTGTCTTTTAAAAGATTGTAGGCGGTTTTCACATCATGGGGAGTAAAGTGGAATACCCCTTTTAATGTTATCTCATCGTAATGAAGTCTATATGTATCGTATGTCACGATTGTCCCTTTTTTCACTCCTCCAAAGAGAATAACTGTTCCTCCCCTTCTCACATAATTTACAGAAGTCTCCCAGACATCTATCTGTCCTGTACACTCAAAGACAAAATCCACACCGAGGTTATCAGTGAATTCATCTATGGCACTGATAAGTTCTGACGGCAATACGGTCACATCCGCTCCAAGGCTCCTGGCAAGGTTAAGTCTTTCATGTTCCAATCCTGTAATGATGACCTTTGCCCCTTTCAATTTTGCCAGTGAGAGATGAAGAAGTCCTATCGGCCCTGTGCCGATTATCAATACCCTGTCCCCTTTTTTAATGTTTAATCCATGCATACCATGAACCACACATGAAAGGGGCTCTAGTAATGCCGCCTCTTCGAAACTCAGATTTGCGGGTTTGTGAAAGAGATTTTGTTTGACTATATGCGCCGGCAACAGGATGTATTCAGCAAAGGCGCCTAAGACCTTTGTGTTCATTATATTTTCACAGAGGTTGTGAAGCTTTTTTTTGCAATATCTGCATTTAAGGCACGGAGCGCTGTGAACCGCCATTATTTCATCTCCGGCTTTAAATCCTTTGACCCCTTTTCCGGCTTCTGTAATAACCCCTGAAAACTCATGGCCGAATACACCCGGCATCGGTATCATGGGATGTCCCCTCAGAAAAGCCTTCAAATCCGTCCCGCAGGTGAGGGCGGCCTTAATCTTAACCAGCACTTCTCCCTGAGAGGGCTTGGGCACAGCAGTTTCTTTTAATTCGACTGTTCCCGGTTTTATTAGATAGCTTGCGAGCATTAGTTGAATTCCAGTTTGCCGCCGAAGAACTGTCCGATGACGGCAGCCATTATGAAAAGGGGTATGAATTTATAGTCTGTATGGGAGATAAGTCTTGCAATGACAACAATAGGAACAGGCATATGTATGTAAATAAACCATTTCAGAGAGTATTTCTTTGAGCGACTCCTGAAATAGCCGAAGGGGATGTTCAATATAAATGCAAATAATATTATTAGCAGCACCGTTGACATGATTTGATTATAACCTATCACCCGCACTTTTCGCAGTATCCTAATATCTCAAGTGTATGCCTGATGCCTTTGAACTTTTCCTTCTGGCATATCTCATCTTGCAGCATCTCGAGGGTAGGGGAGTAGAATTCTATTACTTTTCCGCATTTTATGCAGATCATATGATCATGGTGTCGATCCTCGGAAACCCTTTCATAATGCGCATGCCTGTCTATCCTCTCGACTTCTTCGAGGAGGCCGCTCTCTATAAGGAGCGGTATTGTTCTGTAAACAGACGCCCTCGATACCTTTGATCCCTTTGTTTTAAGCCTGACAAATAGCTCTTCCGGGTCAAAGTGTTTTTTCATGTCTAATATTTCATCAAGTATTTCATTGCGCTCTTTTGTCAGCTTGAGCCTTTTCGTTGTCAGGAACTCTCTGAATTTTTGTTTTTCCACGACTCCTCCAGCGTTAATGGGTAAATGTGTTGATGAGTAAATGAGTAAAAATTTTTCTCATATACCCATATACTCATCCACTCATAAACTTATATTGAAATACCTCAATATCCAGTTAAGCAGTCCTCCGAATAAGAATGCGGTTGGAAATACTATGGCTATAATCCAGAGGGCTGTTGTTATGCCTCTTTCCTTTATAATCATGAAGAAGTTGGCAAGACACGGAATAAAAAGCGTTATTGTTACAAGGCTTACAATGGATTGTACAGGCGTTAAAAGGCCTTCCTGCGCCATCGTGAATAATCCTGCTGCGCCGTAGTCCCTTCTCAGAAATCCGAGGATAAATGCCTCTGCTGTCTTTGCAGGAAGCCCTAAGAGATTTACAATCACAGGAGATGTAATCCTTTCAAGGAAAATAAGGAGATTGAATTTATGAAGGGCAAAAAGAATAAATGTGCCGAGTATGAAAAGCGGCACTGCTTCTTTCAGATACCACTCTACTCTGCCGATTGTTTTTACAACAATGTTCATCAGATTTGGTATCCTGATAGGGGGTATTTCGAGGAAGAATTCTGTCCTTTCCCCTGAAACTATCTTTGATGCAAGGAATCCTGAAATAAACAGGACTATTAAAATGCTTGATACCCAGACTATTGTTGCCTTTAAGGAAAGGGCGCCGAGCATCCCTAATATGACGCCCAACTGGGCAGAACATGGTATGGCGAGGGCTAAAAGGAATGTTGTGATTATCCTGTCCCTTTTTGTCTCCAGAATCCTTGATGTCATTACCGCCATTGTCCCGCACCCAAGGCCTAAGACCATGGGAAGAACTGCCTTGCCATTCAATCCGATAATATTGAATATCCTGTTGCTCATAATGGCGAGTCTCGGCAGGTATCCGCTGTCCTCAAGGAGTGCAAAGGCTATAAAAAAAGTGACCGTGATGGGAAGTATGATGGCAATAGCATATGTCAGAGCCACAGTTATAAGCCCGTATTCTCCTACCAACAATTCCTGTAATAACTCTATCGGGATAAGGAGTTTAACTACTTTTGTTGCTGCCGGATTGATATAGCTGTTAAATATGTTTTCCTCTACAAGGTCTACAAGTGTGCCTGCTCCAAAAACTCCCACGAATTCGTAAAACCCGTACAATACCGCCAGTAAAACCGGAATCCCATAAACAGGATGCATGCTGATCCTGCCGATAAAATTCAGTAATTTTCCGCCTTCAGGCCCCACCTTTTTTATGACCCTGCTGGCAATTTCCTCTGCTGCCTCGATCCTTGTCTTATTTATCAGATATCCGACGGAATCTCTAAACTTCAGCTTGCATTCATCCCTCAGCCTTTCTATTTCCGATAGGGTATTTTCTTTAATATTGACCTTAAGCCAGTCCCTGAGGCTCTCATCTTCAGAGAGTATCATCACAGAGAGGGAACGTTGCGAAATGCTTGTTGACGGGAGGAGCTTCGATATCTTCCCGATATAATCTTCGATTACAGGATTGTAATTTATCCTGGTTGTGGGACACTTCGGAGATGGTATGGCTTCCCTTAACTCCTTTATGCCCTTTCTCTGGGGTGCTATGGTGCTTATTACATTAATGCCGAGCATGTTTTTAAGGCTTTCTATATCTATGGAGATTCCCCTGTCCATGGCCTCATCAATCATATTGAGATCAAGAACCATTGGAAAACCCATCTCAGAAAGCTGAAGGGTTATCAGGAGCGTCCTTTTCAAGTTTTTTGCATCTCCCACCTGTACCACTGTTGAAGGTGCCTCCGAGAGAAGTATGTCCCTTGTGACCTTCTCGTCTTCGCTCATGGGTATAAGGCTGTTCACGCCTGGCGTGTCTATGAGCAATAATCTTTTCCCATTCAGGGATATATTGCCTTGCGTTATTTCCACAGTGGTTCCGGGATAATTTGATACTGTCACATATTTGCCTGTCAGCAGGCCGAATATTACGCTTTTGCCCACATTGGGATTACCGATGAGCGCAATTTTTTCCAAATTACCGCTCTGCTTTCTTGGTTTATGTTCGTGCAAGCTATCCTCCAAATTGCAACTTAATCTCAATTACATTTTAAAACATGAGGCATATTATTTTCAAGTAACCGCTATAAAGGCATGAGCCTGCCTGTCATTCTCCAGTGAACGATTACATTTTTCAAGCTTGCATCTTATTTGTTTCATCCTGTATTCTTTTAAAATATGAATAGAAGGACATTTATTACCGGTTTTTTGCTGTTAATTTTTTGTTTTTGCGGAACTTTTGCAGATGTTTCTTCTTCTGCGCAGACCGGCAGAGAGCCTGTAACGGCAACCATTAAAATAGGTAAGCACTCTAACTTCGTCAGGATTGTTTTTTCCACGACAGAGGAACATGTACAAAAGGCCTCTGTGATACTTACAGGCAATAATATCATCAAGGTTGATTTTCAGGCTCCAGCCTCTTTTAAAACACCGGAGAAAGGCATTCTGAGAAGCGAGGCACCCCTTGAAATAGCGGCAGGGGTTCGAGTTGGCGTAAAAGGCAGCAGTTGTGCAATTACTGTGGAGAACCTTGATGATATAAATGTTTCAAAGCTTTCAACACCGGCAAGGCTTGTCATAGACGCCTATGTCAGCAAGCCGACAAAAGAAGAAAAGGCTTTCATGGATACCCAGATCGAGGGCAGTTCTATCCCGATGGAGACATTCATGATAGACCCGGGTCATGGCGGATATGACAGCGGTATTCGGGGTAAAAATTTTGCAGAAAAGGACATTGCAATGTCATTTGCGAAGGAATTTGGAAATGCTCTCGATAAAAAGGGGAAGAAGGTATTCCTTACAAGAAAGGGCGACCAGGTACTCTCGATAAAAGATAGGATCAAGGCAGCAAATCAGAAGTCTCCGGAAATCTTTATCAGCATACATTTGTCTTCTAAAAATGAATTCGGAATATATTATGCGCCTAAGATTACAGGTCAGAACCAGCTCCAGACAGAAAAGGCAACAGGACAGGATATTGATAAAGATATCGCAAATGCCGTAGCAGATAATATCAAGAATGATTTCGGCGTGAATGTAAGGCGTGAGAGGCTGCCTGTATCTGTCATAGCTTATGTTAATTCGCCTGCTTTTCTGGTTGAGCTTCCTAATCCGGAGAAGTTCAATTACGACAAAAAGACAAAGGAACGGTTGGTAAATGCGATATTGAAAGGTATCGCATCAATAGGGTCTAAGGTAAAAGGGCAGGGTGCGAGTGGTGGAAAATAAAAGAAATATAGCGATTGCCATTATAGTTCTTCTTGTCGCGGTGCTTTCCGGATGGCTGTTCACGAGATACTACCAGTCTCCGTCTGAAAAAGCGGAAAGTCCATTGATAGAGCTGAAAGAAGCTGCACCCGGAAGTCAGGAGCATTTCGGGATAACCGAGGATACGATTACAGTAAAGATATTTTATCCATCGGAAGACGGAATTGTTGCCGAGGAGAAGACTGTTCAAAACAAACCGCTGCCTGTGGCGATGGCAGAAGTAGTGATGGCAGAATATCTGAAGGGATTAAAAGGAGGGCCGAAGGATACAAAACTGCTCGGGGTTTACAGGGACAGGAATAGTGTTCTTTACATAGATCTGTCAGAGGAATTCAGGAGAAACTTCTCTGGAGATGCAAGACAGGAATATTATCTTCTCAAATCAATGTTTGATACTGTTGTTGCAAATATTGCAGGGATAGAGGATATTCGTTTGTTAATAGATGGAAAGGAGATAGAGAGCATAGGCGGCCATTTCTCAAGTCTTTATGGACTGAAGGGGTGGTGCTTGTAAATCTTTTTACCGCACGCATACCTGCTATGTTCAATAGGTAAGTTATAATGGATAAAAACAATCCCATAGGTATTTTTGACTCAGGAGTAGGCGGACTTACGGTCTTAAAAGAGGTCGGCAGGATACTGCCTGCTGAAAATATCATCTATCTTGGAGATACCGCAAGGGTTCCATACGGCATAAGGTCGGCTGAGACAGTAACCCGTTATTCTTTCGAATGCACAGAATTTCTTTTAAGACAGGATATAAAACTTCTGATAGTTGCCTGTAATACGGTGTCTGCTATTAGCCTTAATAAAATACGGGAAAAAGTTCCTATCCCTGTTATAGGAGTTATAGAGCCGGGTGCAAGGGCTGCTGTGAATTCCACAAAGAATAAAAAAATAGGTATAATAGGGACAGAGGCGACCATCAAAAGCAGCTCTTACCTGAGGGCCATAAAATCACTGGATGGAGATATTGAGGTATGTGGACTGCCGTGTCCTTTGTTTGTCCCACTTGTCGAAGAGGGCTGGACATCTGGTGTTATAGCCCGGCTTGTAGTAGAAAGATATCTGAAGGATATAAT
The DNA here is from genome assembly GCA_021791055.1 of Nitrospirota bacterium. Classification (GTDB taxonomy): domain Bacteria; phylum Nitrospirota; class Thermodesulfovibrionia; order Thermodesulfovibrionales; family Dissulfurispiraceae; genus Dissulfurispira. Next base: position 7,009 of record JAJYXI010000053.1, on the reverse strand, counting down.
GGACAAGGGAGTTGATACCCTTGTGCTTGGATGTACACATTATCCACTGCTAAAGGGTGTGATTCAGGATGTGATGAATGATGTCTGTCTTGTTGACTCTGCTATTGAGACGGCAAAGGTTGTAAAGGATGTGCTTGCTGAAATGGGGATGTTAATAGTTAGGAGTTGCGAAGGACGGAGGAAATTTTTTGTTACTGATTCTACCGAAAAGTTTATAAATGTCGGTGAGAGGTTCTTGCAAAGTAGAATTGAGGATATAACTAAGATTGAACTATAGAGTTGGAGTAATGGCTCCATTACTCCATTTAGATCGGAGGTAAGATGAGGCCTGACGGAAGAAAGAATGACGAATTAAGAAAGGTGGATGTAACAAGAAATTTTATAAAAACTGCTGAGGGCTCTGTATTAATAGAAGTAGGAAATACGCGGGTTATCTGCACAGCATCCATCGAGGACAAGGTGCCTCCATTTTTAAGGGACCAGAAAAAGGGATGGGTGACGGCAGAGTACGGGATGATTCCGAGGGCGACCCATACAAGGACAATGAGGGAGTCAACATCAGGCCGTGTAGGAGGAAGGACTCAGGAGATACAGAGACTGATCGGAAGGGCATTGAGGGCGGTTGTCGACCTCGAAGTTTTGGGCGAAAGGACGGTATGGATTGACTGCGATGTGATACAGGCAGACGGCGGTACAAGGACTGCATCCATAACAGGCGCATTTATTGCCCTTAATGATGCGCTGTATCATGCCCTGAAAAACGGGATGATTAACAGAAACCCGGTAAAGGACTATCTTGCTGCCGTCAGTGTTGGGATTATTAACAGTGAGCCCCGTCTTGACCTTTGCTATGCTGAAGACTCTGCTGCAGAGGTTGACATGAATGTTGTTATGACAGAAAGCGGTAGAATAGTGGAGATACAGGGGACTGCAGAGGCAGAGCCTTTTTCAAGGGATATGCTCAATTCAATGCTTTCTCTATCAGAAAAGGGCATTGGAGAGCTGGTTAAAATCCAGAGAGAGATAGTTAAGTCAAATATGTTAAAATATTAAAAATATGCAAGGGAAAGGGCAAAATATGTATAAGAGTTTATTTGTGTGGCTCCTTATAGGGATGGCAATGATACTTCTTTTTAATCTCTTCAATGTCCCTCCCAAGAGCGAAAAGGAGATAATATTTTCCGAATTCATCTCAAAGGTCGAATCAGGCGAGGTTGATGAGGTTACTATCAAGGAAAACTATATTAGCGGAAGATTCAAGGACGGGAGCAAGTTCAGGACATATACGGTGAATTATCCTGACCTTGTTAAGGAGTTGAGGGATAAGAATATTAAAATAACTGCCAAGCCGCCTGACCAGAACCCTTGGTATGTAAACTTCTTCTTTTCGTGGGGACCTATTATATTCTTGGTTCTGGTCTGGATTGTCTTCATGAGACAGATGCAGATGGGAGGCAACAAGGCTATGTCCTTTGGAAAGGCAAAGGCAAAGCTCGTATCTGAAAAATCGGTGAAAATTACATTTGCTGATGTTGCAGGCATAGAAGAGGCCAAGACAGAGGTTGAGGAAATAATTGAATTCCTCAAGGATCCACAGAAATTCTCAAAACTTGGAGGAAAGATTCCAAAAGGTGTTTTATTGGTTGGTTCTCCTGGCACAGGTAAGACCCTCCTTGCAAAGGCCATTGCAGGTGAGGCAGGAGTGCCTTTCTTTTCAATCTCGGGCTCTGATTTTGTTGAAATGTTTGTAGGTGTGGGTGCATCACGTGTGAGGGACCTTTTTGAGCAGGCAAAGAAGAATGCACCATGCATAATATTCATAGATGAGATAGATGCTGTGGGCAGACACAGGGGCGCAGGACTCGGCGGCGGACATGATGAAAGAGAACAGACACTGAACGCCCTCCTTGTTGAAATGGATGGTTTTGAGGGGAACGAAGGCGTCATTATCCTTGCTGCAACCAACAGGCCTGATGTCCTTGATCCTGCTCTTTTAAGACCGGGCAGATTTGACAGACAGATAGTTGTGCCAGTGCCTGATGTAAAGGGAAGACTCGAGATACTAAAGGTACATACAAGAAACATACCACTTGCTGAAGATGTTACCCTCGAAAAGATAGCAAGAGGCACGCCTGGATTTTCCGGTGCAGACCTTGCAAACCTTGTGAATGAGGCAGCGCTTCTTGCTGCAAGGAAGACAAAGGACAAAGTAGATATGTCCGATTTTGAGGCTGCTAAGGACAAGGTATTGATGGGTGTGGAAAGGCGGAGCATGGTTTTGAGCGACGCTGAAAAGAAGAACACTGCTTATCACGAGGCAGGCCATGCCCTTGTTGCAAAGCTTACTCCGGGAACCGATCCAATACACAAAGTGAGCATCATACCGAGGGGAAGGGCGCTTGGAGTTACGCAGCAGCTTCCGATAGACGACAGGTATACATATTCAAGAGATTATCTCGAAAAGACCCTGAATGTGCTTTTAGGCGGAAGGGCTGCAGAGGAGATAGCCCTCCACCACATGACTACAGGCGCAGGAAATGACCTTGAAAGGGCTACAGAGCTCGCAAGGAAGATGGTCACGGAATGGGGCATGAGCGAGAAGCTCGGTCCGCTTACCTTTGGGAAGAAGGATGAACAGATATTCCTCGGCCGCGAAATAGCAAAGCATAAGGACTACAGCGAAAAGACTGCAGTGGATATAGATGAAGAGATAAAAAGAATAGTAACAGGTGCATACGAAAGGGCAAAGAAGATTTTGCATGACAACTATGACCTGCTTGATTCCCTTGCACACGCCCTTCTTGAGAGAGAGACCATGGAAGGGCACGACATAGATAAACTGATGGAAGAGGCAAGAGCTGTTGAGGCGTGAAAATCGAGTGGTCAAACTTCTCGTTAGACTTTTCTAAAAAAACCTACATTATGGGGGTGCTTAATGTCACCCCCGATTCATTTTCTGACGGAGGCCTTTTTTTTAACGAAAAAAAAGCTGTCGAGCGTGCACTCGGGCTTATAGAAGACGGCGCGGATATCATAGACATCGGCGGAGAATCCACAAGACCGGGATCTGAGCCCGTCCCTGTCGAAGAAGAAATCAGACGCACAATAGCTGCAATAAAGGCAATTTCAAAAGAAATAAAGGTTCCCATTTCCATTGATACATATAAGGCAGCGGTTGCAAGGCATGCCCTCGATGCAGGTGCATCCATGGTCAATGACATAAGCGGTTTGAGGTTTGACCCTGACATGCCGAAGGTTGTGGCTGAATACAAAGTTCCGGTAATCATCATGCACATAAAGGGAAGGCCCAAGGATATGCAGCAGAGCACTGTTTATGAGGCATTAATTCCTGAGATTATGGATTACATCCGGGCAAGCATTCTGCTTGCTCGGAATTGTGGTATTTTAGAGGATAGGATCATTATTGACCCCGGCATCGGTTTTGGAAAGACCTTTGAGCATAATCTCGAGATTATAAAAAATCTTAAGGAATTTACACTCCTCGGAAGGCCTGTTGCCGTTGGAGTGTCGAGAAAGGCATTTATAGGCAAAATCTTAGGCGATGTCCCTCCCTCTGAAAGGCTTGAAGGAACTGCATCTGCTGTGGCCATTTCCATATTCAACGGTGCTAATATTATCAGGGTGCATGATGTGAAGGAGATGGCAAAGGTCGCAAAGGTTGCAGATGCCATAAAAAGATGTAAAATTTGAAAATGGACGACTTCACACAAGATGACTTGAGAAATTTGATGTCCAGATGGCTTGAGCCCGAGCGCATACCAAAAAGATTCCGAATTGTCACAGACACTACGGATTTTTACAGGGTGGATTATGACGATGTGGCAATATTTGAGGGTAGGCCTTATCTCATCAGAAATGTGGAGAAGGAAGGCAGATTCGGTATTGACGAGCAGCCCAAGTTCTGGGTCAAGAGGGCCATAGACCTCATAACCGGTGAGACAAAGATCATAAAACTGGTTTTCTGGGAAAGGTTTACTGCAAAGGTCGGAGGCATATCATTTGAATGCTTCAGAAGCCCTAAGAAAGAGGCCCGCATCCTTGATCTGGTAAGAGGGCAGCCTAATTTCATGCAGGGGTTTTCTGTTGAGGACTCTGTTGGAAACCTCATACGCGTCATCGATTATATCCGCGGCAAGACACTAAGCGATCTCGTATTTTCAATTAATAAACCCCATGAAGAATATTTTTATGAAGACCTTCCATCCCTTTTAAAATCATACATGGGAATAATAGATGCTGTCAGATTCCTCCACAATCACGGTGAAAAGCACGGCGATATCAGGAGAGATCATATACTCAAGGACAGCAAGACAGGGGATTATAAATGGATAGACTTTGATTTTAACTATTACCACGGCGAAAATAAATTCGGCTATGATCTGTTCGGCCTCGGCAATATCCTTATATTTCTGGTGGGCGGAGGCGATGTGACTATACAAAACCTTGCAGACAGGCCGGATATTCTGAATTCAATAAATGAAAGGGATACAAATATCATATTTCATAATCGCATTTCAAACCTTAAAAAGGTTTATCCCTATATTCCGGATGAGTTAAATTATATCCTTCTGCACTTCTCCAATGGAGCGGATGTGTTTTACGAATCCACGGATGAAATGCTTTTTGACATGGAAAAGGCTCTGTCTGGGATTACCCGTTCCTGAAGTCGAAATCATCAATTTTTGTCGTTTGACAACTTTACGGCATTAAATTTAAATTATCAGCTATATCTTTTTAACAGAGGAGGAGAAGTGTCTGACAGGATTAAGGTGAAAAATTCCATTGTCGAAATAGACGGCGATGAAATGACCAGGATTATATGGCATCTCATAAAGGAAAAGCTGATTCTGCCTTTTCTGGATATTGATTTGAAATATTACGACCTTGGCATAAAGCACAGGGATGAGACCGATGATAAGGTTACTGTTGAAGCAGCATATGCCATAAAGGAGTTCGGTATTGGTGTTAAGTGCGCCACCATAACACCCAATGCAGCAAGAGTAAAGGAATACAATCTCAAACAGCAATGGAAAAGCCCCAACGGGACAATCCGTTCAATATTAGACGGTACGGTATTCAGGAAGCCCATAATCATAAAGAACATCCCTCCTGCTGTCCGCAAATGGAACAAGCCCATTATTATAGGACGCCATGCATACGGAGACATATATAAAAATGTAGAAATGGTCATTGACAGGCCCGGCACTGCAGAGATTGTCTTCACTCCCGAAGAAGGCGGTGAAAAGACTGTATTGAAGATTCATGACTTCAAGGGCAAAGGCGTAATTATGGGAATGCACAATACAGAAAAGTCCGTCAGGAGCTTTGCACAATCATGTATAAATTATGCGCTCAGCGAAAAGGTGAACCTATGGTTCGGTGCAAAAGATACAATCTCTAAACAATATCACGGCTTTTTCAGGGATGTATTTGCCGAGGAAGTGGAAAATGTTAAGGATAAATTTGAGGATGCAGGAATTCATTATCGTTACCTGCTTATTGATGACGCTGTTGCGCAGGTGATAAAATCAGAGGGCGGTATGCTCTGGGCATGCATGAATTATGACGGCGATGTAATGTCTGATATGGTGGCAACCGGTTTCGGAAGCCTTGGGCTAATGACATCGGTTCTTGTATCGCCTGACGGCAAGTATGAGTATGAAGCAGCCCACGGAACAGTAGTGAGACATTATTATGAATATCTGAAAGGCAATCCCACATCAACAAACTCAATTGCGTCTATCTTTGCATGGACAGGCGCTTTGGCAAAGAGGGGAGAACTTGACAATACGCCTGATGTGGTCAAATTTGCAAAGACTCTCGAAAATGCTGTTATCCAAACAGTGGAAAACGGCATTATGACAAAAGACCTGATGCTCATTGCAGAGCCGCCTGTAACGAAATATGCATTGACTGAAGAGTTTATCGATGCGGTTGCTGAGCGGCTGAGAAAGGCGATTTAGCCTTTATTTTCTTCGAATTTTTCCAGCAGGTCTTTCTTCCTGATACGTCCGTGAAGGGTTGAGCCGTCCTTGAATTCAAATACAGGGATGTCGAACCTATAGAGTTCATAAAGCGCATCGTCAGAAGTTATATCGACCTTATTAACTTCGATGTTGTACTTTTCCTTGAGCCCGTTCAGCATCTCCTCTGCCATATCGCAAAACCAGCATCCGGTCTTATAGTAAAAAGTCAGTCTTACCATGTCTTATTTCTTATCTTTTGACCCGTGCACCCACCAGTCGCTTTTGTCCTCAAACCACCACAGGGATGAGTCTGTTTCGAGGATTGTCTCTGCAAGCTCCCGTGCAATATCTGTTTTGAGGCGCTTCATTGCAAAATCGAGCCATTCATCCGCATATTTATTGCCGAGGTCTTTGTATTCTTTTAGTGCGAGTATCATTTCGAGCTGGTCGGCATCATATGCCAATTGTGCATCGAGGGTCTTTCCTTCTAAAAACTCAAGGATAAGTCCTTTTATCTCTTCTCCGAATGGCAGAGTTTCTGCAAGGTCATTGATTGCCTTATGTTCATCTGCTTTTACATATTTTTTGTTCACATAGTTCAGGTCTCCGGTTCGAGCCTCGTGAAGGTCATGGAACAGGCACATCTTGATAAGTTTGTCCGTATCAGCATTTTTTGTCATTCGTCCGAGGGTATATCCGATATATACCGTCCTGAATATATGCTCTGCGACTGATTCAGCCCCTGAGCCTAAAAACTGAAAACCTGTCCGTGGCGTCCTTTTGAGCATTCCTGCCTCAAATAAAAAGTTTGCAATCCTCTTCATACATTCTCCATAAATTATTATTGATTTTGATGTATTATTTTACCCGAAAATCAGTAAAGATGTCCCAGTGACAAGGTAGTGTCAAGATTTATGTGTAAATTCTTTTAAGGGTTTTCTTCCCCATGTATCATTCAAGTGGCTCATAACAGCATAGACTATCCTTTCAATGCTTTCAGTGTTATTGAAGCAACTCATCGG